>NZ_JAAKZF010000299.1 GCF_011045125.1 Allomesorhizobium camelthorni | reverse complement strand
GTATATCTAAATGAGCCGAGCAGGAGGGGGATATGCGCGTTGCTCGTGTTTATCTGCGGGTCAGTACGCAAGGGCAGGATCTCGATCGCCAGGAATCGATCATCGCTGAGGCGAGGGACGCCGGGTACTACATCGCCGGCGTCTACCGCGAGAAGGCATCCGGCGCTCGCGCCGACCGGCCGGAACTGCTTCGTCTAATCGCGGACCTTCAGCCGGGGGAGGTTGTCGTTGCGGAGAAGATAGACCGCATCAGTCGTCTGCCTTTGCCTGAAGCTGAAAAGCTGATCGAAACAATTCGCAATAAGGGTGCTCGTCTTGCCGTACCTGGTGTGGTGGATCTTAGCGACATCGCGGCCAGCGCTGACGGCGTTGCCAAGATCGTGCTCGAGTCCATTCAGGAAATGTTGCTGAAGCTCGCCCTGCAAATGGCTCGAGACGACTTCGAGGATCGCCGCGAACGCCAGAGGCAAGGCATCGAATTGGCAAAGGCGGGCGGGAAATATGCCGGTCGCCAAGCTGACCTGGTGACACACGAACGCATTATTGTCTTGCGGTCTGGCGGCAACAGTATCAGCAGGACGGCGAAGCTGACCGGCTGCAGCGAAGCGCAGGTGAAGCGCGTCTGGGCTCGACATCAGCAGGAAAGCGGGAAGCAGGAGATGTTGTCGCAAAAGTTGAGTTCTGCGACTGTGCAAAAGTCAGTTGCAAAACCGTCGCTTTGATCGGGAGTTTTCGCGACAAGGGAAGGTCGCGAGAGGTGGCTTTCTTCCGTAGCTTCCCTCGATCGGAACGAGAAAGAAGCGCC
>NZ_JAAKZF010000298.1 GCF_011045125.1 Allomesorhizobium camelthorni | reverse complement strand
ATCGTGGTTTGGCGTTACGTTAAACTCACTACGCATGTTCGAGAGCGTAGCGCGCCATCTCAATTTCCGGGTTGCCTCGGACGAGCTGGGTGTCACTCTGGGTGCTGTGGCGCAACAAGTACGAGGCTTGGAAGAGGTTTTGAACATCAAACGGTTTGACATTGTCCCTTTTGCATAATCCGGTCTGAAGTTGGCTCCGGCCCAGCAAGAGGACCAGAGAACGAAGCGCAGCCGTTTCACTGAAGAGGAGATCATCGGGACATTGAAGAAGCACGAGACCGGTGTTTCGGTTGCCGCTCTGTGCCGCAAGCACGGCGTCGGCGACGCCAGCATCTACGGATCGAAAGCGAAGTATGGCGGCCTGGACGTTTCGGAGGCGAAGCGGCTGAAGACGCTTGAAGACGAGAACGCATAGCTGAAGCGGCTCCTGGCGGATAAACCGTGAAGACGATGAGCAAGGAAGCCTTCTACGATCAAAACACCTTTTACGAGGCTTGGCGTCTAATCATCCAGCGCTATGGCATCTACCGGTGGCGGCGCCATTCCGGGTCTTCTGCCTCACACGGTCCGCACAACGTGCGCGACGTTCTAGTCCCTATGATTGCTGGGCCTGAGGGCGGCCCGTCATCCGATATGCAACGGTACGAGGGTTAAGCCGGCTGGCCGGCACAGAGCCTCAGTGTCTGAATCAAAAAGAATGGCTTGATATCAAGCTCTTGCGAGCCTGCGGGTGAGGAGGCGGATGTGGGCGATGAAGACCCATGCCTCGGCGGAAGCGATGGATTTCTCCCAGTCCTTGGCCAGCCTTCTGCATCTGCCG
>NZ_JAAKZF010000297.1 GCF_011045125.1 Allomesorhizobium camelthorni | reverse complement strand
GTCGCGTCGGCGACATCGAGAGCAGGGTTGCCGCGCATGATGCCACGACGCCGGAACCATCACCCCTGTCGGCAACGGACCTCACCGCGCTCGTCGCCGATCTCAAGGCTGTGTGGGCGGCGCCGACGACAGACGCAAGGCTCAAGAAGCGCATCGTGCGGACCGTCATCCATGAGGTGGTCGCCGATATCGACGATGCGGCATCCGAGATCGTGCTGCTGATCCATTGGATTGGGGGTGTCCATACCGAACTGCGTCTGCCGAAGCGGCGTCGTGGGCAGCGCAATGCCACTCCCGGCGACATCGTCACGGCGGTTCGCCAACTGATCCTCATCGCCAGTGATGACGTGATTGCCGGCATTCTCAACCGCAACGGTCTGGTGACCGGCAACGGCAATCGATGGACACGTGAGCGGGTCACCGCGCTTCGATCGTATCGCAAGATCCCGGTCTTCCGACCGGCGGCGGACGGCATCGAACCATGGCTCAATCTGAACAAGGCAGCTCGCCTGCTCGGCATCACGCCGAAGACGCTCAGGCTTGCCGCCGAAGCAGGAAAGATCGAAGGCCTTCATCCTTTGCCGGATGGGCCGTGGATCTTCAGACGATCAGAGCTTGGAAAACCGGATGCTCAGCAGATCGTTCACCGCGCGCGGCAGAACCAAAAATACCCCACGGGATCGCATCCCGATCAGCAAAACCTATTCACTTCAACGACATAGAGAGATGGGTGTTATGAAACAGGATTGTAAAAGATCAGATACCGGGCGATCGCTGTGCGGGCCTCCGGCACGCTGGTATAGGCATGCAGGTAGACCTCCTCATATTTGATA
>NZ_JAAKZF010000296.1 GCF_011045125.1 Allomesorhizobium camelthorni | reverse complement strand
TTTGGCGATCGCAACTTCCTCGATACCCGCAGTCACGACGAAGCCACCGACATAGTCGGGCTTGCCGCTCTCGACCGGCGCGACGAAATCCGACAGCGCGACGTTCGGCTTGCCGTCGCGTTTGGTTAGTTGCTGGCGCAGCGTGAAGAGGGTCGCGAGTTCCTGCGCACGTGTTTCATCCGTGAACAGGCGTATGTCGTCGCCGACGGCATTGGCCGGCCAGAAGCCAATGACGGCCTTCGGCGCGAACCATTTCTCGTCGATGATCTTCTTCAGCATCGCTTGCGCATCCTCGAAGAGTTGGCGCGCGGCCGGGCCCTGCGTCTCGTCCTCAAGGATTTTGGGGTAGCGGCCTTTCAGCTCCCACGTCTGGAAGAAGGGCGTCCAGTCAATGTAGCGGGCAAGCTCCTCCATATCCAAGTCCTCGAACACCCTGGTGCCGAAGAAGGATGGTTTCGGCGGCTCGCAGTTCGCCCAATCGATCTTGTGAGCGTTGGCGCGAGCCCTGGCGAGCGGCAGCCGCAGCTTGTCGGCCTCCGAACGGTGGTGCGCTTCCGTGACCTTTTTGAACTCGGCGCGCACGGTCTCGATGTAGCCGTTCTTTGCATCTTTAGAGAGCAAGGCTGATACAACGCCGACGGCGCGGCTGGCGTCGTTCACATAGACGGCCTGACCCCTGGCATAGCGCGGATGGATCTTCACCGCCGTATGCACGCGACTGGTGGTGGCGCCGCCGATCAGCAGCGGTATGTCGAACCCCTCGCGCTCCATCTCGGAAGCGACATGCACCATCTCGTCAAGCGACGGCGTGATGAGGCCGGACAGGCCGATGATG
>NZ_JAAKZF010000295.1 GCF_011045125.1 Allomesorhizobium camelthorni | reverse complement strand
TATCGTCGGCCTGTCCGGCCTCATCACGCCGTCGCTCGACGAGATGGTGCATGTCGCTTCCGAGATGGAGCGCGAGGGGTTCGACATACCGCTGCTGATCGGCGGCGCCACCACAAGTCGCGTGCATACGGCGGTGAAGATCCATCCGCGCTATGCCAGGGGTCAGGCCGTCCATGTGAACGACGCCAGCCGCGCCGTCGGCGTCGTATCGGCCTTGCTCTCGAAAGATGCAAAGAACGGCTACATCGAGACCTTGCGCGCCGAGTACAAAAAGGTCACCGAAGCGCATCACCGTTCACAGGCCGACAAGCTGCGGCTGCCGCTCGCCAGGGCTCGCGCCAACGCCCACAAGATCGATTGGGCGAACTACGAGCCGCCAAAACCATCATTCCTCGGCACCAGGGTGTTCGCGGACTGGGATCTGGACGAGCTTGCCCACTATTTCGACTGGACGCCCTTCTTCCAGACGTGGGAGCTGAAAGGCCGCTACCCCAAACTCCTTGAGGACGAGAAGCAGGGCCCGGCCGCGTGCCAACTCTTCGAGGACGCGCAGGCGATGCTGAGGAAGATCATCGACGAGAAATGGTTCGCTCCGAAGGCCGTCATTGGCTTGTGGCCGGCCAATGCTGTCGGCGACGACATCCGCCTGTTCACGGATGAGACACGTGCGCAGGAACTCGCGACCTTCTTCACGCTGCGCCAGCAACTAACCAAACGCGACGGCAAGCCGAACGTGGCGCTGTCGGATTTCGTCGCGCCGGTCGAGAGCGGCAAGCCCGACTATGTCGGTGGCTTCGTCGTGACTGCGGGTATCGAGGAAGTTGCGATCGCCAAG
>NZ_JAAKZF010000294.1 GCF_011045125.1 Allomesorhizobium camelthorni | reverse complement strand
TCGATCTGCGATTCAGCGGACTTTCAGCGTTATTGCAGCCCCAGCTTCCTCTTCAGTTCCGCGTTGTCCTTGCGCAGGCGTTCCGCGAGCAGGCTCTTCAGTCGCTTGTTTTCTTCCTCGAGCGCGACCAGATCCTTCAGATCGTCACCATCCGATGCAGGCGCCGCAGCCTTCTTCCATTGATAGTAGGTCTGTTCCGATATGCCGGCCTGCTTTACGGCGCTCTTGAGGGTGGCGCCGCCACTGATTGACTTCTCGATTTGGGCTCGCTTCTGGGCGCGCTCCTTTTCAGAGTAGATCTTCCGCCCAGTCCGCGCCGCCGCTGCTGGTGCTTCCTCCGCCTGAGACGCCGTATGGGCGCCATTCCTCCGAGCAGGCGGCCTAGGCTCAGCCTTCGCCTTCCGCGACCGTGGGGCTTTCTTCTTCGTTTCAGGCGTCTCCACTTTGGCTGCCGGTTCGGTTGCAGTTTCTACTGACTTAGCTTCCAGGGGATCTGCCATGAGGTGCTCCGCTCGCGGTTTGTGCATGTGTGCAGCATCAAGGGCTACGATCTTGGAGTCAACAAGTTGACGATGCGGCAGCTCCATCTCTTTGAGCTCCCTTGTTGTCTCGGCCATAGCTACGGAGAGATCGACATCGCTCCAGATGGAACGACCCCGTTTTTGATAACTGCGCTTCTGTTTGATCTCCACAGTGAACGGTCGGGTCTGCCGCTTCATAGTTTCTTCCTTGTTGGACACGAATTGCACAGGAAGTCGCGGCTGACGACGATTGAACGTCTGGCGATTCCTCTGTTGCGCCGAGCTATATGGATGAGACCGCCCGGGAGCAAGCGACG
>NZ_JAAKZF010000293.1 GCF_011045125.1 Allomesorhizobium camelthorni | reverse complement strand
TATGAGGCAGCAGACACGACCGTTCGTTGTGGAGGTCAAGCAGAAGCGCGGCGCTCGGAAACCCGCTCATTCGATCTGGGGCGACATAGACCTATCGGCGATTGCAGCCGAAGCAAGGAAAGAAGTGCACCAGTCGCCAGATGGCCAGCTTGTTGACTCTAACGTTACAGTTGTTGATGCTGAAGCTCAGCACAACCCGCGAGCGGAGCAACACATGGCCGGTCCTCAGGAAACTGAATCGACACAGATCACGACAGAAGCGCCTGCCAAACCGGCGACACCTGAGCCAAAGAAGAAGGCCGCGCGATCCAGGAGGGCCAAGGCAGAGGCTACACAACCGGCCGTGAGCAAGCGCTCCAGGCAGTCGCCCAAGGCGGCTGAAGCTCCCGCTCCAGCAACGCGAGCCCCTCGGAAGACCTATTCCGAAAAAGAGCGTGCCCACAAGCTGTCACAGATCGAGAAAACGATCGTCGGCGGTGCTACGATCAAGAACGCGGTAGGTCAGGCCGGAATATCGGAACAGACTTATTATCAGTGGAAAAAGGCGGCAGCACCTGCATCCGAAAGCGACGACCTGAAGGATCTGCTCGCGCTTGAGGAAGAGAACAAGCGCCTCAAGAAGATGCTCGCTGAGCACTTGCGTAAGGAAAACGCCGAACTGAAAAACAAGCTGGGCCTCGCATAGGATTCAGTGCGCACTGCGCTGCTCGATTGCTTCCTTGTTTTCGCTTCGAAACGGCTCGGGTACGAACAGGACCTCGGAAAGCGATCCCGTTTACCATCATCTGCCTGCCCGCCACTATAAGGTGCCAGCGGATCGTCCACCAGTGGCGCTTGCC
>NZ_JAAKZF010000292.1 GCF_011045125.1 Allomesorhizobium camelthorni | reverse complement strand
CAGCTTGTCGGCCATCTCGCGCAGCGCGTGCTGCGCCTGCGCCACCGCCATGCCGTAGCCCGGCACGATGATCACCTTCTGCGCGTTCATCATCAGATAGGCGGCGTCGTCCGCCGAGCCCTGCTTGACCGTGCGCTCGACGCCGTCGTCCGCGGCCGCCGAGGTCTCGCCGCCGAAGCCGCCGAGGATGACCGAGATGAAGGAGCGGTTCATGCCCTTGCACATGATGTAGGACAGGATCGCGCCCGACGAGCCGACCAGCGCGCCGGTGATGATCAGCGCCAGATTGCCGAGCGTGAAGCCGAGCGCTGCCGCGGCCCAGCCGGAGTAGGAATTGAGCATCGACACCACGACCGGCATGTCGGCGCCGCCGATCGGCACGATCAAGAGCACGCCGAGCACCAGCGAGACAGCGACGATCAGCCAGAAGACGGCGAGGCTTTCGCTGGTGACGAGGAGCACGATCAGCACCACCAGTGCGATGCCGAGCGCGGCGTTGATGGCGTGGCGGCCACGCAGCATGATCGGCTTGCCCGACATGCGGCCGTCGAGCTTCAGGAAGGCGATGACCGAGCCGGTAAAGGTGATGGCGCCGATGGCGACGCCGAGGCTCATCTCGACCAGCGCCTGGCTGTGGATGTCGCCGACGGCGCCGATGTCGAAGCTCGTCGGCGCATACATGGCGGCGGCGGCAACCATGACGGCGGCGAGGCCGACCAGCGAGTGGAACGCCGCGACGAGCTGCGGCATCGAGGTCATCGGGATGCGCCGCGCGGTGACCGCGC
The DNA here is from genome assembly GCF_011045125.1 of Allomesorhizobium camelthorni. Taxonomy (GTDB): domain Bacteria; phylum Pseudomonadota; class Alphaproteobacteria; order Rhizobiales; family Rhizobiaceae; genus Allomesorhizobium; species Allomesorhizobium camelthorni. The sequence goes on along the minus strand of NZ_JAAKZF010000292.1, from coordinate 68 downwards.
CGACGCCGCCGCCGATCGCCAGACCGAGCACGATCAGCGCCAGGCCGCCGAAGCCCGGCGTCGCCAGC
>NZ_JAAKZF010000291.1 GCF_011045125.1 Allomesorhizobium camelthorni | reverse complement strand
GAGCTTGTCGGCCATCTCGCGCAGCGCGTGCTGCGCCTGCGCCACCGCCATGCCGTAGCCCGGCACGATGATCACCTTCTGCGCGTTCATCATCAGATAGGCGGCGTCGTCGGCCGAGCCCTGCTTGACCGTGCGCTCGATGCCGTCATCGGCGACAGCGGAGGTCTCGCCGCCGAAGCCGCCGAGGATGACCGAGATGAAGGAGCGGTTCATGCCCTTGCACATGATGTAGGACAGGATCGCGCCCGAGGAGCCGACCAGCGCGCCGGTGATGATCAGCGCCAGATTGCCGAGCGTGAAGCCGAGCGCTGCCGCGGCCCAGCCGGAATAGGAGTTGAGCATCGACACCACGACCGGCATGTCGGCGCCGCCGATCGGCACGATCAAGAGCACGCCGAGCACCAGCGAGACAGCGACGATCAGCCAGAAGACGGCGAGGCTTTCGCTGGTGACGAGCAGCACGATCAGCACCACAAGTGCAGCGCCGAGCGCGGCGTTGATGGCATGGCGGCCGGGCAGCATGATCGGCTTGCCCGACATGCGGCCGTCGAGCTTCAGGAAGGCGATGACCGAGCCGGTAAAGGTGATGGCGCCAATGGCGACGCCGAGGCTCATCTCGACCAGCGCCTGGCTGTGGATGTCGCCGACGGCGCCGATGTCGAAGCTGGTCGGCGCATACATAGCGGCGGCGGCAACCATGACGGCTGCCAAGCCGACCAGCGAGTGGAACGCCGCGACGAGCTGCGGCATCGAGGTCATCGGGATGCGCCGCGCGGTGATCGCGCCGACGCCGCCGCCGATCGCCAGGCCCAGAACGATCAGCGCCAGGCCGCCGAAGCCCGGCGTCGCCAGA
>NZ_JAAKZF010000290.1 GCF_011045125.1 Allomesorhizobium camelthorni | reverse complement strand
GCCGCGTCTCGGCGAAGACCGGAGCCGGTTTCAGCAGTACACCCTCAGCTGTCTCCTCGACAAGGAGCCGTGTTCCCGCGCTCCAATCACGCCGATGGCGGATGGCGCTGGGCAGGATGACCTGTCCCTTCGTGGAAACGGTGATGGTAACCTTCTGTGCGTTGTCCATTGGTCGAGCCTCAAAGACGTAAGACGACCGTAAGATATGGCTGAACGACGCGCAGTTCAATCCCACTGTGTCCTGACATGTCGCCTCAGTCATTTTTTCATTTGGGCGACCATGCAGTCGATCCTCCATTCTCAACCAGGAGCAAGCCATGCCCAAGTTCATGATCGAAACGACCTATCCCCTGCCGATCTTCCGACAGCGCTGCTTTGAAGCTGAAACGCTCGAAGCCGCGTCTGGGCCGGGGACGTTTCGCCTTACAGCGGCCTAGGGATCGCAGTCCCCGCACACTTCGATGAGACAGTTCAGCGCAAGGCGGACATGTTCGGGTCGCTGCTTGAGCTTTCTGGGGGAGCCGGCACGACCAATGGGTCTTTCCCTGCATGACTTCCAGCGTTGGCAGCCTCGCGCACAGGCCGCTGTCTTTAAAGCGCGGGTTATCATCGAAGAACGGCGCGATCTCGACGATCGCGACAATCCACCAAGTTGACAGCACGGATCCCTGCGCTGCCGTCGCGGCGATGACGCGAAAACAGGTTGGATTTGGAGAGTGACGCTTGCCTAACAACAGGCCCATCCGATAAAGCACCATGCGAGCGACGCAATGCCTGGTTCTGGCGCCTGAGTGTTGGATCGTCTCCAGTAGCCCAACAAAACGGCTAATGTTGAAGTCGCTATCATCAGGGGCAGAATA
>NZ_JAAKZF010000029.1 GCF_011045125.1 Allomesorhizobium camelthorni | reverse complement strand
TCGCTCCGCTCCGGTTCTCGAAATCCACCATTTTCGACTCGGCCTGACCTGAATCTCAGCACACCTAGCCGGCAGCCGGCTGCGGCGCGATTTGACCTTGCGGAGACAGGGCGAACCGCTTAAACGTCCGCCACGCGTCGGGCGATTAGCTCAGTTGGTAGAGCGCTTCGTTTACACCGAAGATGTCGGCGGTTCGAGCCCGTCATCGCCCACCATCCTCTCCATCGTTTTCCGGGGCCTGCGCAGATTGCTGGCAGCGCACTGTAGCGCTCCGTGCGGGCACGTGTTTCACGGCGCCTCGCTCAATCCCCGGTTTCAGCGAGGCTGTAAAGATGTCTCCGCTCATGGTACGAATTGGCTGCTATTGAGGGAGCAGCAACTATGCCACGCGTGCTTGTCTGGACGCTTCTCACCGCCACAATCGCCATTTCCGGCTGCCAGTCGCCGCCATCGGCGGGGATGGCCGGCAGGCCGTGCAACACCAGGATGGACGAAGCCGGCTATTGCTACGGCATAGCGCTGCCGCCGCTGCCCGGACAATGAGCCGGCAAGGGTGGCTGGACTAGCAACGGCTCCGCTGCGCGAAACCGGGTTGGCCGGCAGCCAAAGCAATCGTTGAGGACAAACTCAAGGCCGCCGTTCGCCGCTCAGAGATAGTTGCTGACCTTCCTGCCGGCTTTCAGGAAACGCAGCGGGTCGATCGCCTCGCCATCGCGGCGGATTTCATAGTGGAGATGCGGGCCGGTCGAGCGGCCGCTGCTGCCAACCTTGCCGATCTCCTGGCCGCGGCTGACCGCCTGGCCTTCCTTCACGCCGATCTTGCTCAGATGCGCGTAGCGCGTGGTGAAGCCGCCACTGTGCTCGATCTCGACCATGCGGCCGTAGCCGCCGTTCCAGCCGGCCTTGACGACGGTGCCGGCGGCGCTCGCCCGGGCCGGCGCGCCGACCGGAGCGCGAAAATCCATGCCCGAATGATGCGCAGGCGTGCCGAGCAGGGGATCCTTGCGCACGCCGAACGTGCTGGAGATGGCGCGGCCCGGCGCTGGATTGGCGATGGGCAGGCGCTGCGCTTCCTTCTTCATGCGCTCGAGCAGGTCGAGCGCCTCGTCGAGCTCCTGAACCCTGGTCTCGAAGCCTGCGGGATTGCCGAGCGCGACCAGCGGCCCGCCGACGCCGTCCTTGCCGAAATCGCCGTCGACCGGCAGCCCGGCCGATTCCAGCGCGTCCGAAATCGCATCCGCGGTCTGGTAGGCGCTGTCGGCGAGCGTGGTGATGCGGGCGAGCTGCTCGGTCTCGATCGAGCGCAGCGACTGGTTGATGGCGATAAACAGCCGGTCGGCCTGGTCGGCGGACGTCTCGTCGGGCCGCGAGGCGTTGCGGGTCGACCAGAAAGAGAAGGGCTGCGCGGCGGCCGGGGCCATGCCGGCGCGTTCGAAGGGGCTCTCGCCCGCTGTCAGGCCCGCGCGGATCTCAGGCTTGGCGGCGGGCGCCGGGACCGTGGCAGGCAGCTGCGGCGCGGCGGTGGCGCGGCCCAGAATGGGCTCCAGCCGGCCGTGGCGCTGGGTCAGCTGCGACTGGCGGTGGAGAAGCTCGCTGACCTTGGTTTCCATCAATTGCTGGTCGAGCAGCTGGCGGCTGGTGATGCGGTCGACCTGCGCGCGCAGCGCCGAGATGCGGTCCTCATAGGCCTGCTGCATGCGCGCCTGACGGGCGGTGGCCGCGCCGATCAGATCGTCGCGAAGCACGAGGTAGGATGTGGCGAGCAGGTAGCCGACGGCGACCGCCGCGGCCGCTGAGCCGAGGAAGGCCGCGATCCACGGACGGACGGTGAAATGCCTGATCTCGTCGCCGCGCGCGATGATGATCGTGTGCGGTTCCTTGCGCCTGCCGAAAACCGCCGCCTGACCGGATTTTGCCACGACTTCCCAACCCCAGCCCTCAATGCGGCGATTACACATTATTAGGGTTAACAAAGCTTTGCCCGGCGGAGCAGGACGCGGATGGGCCGGATGCGGGCGCTTTGCAGATACAAAAGCCCCCGATGCAACATGCCTTGGCGGTGAACATACGGGCCTGCGTGCTGCGGGAGAAACATCGTGACCCTGACAACCTATAGAGGGAGTTGCCACTGCGGCTCGATTTCTTACGAGGCGGATATCGACCTGTCGCAGGGCACCGGCAAATGCAACTGCACGTTCTGCATGAAAACGCGGGCGTGGAAAGCCTTCGTGAAGCCCGCCGCCTTCCGGCTGCTGACAGGCGCTGATGCGGTCAAATCCTACCACAAGCATCCTCTGGCGCCCTTGAAGCACTTCTGCGCCGAGTGTGGCGTCATGACCCATGCGACCGGCAGCGCCGACTACATGGGCGGAGACTTCATCGGCGTGTTTATAGCCACGCTTGATCATGTCGAGCCTTCGGAACTTGCCGCTGCCCCTGTCCGCTATTCAGACGGACGGCACAACAATTGGCAGAATCCGCCGGCCGAGACGAGATATCTGTGACTTACAAGCACTTGGATCGCAGGCTCAGAAAATGCCGATAATCGTATCGCGTTGTCCCCACATCATCACGGCGCCGCTCAGCGCCATGAAGCCGACGACAATGGCGCGGAAATCGCGCGCACGCATCTCACGGAGGAATCGTCTGGCCAGCCAATTTGACGCCAGCGCGCCCACACCCGCCGCCGCTCCAAACAGGAAGAGCTTGCCGTTCATCGAGCCGAGGGCCGAATAGGTGCCTAGCTGAACTATGTGCATCGGCAGCGACACCGCGGTCTTGGTGCCGACCATGCGCTCCTTCACTATCCCGGCGTTGAGATACAAATTGTTCATGACCGGCCCCATGGCTCCGATCAGGCCGGACAGGAAGCCAACCAGCAGTTCGGCTGGAAAGAACCACCAGAGAGAAACCTCGAACGTCTGCTTCCTGGCGCCCAGCCGATATTGAAAGACGGTGGAGATCAGGAACAGCCCGACGACGATCTGAAGCCATTCGGCCGGGGTCGACGAGAATGCGGTTGCGCCGAGCAGGCCGCCAATGGCGGCGCCCGGAAGCGCCCAGCCGACCACGCGCCATTCGATGTCACGCCTGAATACGAATGCGCGCCCGCTGCCAGCAATCAGCGTCGCGAGCGTCGTCACGGGCGCAACCGCCTGCGCCCCGGCGACGAAGCCGACCAGCGGCACCAGGAGCATCGCCCCGCCTCCTCCGCCGATGGTCGAGATTGTCCAGGCGATGAAGCCGGAGGCCGCGAGGAGGAGATAGACGGTCATGCAGCGCCTAATGCGGTTTTCCGGCAGAAGTAGCGCGCTCATTTGCCATGTCTATTTCGAGCGAAGCATCTGGTGCTCCGACCGGCGGTATTGATAGAAGTTCTGCATGACCCCGAGTTCTGCTGCGCCGCCCTATCTCGACTTCGACCCCACTACGCGTCGGCTGAGGCTCGATCCGCACGAGCCGGGTTTCGTGCAGAACCCCTACGAGACCTACGCCTGGCTGCATAAAACCTCGCGCACCTTCTTCTGGGAGGATTACGGCTTCTGGTGTTTTGGCGGCTATGACGATGTCAGCCGGCTTTTGCGCGACCGCCGCTTCGGCCGCGAATTCCCGGGCGGCTACATGACCGGCGCCGCTGCGTCCGGCGACCGAGGCCACCTTGCCGCATTCGATGCGGTAGAGGCCAACTCCATGCTGGAACTCGAGCCGCCAGTGCATACGCGCCTCCGGACGCTGGTCAACCGCGCTTTCGTCTCGCGTCAGGTCGAGCGGTTCCGGCCGCGCATCGAAAGCCTGGCAAACGAACTGGTCGACCGGTTTGAGGGGGACGGCCAAGTCGATCTGCTACCGGCCTATGCCGCGCCGCTGCCTATCACCATCATCGCCGAAATGCTTGGCGTGCCGGTCGAGATGGGGCCGCAACTGCTCGACTGGTCACACGATATGGTGGCCATGTATATGCACGGGCGGACCCGCGAGACCGAGGAGAAGGCGAATGCCGCAGCCGCAGCCTTCTCGGATTTCCTGCGCTCCTACGTCGCCGAGCGCCGCAAGAAACCCGGCGACGATCTTTTGAGCCTGCTGATCTCGGCGCATGAAGACGGCCAGAAACTCAGCGAAGACGAGCTGGTGTCGTCGGCGATCCTGCTGCTCAACGCCGGCCACGAAGCGACGGTCCACCAGACCGGCAATGCCGTGAACGCGATCCTTGCGCAGGGCGGCGATCCGCGCCGCTTCTTCGCCACCTCCGAAGCAACCGCGGCGGCGGTAGAAGAATGCCTGCGCTTCGATGCGCCGCTGCACATGTTCACGCGCTATGCCTACGGCGAGATCGAAGCGGGCGACGGCGTGACGGTGAAGCCCGGCGAAGAGATCGGCCTGCTACTCGCCTGCGCCAATCGCGATCCCCTCGCCTTTGCTAAGCCGGCGCGCTTCGATCCCGGCCGGCCGGACCAGAAGAACGCGTCCTTCGGCGCCGGCATCCATTTTTGCATCGGCGCGCCGCTGGCCAGGCTGGAACTCCAGGCTTCGCTGAAGGTGCTGTTCGATCGCCTGCCGGGGATCAGACTGGCGGAGGAGCCGCGCTTTCGCGACACCTATCATTTTCATGGGCTGGAGAGGCTGGAGTGCGAATGGTGAGCGTCAGCGAGGATCGTGGATCGCCGCTTCCAGCGCGTGTCGGATTTCGTCGCGTGGCAACTCCGCGGCGACCACGAATTCCGCCATGCGCCCGATCATGCGAACGGGCTTGGCGAACTCTTCCACGCGGTGGTAGCGACGACGCCATCTGTAGTCGTCCAGCAGAATCCTGCAGCCGGGCTTTGCGTGAAGCAGCGCCGCAAGAATGCATGCTAGGCGAAAGCGTCCGTCGATGAGCACCAGGTCCGGCGACAGCCCTGCCTCCTCGCATCGACGCCAGCCAGCCAGCGGATAATTGCGAAAGTTTGCCCTGAATGAGCCGCAGCGCGGGTAGCCCAGGCGCTTGGTCGGGCCGATGTCGACGTGAATCAGATGCAGATGGCCCGGAGAGCTTTCGGCCAGCTTGTCCGCAACGTGGTCGCGCCAGGCGCGGTCGCTCTCGACCGAGACGATGCATCGCACCGCGGTTCTGGCCGCGAAGACAGTCGATCCGCCGGCACCATATTCGAGATAGCATTCCGCGGCGCTCAGGGCTTCGGCGAGCGCCGCCACGTTGCGGTCCGGCATGAATGGTGCATCAGGCACCGAATAGTTCTTGGTAAGGACGTTTCGCAGAAGCGCGCGGGTCTTGGCTAGGGTGACCGACATGGAATGCCTGGATGGAATCGCCGGACTGCGCTGGTAAGGAATCGGTTCGGAAGCTCAAACTCGGACTACATATTCCTTGCGCGTCGTCTCGACCACTTCCCAGGTTCCCTTGAAGCCGGGGCGCAGGACAAAGCTGTCGCCTGCCCTGACGGTGCGCGCTTCGCCTCCGTCTTCGGCGACGACCGATACGCCGGACAGGATATGGCAGAACTCCCATTCGTCATATTCGATCCGCCATTTGCCGGGCGTCGATTCCCACATGCCGGCGTAAATGCCGCCTTCGGCCTCCTCGACATTCCAGGTGCGGAATTTCGGGTCGCCCGAAATCAGCCGCCCTTCGGCGGGCGCGCCCGCCTCCGGGTTGGTACCGGCTATTACGATGGCGCGAAAATGCGAGACATACATGGCTCACCCCAACTTCGAAAATACCTGCTCCAGATCCGCGATGATGTCCTCGACGTCCTCGATGCCGACAGAAAGCCGGACCACGTCCGGACCGGCGCCGGCCGCGATCTTCTGCTCGTCGGAAAGCTGGCGGTGCGTGGTCGAGGCCGGATGGATGACCAGCGATTTGGTGTCGCCGATATTGGCCAGGTGCGAGAACAATTCGAGCCCTTCCACCAGCTTGACGCCCGCCGCATAGCCGCCCTTCAGGCCGAAGGTGAAAACCGCGCCGGCGCCGAGCGGCGAATATTTCTGCTGCAGCGCATGGTTCTTGTCTTCCGGAAGCCCGGGATATGAGACCCAGGCGACCTGACTCTGCGTCGACAGCCATTCGGCGACCTTCTGCGCATTGTCGCAATGGCGCTGCATGCGAAGCGGCAGGGTTTCCAGTCCAGTCAGGATCAGGAAGGCATTGAGCGGCGCGATCGCCGGTCCCAGATCGCGCAGGCCCAGCACCCGGCAGGCGATGGCGAAGGCGAAATTGCCGAAAGTCTCATGCAGCACCACGCCGCCATATTCGGGGCGCGGGTCCGACAGCATCGGGTAGTTCTCGGATTTCGACCAGTCGAACGTGCCGCCGTCGACGATCACGCCGCCCATGGAATTGCCGTGGCCGCCGATGAATTTCGTCAGCGAATGCACGACGATGTCGGCGCCATGCTCGATCGGGCGCAGCAGATAGGGCGTGGCCATGGTGTTGTCGACGATCAGCGGCAGGCCGTGCTTGCGGGCGATCTCGCCGATTGCGGCGATGTCGACGAATTCGCCGCCTGGATTGGCCAGGCTCTCGACGAAGATGCCGCGCGTCTTGGCGTCGATCTGGCCCTCGAAGGTCGAGATGTCGTCGACATCGGCCCAGCGCACCTCCCAGCCGAAACTCTTGAAAGCATGGCCGAACTGGTTGATCGAGCCGCCATAAAGCTTGCGCGAGGCGATGAAATTTTCACCGGAGCGCATGATGGTGTGAAACACCAGAAACTGAGCGGCATGGCCGGAAGCCGTCGCCAGCGCCGCGGTTCCACCTTCCAGTGCTGCAACGCGCTCCTCCAGCACCGCCTGCGTCGGATTCATGATGCGGGTATAGATGTTGCCGAACGCCTTCAGGCCGAACAGCGAGGCGGCATGATCGACATCGTCGAACACATACGCCGTCGTCTGGTAGATCGGTGTGGCGCGCGCGCCGGTCGCCGGGTCAGGCTTGGCGCCGGCATGGACCGCCAGCGTGTTGAAACCCGGAATGCGCTGAGACATCTTTCCTCCAAAACCCCGTAATGAAATCCGTTGCCTATTCTTGGCGAAGCCGAACCCGAAATGCAAAGAACAAAATGCCCACGGCCGGACGCCGGGCGCATCGCCAGGACGCGGAAATCCGCGATCGGCGGAATGGATTTGCGGAAACGCTATTTCTGGCGGACGCCGAAACTCTGGAATCCCGAACGCATGATCGGCTTCTTCGACGACAGCACGCCGGAATTGACGCCGTTCCAACCGATCTCGCCGGCAAGCCGCGCATATTCGATCTTCGGGCAGCGGTTCATCACCACCTTGATGCCCGCGGCTTCGGCCTTGGCCGCCGCCTCGTCATGGCGGATGGTCAGTTGCATCCAGATCACCTTCGGCAGCGGATCGAGCAACAGGGCTTCATCGACGATGGCCGGCACCGCGCTGGACGGCCGGAAGATGTCTACCATGTCGATCGGTTCCGGGATATCGGCAAGTTTTGCGTAAGTCATGCGGCCGAGGATCTCCTTCCCGGCCTGACCCGGATTGACGGGGAACACAGAGAATCCCTTGGCGAGAAGGTATTTCAAGACGAAAAAGCTCGGCCGCACGTCGTTGGCCGAAGCGCCGACGATCGCGATCGTCTTCACCGAGTTCAGGATGCCGGAAATGTAGGAATTGTCGTAGGAATCGTGGTTCATGCGCTCAATCTGACCCTTTGCCCGGCATTTGCACCACCCCTCGTATCGATATTTTCCTGCAATCGCCACGCCAAAGCGGCGCCGGCGGTCCCTCCTCCGAGGGAATACCGGCTCACTTCATCATCTGCTCCTTGACTTCTCGAATTTTCCGAAGCACGTTGCGTAAATCGGTCAGACCAATTTACCACTGCTCGATGACGCATGGGAGGAACTTCGGCAATGCCGATCCAGGCGGTTGAACCACGTCGGCTTTACCGGCAGATCGCCGATCAGCTCAGGCAGCTGATCGAGTCGGGAGAGTTCGCCGTCGGCGACCGCCTGCCGACGGAGCGCGAACTCGCCGACCAGCTTGGCATCTCTCGCCCGACCGTCCGTGAGGCGCTGATCGCGCTGGAGGTCGAGGGGCGAATACGCATTCGCGTCGGCTCCGGCATTTACGTCACCGAACCTCCACGCGCCGCCGCATTGGTAGCAGAAACGGACGAAGGACCGTTCGAGCTGTTGCGTGCGCGCGAATTCATCGAAGGGGCAATCGCGGCCGAAGCCGCTCTCCACGTCCAGCCGGCCGATCTCGAACTGCTGGACGATGTGTTGCGCCGGATGGAAGATACGAGTCATCCGACCAAAGTGACAATTGCCCTCGACCGCGAATTCCATACGACCGTGGCCGGCATTCTCGGAAATGCCGTCCTAGCGCGCTTCATCGGCGAATTGTTCGACCAGCGCATGAACCCTTACTTCGAACTCCTGTCGAGCTATTTCGAAAACAGGGAGTCCTGGCAGGCTGCCGCGGAGGAGCATCGCGCGGTGCGCGACGCGATCGCTGCACGCGACCCCGAACGGGCAAAGGCCGCCATGCAGGAGCATTTGCGGCTGTCGCAATTGAGATTCTCACGCAATTTCGGTGAGAGATCCGTGGCCAGGGAGGTCACGGAGTAGAAGTCGGCCGGCCGGGAGGACATCTGGCCGGAGCAATCAATCCATCACAGGGAGGAATACGATGTTGAGGAAATACGCAGTTCTTTTCGGCACGATCGCCGCACTCGCCGTGCCCATCGCTTCGGCCTCGGCGCAGACGGCTCTGAAATGGGCCCATGTCTACGAAACTTCCGAACCCTTCCATACGGAATCGGTGTGGGCGGCGGAAGAAATCGCAAAACGCACCGACGGCCGCTACAAAATCGACGTCTTTCCGGCTTCGCAGCTCGGCAAGGAATCCGACATCAACCAGGGGCTGACCCTCGGCACGGTCGACGTCATTATCTCCGGATCGAGCTTCGCCGCGCGCGAGTTCCCGCCGATCGGCGTGACCTATTTCCCCTTCATCTTCCGCGACGCCGACCATCTGCTCGCCTACACCAAGACCGATAAATACAAGGAACTGACCGGCGGCTACGAAGAAGCATCCGGCCATCACATCACGGCGACCACCTACTACGGCACGCGCCACACGACCTCCAACCGGCCGATCGAGAAATGCGCCGACATGCAAGGCTTGAAAATCCGCGTGCCTGACGTGCCGGCCTACCTCGCAATGCCGCGCGCCTGCGGCGCCAACACCGCGCCGATCGCATTCGCCGAGGTCTATCTCGCTTTGCAGCAGGGCACCGTGGAAGCGCAGGAAAACCCGCTGACGACGATCGACGCCAAGAAGTTCTACGAGGTGCAGAAGCACATCATCCTGACCGGACATATCGTCGACCACCTCAACACCATCGTATCGCAGTCGCGCTGGTCACAACTGTCGGACGAAGACAAGGCGATCTTCACCGAGGTGATGCAGGAAGCAGCCGCGCGCGCCACGAAGATCATAGTCGAGCGTGAGAAGGCCTTGGTCGATACGTTCAAGGAACGCGGCCTCACGGTCACCGAAGTCGACCGCGCCGACTTCGAAAAGAACGTGATCGAAAAGGTCACTTTCGAGGAGTTCGGCTACCGAAAGGAAGATTGGGAAGCGATCCGCGCCGTCCAGTAAGCTCACCACAAAAAGGCCCGGCGCGACCTGCGCGCGCCGGGCCTGTTTCAATGCGCCGTCCGATCGCCCCTTTTCCGGAGCAGCGACCATGACCGATGAAGTCCACACCCAGGTAACCGCCGAAGAGCTGGCGCATGCCTTTGAGGAGGAAATCGCGCCCGCCGACCTCTCGCGCTACGCGCTCGAGGACTGGGTGACGCTCGCCGTGTTCTGGGCCATGTCGCTCAGCGTCTTCCTGCAGTTCTTCACCCGCTACGCGATGAACAACAGCCTCGCCTGGACCGAGGAGATCGCCATCAACTGTCTGGTCGTCGTGGTTTTCCTGGGCTCGGTCATGTGCACGCGCATGACGCGCCACATCCATGTCGACATTCTCTACAAATATCTCCCGGCACAGATTGGGCGCGTGCTGGCGTTGGCCGTCAGCCTGATCGCTATCGGCTTCTTCGCCTACATGTCGTGGCTGCTGTGGCGCTATGTCGGGATCGTTTATCGCGAGCGGATGGTCACGATCAACCTGCCGCGCAACATCGTCTTCTACGCCGTCTTCGCCGGTTTCGTGCTGATGATGCTGCGCCAGATCCAGGTCTTCGTCGCCGACCTCAGGCGCGGCTATTCCGTGCTCGAACGTCCCGCCGAATTCGACGGATATGGGGGCTGAACCGTGCTGCTCCTGATCGGATCCTTCCTCCTCCTGATGATCGTCGGCACGCCCGTCGCCGTCTCCATGGCGGTGGCGTCGCTGCTCTATCTTGTCTTCTATAATGTCGCGCCAGATATCATCACGGCGCAGCGCATGATCGCCGGCGTCGAAAGCTTTCCGCTGCTGGCGGTGCCCTTCTTCATCCTTGCCGGCAATCTGATGAATACGGCCGGCGTCACCGGCCGCATCTACACGTTCGCGCTGGCTGTCGTCGGCTGGATGAAGGGTGGCCTGGCGCAGGTCAATATTCTGGGTTCGGTGGTGTTCGCCGGCATGTCGGGTGCGGCCTTGGCCGACGCCGCCGGCATCGGCACAATCGAGATCAAGGCGATGAAAGACCACGGCTATCCGGTGGAGGCGGCGGTCGGCGTCACCGCGGCGTCCTCGACGCTGGGGCCGATCTTTCCGCCATCGCTGCCCTTCGTCATCTACGGCATGATGGCCAACGTCTCGATCGGCGCGCTGTTCATGGCCGGCATCCTGCCCGGTCTCGTGATGATGGTGCTTATGATGATCACGGTCGCGATCTTTGCCTATCGCCGCGGCTGGGGCTCCGACACGCCGTTCAGCCTGCGCCGGCTGTTCGCCGCATCGGCCGAGGTTCTGGTGGTCGCCGCGTTTCCGGTGCTCGTCTACCTGCTTTCGCTCACCGGGGTCTCGCTCAATCTCGCCGTCGGCATAGCGCTGGTCGTGCTGATCGTGCTGGACTGGTATTTCGACTTCGCAGCCGTGATGGCGCTGATGACGCCGGTGATCCTGATCGGCGGCATGACTATGGGCTGGTTCACGCCGACCGAAGCCGCGGTCGCGGCCGTCATCTGGTCGCTGTTCCTCGGCCTCGTGCGCTATCGCTCGATGACACTGCGCTCGCTCGCCAAGGCGAGCTTCGACACCATCGAAACGACGGCCTCGGTGCTCTTCATCGTCACCGCCGCCTCGATCTTCGCCTGGCTGCTCACCGTCAGCCAGGCCGCGCAGTATTTCTCCGATTTCGTGTTCTCGCTGACCGACAACAAATGGGTCTTCCTGATCCTGGTCAATCTGCTGCTGCTCGGCATCGGCTGCTTCCTCGACACGATCGCGGCGATCACCATCATAGTGCCGATCCTGATGCCGATCATCGCCAAGTTCGACATCGATCCGGTGCATTTCGGGCTCGTGCTGACGCTCAACCTGATGATCGGGCTTTTGACGCCGCCCGTTGGCGTGGTCATGTTCGTGCTGTCGCGGATTTCAGGCCTGTCGATCGAGCGAACCACCATGGCGATCCTGCCCTGGCTCGCGCCGCTGCTGATCGCGCTGCTCGTCATAACCTTCGTTCCAGCCCTTTCACTGTGGCTGCCGACGCAACTGGGACTGATCCGATGACTGACCATGCAATCGCCGCGACCCTGTTCGGCCCTCAGGACCTGCGGATGATAGAACACCCGCTCGGCCCCCTCGCGTCGGGAATGGTGCGGGTGCGCTTCGGGGCAGGCGGCATCTGCGGCTCCGACCTGCACTATTTCCGCCATGCGCGCACCGGCGATTTTGTCGTCACCTCGCCGCTGATCCTCGGCCACGAGATCGCTGGCGAGATCGTCGAGATCAACGGCGCAGCGCCGGGCCTGAGCGTCGGCGACCATGTCGCGGTCAATCCGTCGCGCTGGTGCGGACATTGCGACCGCTGCGTGGAGGGCCGCGCCAATCTCTGCGAAAACATCTACTTCATGGGCTCGGCTTCCAAGACGCCTCACATGCAGGGCGGCTTCGCCAGCGTCTTCGACGCGGTGCCGGCGCAATGCGTGAAAGTTCCGTCGCATGTGGCCTACCAGGCGGCCGCACTCGCCGAACCGCTTGCGGTAAGCCTGCACGCGGCAGCACGGGCCGGCGAGATCAGGAACCAGAGCGTCATTCTGTTCGGCGCCGGGCCTATCGGGCTTCTGACCATGCTCGCCGCCAAGCTCGAAGGCTGCGGCGAAATCACCGTCGTCGACATAGCCGAAGCACCGCTGGCTTTCGCCAGCAAGCTCGGCGCGGACCGCACCATCGACCTCTCGGGCGGCGACGCAGAGCTGAAGGCGCTCGCGGCCGAGAGGCCGTTCGACGTCGCGTTCGAGATTTCGGGCACGGCGGCCGGCCTGGCAGCCGCGATAGCCAGCGTGCGGCGCGGAGGCACGGTCGTGCAGGTCGGCAATCTTCCGGGCGGCCAGATCCCCGTGCCGGCCAACGCGGTGATGGCCAAGGAAATCGACCTCAAGGGCACGTTCCGGTTCGGCGCGGAGTTCAGCCGGGCGGTCGACCTGATCGTCAGCGGCAAGGTCGACGTGCTCAAGCTGGTGACCGCCGAGCGCACCCTCTCCTCTGCTCCCGACGCCTTCGGGCTCGCCGCCGACCGCTCGCAAAGCGTCAAGGTCGTGCTCACCGCCGGCTGAGCGGCTTCCACGGACCTGCTTGGCAAGCGCCACCCGAGCCGGTAGGAACCGCGGCTGCGATCGAGGCGGAGGGAAAGCAAGGTGCCGAACGACGATCTGTCGGAGATTTCCGGGGCTTCCCATGCCGCGGTTCTGGCGCTCAACAACGCACATGCGGCGGAATTGTCGTGGCTGGAGCCCGACGAACTGTCGCGGCTGCTCGGCGAGGCGTTTTACGCGCGGCGGATCGGTGAAGTCGACGCCTTCCTGCTCGCCTTCGACCAGGATGCCCGCTACGACAGCCCGAATTTCGAGTGGTTTCGCGCCCGCTACCCGCGTTTCGTCTATGTCGATCGCGTGGTGGTCGCCGGCCATGCGCGCGGGCGCGGCCATGCCCGCCGGCTCTATGCCGATCTCTTCGACCATGCCGCGCGTGCCGGCCATGATCTGATCGCCTGCGAGGTCAATGAAGATCCGCCGAACCCGGCCTCTGACGCCTTCCACGCCGCCCTCGGCTTTTCGGTCGCCGGGCAGGCGCAAATCCACGGCGGCAAGAAGACGGTGCGCTATTTCACGCGGCCGCTGGCTTTTGGGTAGAGCCTGATCAGGAAGGTTGGAGCTCGGACTGCCTGACGCCCAGCGCGTTGAGTGCCGCCGGAATGTCGATGGTCGCCTTGAGCGGCAGATGATCCGACGCCACCTCCGACAGCGGCGTGTGGTGCGCTTCGAGCGCGGTGACCAGTCCGGGCGAGCCTATGACACGGTCGAGCGCCACCATCGGGTAATAAGACGGAAAACTCATCGGCGCGGCGGGCAGCGGACCGAACAGCGGCCTGAGATCGTGCAGCGATGAGCGCGGCCCGGCCGCCATTCGTTCAGGTCGCCGAGCAGCAGCGTCGGGATGCGGGTTCCGTCGTCGACGGCGTCGACGATAGCGCGCACCTGCCAGCGGCGCACGCGCCGCAAAAGTCCGAGATGGGCGGCCACCACTCGCAACGGCCCCGAAGGCAGTTCCAGATCCACCACCAGAGCGCCGCGAGGCTCGGCGCCGGGCAGCGCCAGCCGCCTGACGCGCCGCACCACTCCGGTCCGGATGAGCAGCGCATTGCCGCGCCATCCATGGCCGTTGGGGGCTAGTGAAGTCCGCACCAGCGTCAGCCCTGACGCCGCCTCCAGCGCGCGAAGGTCGAGCAGGCCCCGGCGCTCGCCAAAGCGCTGGTCGGCTTCCTGCAGCGCCACCACGTCCGCACCGATCTCCGCGATGACCGCCGCCACCCGCTCGGGATCGAAGCGGCGGTCGACGCCTAGGCATTTGTGGATGTTGTAGGAAGCGACGGTGACGTGATGATCGGCAACGTCACCCAGCCGGTACGGATCGGCGGCGCGCGCGGCAAGCTGCTGATGACGGATGCGGTTCTTGATCTGGGCCTTTATCGATCCCAAGCGGCGCGGCGCGCGCTTGAGGAGATCGAGCTGGACCGGATCGAAGAAGCGAAAGCGTCGAAGAGGCATTCAGTGTCTTTCAAGCCGAAGGGGATTTTTGATTCTAGAGCCTGATCCATTCCGATGGAATCGCAATAGGCCCCGATTTGCTGTTTTGCCGCATGATCTTATCCGAAAGTCTGAAACCTCTTGCTGCGCGATCTCTCGGCCTGGATCAGCGCCCTAAAGTTGCTCCTCGATGGGCAGCAGGCCCACCAGCATCGCAATCATCCGGCGGCGCAGGCTGGCCTCGGGTTCGGCCCCCAAAAGCTTCGCCGCGCCGACCGGCCCATCTTCCCATCCTATGGCGCCGTTTCCAAGCACGACGCGGTAACTTCGGCGTGGCGACATCTCCTGCGCAAACACCGCCTGCACCCCTCTCGCCAGTTCGGCATGGTCGAACATGATGCCCATTTCGGTGTTGAGGGAGGCCGAGCGCGGGTCGAAATTGAACGAGCCGACGAAGCCTGTCCGGCCGTCGACCAGAAAAGCCTTGGTATGGAGGCTGGCGCCGCTCGATCCGAACAAGGAGATGTCCTGCCGCGCCTCGCGCGGACGAAGCTCGAACAGCCGGATGTCGCCTTCTATCAGCCGTTTGCGATATCGCGCATACGCCCCGTGGACCGCCGACACGTCGGTCGCGGCCAGCGAATTGGTGAGAATTGAGACGCTCACGCCCTTGGCGGCGAGATGCAGCAGGATTTTTGCGCCGTCCTCGCCGGGGATGAAATAGGGCGACACGATCTCAAGCCGGCTCCGGGCGGAAGCGACCGCCGGCATGACGGCGTTGATCAGCCAGTTCTCCCGTTTTCCGTCATAGGCTTTCTCCGGCGGGTCGGAGACGACGCGGGCGCTGGTGGTCCAGTGCAGCTTCTGGATGCCCGCCAGCATGTCCTGGACGTCTTCTTCCTCCAGCACGCGGCCCAGATAGGGAATTGCGGCGGCGTGTGAAGGCGACGACTGCAGCGCCTTGCGCAGTTTCGGCAGATTGCCCCTGCGCGAGCCCGCAAGAATCCTGATGGGAATGACGACGCTGCTGTTCCAGTAGGCGTCGAATATCGCTTCGGTCTGCTGAACCGCAGGGCCAACCATCAGGACATCCATGTCGCGGAAATTCGAGGCTTCGGCGGCATCGAAATAGGCATCGCCAATGTTACGCCCGCCGACGATGGCGAGCCGTCCGTCGACGATCCACGCCTTGTTGTGCATGCGCCTGACCACGCTGTAGTAGCGCAGCAGCATTTCCAGGCCGCGGCGAAACGGGCCGTCCCGACTGCGGCAGGGGTTGAACAGCCGCACCTCGACATTCGGGTGCGCGTCGAACGCGCAGTAATTGGCGTCGCGGCCATTGACGTTGACGTCGTCGAGCAGCAGGCGCACGCGCACGCCGCGATCGGCGGCCATCAGGACCTCGTTGGCCAGCAGCCTGCCGGTCAGATCGTCCTTCCAGTAATAATATTGCAGGTCGAGGCTTCGGCCGGCATTGCGCGCCGCCGCGGCGCGAACGGCGAAGGCGTGCAGATTTCCACTGAGCAGTTGCAGGCCGGTTTCGCCCGGATGCTTTTGGAGCAGCGGCGCAATTGCCGCGTCGAGCACCGTCCCGCCTTCGGAAACGTCGAGGCTGACCGATGGCGCGCCCTGTTCGTGGCGGGCGAACCGGCCATAGGAATAGACCGCAAGATAAAGAAACAGCGCCAGTCCCGCCAGGACGGCCAGCGCTATCGACAGGGTGCCCATTCTATCGTCTTGACCATTTCAGGGACCGATGCGGCCACCAATACAAGGCGGAAGCATGGCGAATGTTCCATTGGCCGCCGAGCGGCGGACAATGATGGCAACGCCCGCCGTAATCGAGGTCGCCGAGGGCGCGGTTCGGGCTATTCGTATTTCATCACCTTCTCGGGCAGCAGGCCCCTGGGCGCGAAGCGCAGCACGAGAATGATGGTCAGTCCGATGACAAAAACGCGCATTTGCAACGCGCGGGTCGGCAGGTCCGAGGGCGGCGCAATGTCGAATATCTGCTGGAACCAGCTTGCGCCGTACCGGAACAGGATCAATGCGGCGGGTTCCGACATGGTCCAGATGACATAGACCAGCAGCGCGCCGAAAATCGTCCCGAGATTGTTTCCCGACCCGCCGAGCACCACCATGATAAGCACTAGGAAGGTGTGGTTGATAGGGTTGAAGCCGCTCGGATCGAAGATGCCGCCGAAGGTGACAAGCGCTGCGCCACCGACGCCGACGATGATGTTGCCGAGCACAAACATCTCCAGGCGGCGGCGGTTCACATCCTTGCCGACCGCCTCGGCGGCGGTTTCATTGTCGCGGATGGCGCGCATCATGCGGCCCCATGGCGAAGCCCAGCCGCGCTGCAGCAATATGTAGATCGCGACGATCAGCACGGCGGTCAGCGCGAGATAGGCGGAGCGGGCCGCCACGAAGCCAATCTCGTTGGGCGTCGGCACCGGCCAGGGCAGCGGCGACACGGTCAGCGTGCCCCTGGTCAGCCAGTCGGCGTTCTTCAGGAAGGATTTGACGATCTCTGCGATACCAAGCGTGGCGATGGCGAGATAATCTGACCGCAGGCCGAGAGTGATGCGGCCGATGAACCAGGCTAGAAGCCCGGCGACAAGACCGCCGAGCACCCAGCCGAGCCCGACCGGCAGGCCGAAGCCGCCGACGAAGCTGGAGCCTTTCTCGATGATCTCGGCCGCCGGGGCGAGTGCGTTCTGCACCGTTAGATAGGTTACTGCGGCGACGACGACCGTGAGGGCGGTGCGAAGCTTCTTCGGCACGCCGATACGGTCCGCCCGGCTGACGAGATAGGTGACCGCGACGCCGATGATGAGATAGGTACCGGTGCGCAGAAGCATCACCGGCGCTTCGGACTCCCAGAAAACGGGATTGACCGGAAACGAGACCAGCATGCCGGTGAAGGCTGCGATGGCGATAAAACCCATGACGCCCGCGTTGAAGAGGCCGGCATAGCCCCACTGGACGTTGAGCCCAAGAGCGACAATGGCGAGGCAGCTTGCCTCGACCAGCATACGCACGCCATAGGCGTTGCCCAGCCAGGCGAATATCAGCGCCACGATGACGGCAAGCCCGCCGAGAAGCGTGACCGTGCGCAGATCGATGGCCCGCATCATAGCACCCTCCCCTTGAAGATGCCGTGAGGACGCCAGATCAGCACGGCGACGAGGATGAAGAACGGCACCACCAGCTTGTATTCCGTCGGCACGAAAGCGAGGTTCGCCGGGATTTCCAGCCATTCTGGCAGATGCGGCTTCAGCGGGCGCAGCAGGATCGCCCAGTTGAAGACGGAAAGCGTTTCGGTGAAGCCGACCAGCAGGCCGCCACTGATCGCGCCATAGGGTTGCCCCACGCCGCCGACGATCATGGCGGCGACGATCGGCAGCAACAGGTTGAAACTCAGATCGGGCTTGAGGCTCACATCCATGGCAAGCAGCGTCCCGGCCGCTGCCGCGAGGCTGCCTGCGATGATCCATGTCGTGCGCACGACATGGCCGGTGCTGATGCCGGAAATGCGCGCCAGGTCGGCATTGTCGGACATTGCCCGCATCGCCTTGCCGGTGCGCGAGCGCGTCAGGAAAAGGTGCAGCGCGACGACGCTGACGATCGTGAAGACGATCAAAAGCAGCTGCGGTTCGGTCACGATGATGTGGCGGCCGCCGAACGGAATGCGGTAGATGTCCTTGGCAGTGACATACATCTGGCGCGGCGCCGTACCGAAGAAAAGCCGGATCACGCCCTGCAGCATCAGCATGACGCCGAAAGAGGCGATGACCAGCGTGATCGGCTTGTAGCCGACGGTCCTCAGCGGCGCGTAGAACCTTTTGTCGAGGAAGATGGTCACAGCGGCGGTGACGACCATTGCCAGCGGCATGACAACGAAGGCTGTGGGCAGGCCGACCAGCGCGCCGAGGCCGGGCATGAGCATGGTCAGCACGAAGGCCACGAAAGCGCCGAGCGTCATGATGTCGCCATGGGCGAAATTGGCGAAGCGCAATATGCCCGAAACCAGCGTCATGCCGACCGCGGCAAGCGCGTAGACCGAGCCGATGATCAGTCCGGCGATGACCACCTTGTTGATGAAGAACACGATCTCGTTGATTGGCATCGCCGCCAGCAGGCCGACATCTTCCATCAATGTGCTCCCCCGCCGAGGAAGCTTTCAGCCACTTCCGGATTGTCGAGCAGGGCCTGCCCAGTGCCGGTAAAGGAATTTCTTCCGCCGGCCAGGACAAAACCCTTGTGTGCGATGGCCAGCGCCTGGCGCGCATTCTGCTCAACCATCAATATGCCGACGCCGCCTTCATTGATGGCGATGACGCGCTCCAAAATCTCGCCCATGTAGCGCGGCGACAGGCCAGCCGTCGGTTCGTCTAGCAGCAGCAGCTTAGGCTCCATCATCAGCGCGCGGCCGATCGCCACCATTTGGCGCTGGCCGCCAGACAGTTCGCCCGCAGGCTGGCGGTGCTTGTCGCGCAGCGGCGGGAAATATTCGAAGATCTTCTCGATCAGCGGCCGGAAATCGTCGCGGCGGACATAGGCGCCCATTTCCAGGTTTTCGCGCACCGAAAGTGTCGGGAAGACGTTGAACTCCTGCGGCACGAATGAAAGGCCGCGCCGCACCAGCGTTTCGGGGTTGTTGTTGGTGATGTCCTCGCCGTCGAAGGTGACGCTGCCTTCCGACACCGTCAGCAGGCCGAACAGCGCCTTCAGCGTCGTCGATTTACCCGCACCGTTCGGCCCGATGATGACGCCGATCTCGTGCGCCTCGATGTCGATGCTGACGCCGTTGAGGATGTTTGCGCCACCATAGCCGGCATGGATATCGCGCATGCTCAATATGCTCATGATGCGCGCTCCGCCGGCGCACCGCCGAAATAGGCCTCGATGACTTCAGGGTTCCTGCGGATGTCGGCCATCGGCCCCTGCACCATCACCTTGCCGGCGGCCATGACGATGACCGGATCGCAGAGCCGCGCGATGAGGTCCATGTCGTGCTCGATAACGAAGAAGGTCAGGCCCTTCTCGCGGTTGAGGGACTCCACGACGGACGCCAGATCGTTCAGGAGCGTGCGGTTGACGCCGGCGGCGACTTCGTCGAGCAGCACCACGCGGGGCTCCGCCATCATCACGCGGCCGAGTTCAAGAAGCTTCTTCTGGCCGCCGGAAAGATTGCCGGCCTGCTCGTTCTTCACATGAGTGAGCCGGAGGATTTGCAGGATTTCCTCGGCCTTGCGCCGGGCGGCCAGTTCGTCGGCGTGGATCTTGCCGCGCCGGAAACAGGCGTCGAAGAAGGATTCCTCGCCCTTACCCGCGGTCACCACCATCAGGTTCTCGAGCGCGGTCAGGTGTGTGAATTCCTGTGCGATCTGGAAGGTTCGCGACAGGCCGTGCTCATACAGCTCGTGCGCGGCAAGCCCGGTAACGTCCTCGCCGTCGAGCAGGATGGTGCCTGAGGTCGGCGCGAAGGTTCCGGCGACCATGTTGAACATCGTCGTCTTGCCGGCCCCGTTCGGGCCGATCAGGCCGGTGATCGTGCCGCGCTCGACCTTGAGCGAACAATTGTCGACCGCCACGACGCTTCCGAACCGTTTTGTGACGTTTCTGACCTCGATGAGTGTATCCACCCCACCCGCCAATCTTCTTTGTCTTGGATGCGACAGCGGCTTGTCGCCGGCCCCCAAAGCCGGCGCCGTCCTGCGCATCGTGCGGCGGGAGGCCGAAGCCCGGCCTCCCGCCAATTCGTGAAAGGTTTAGTTGGCCGCCGCCACTTCCTTGAAGCCCTTGCCCTCGACGACCATTTCGATGACGTTGCCCGGCACGTCGCCGTTCTCGTCGAATTCATGGCTGCCGGCGGCGCCCTCGTAATTGATGTCCTTGCCTTCGGCAATCAGCTTCTTGGCCTTTTCCCATTCGCCCGGCAGGACAACTTCGCCCGGCTCGGAGGAGACCTCGCGCAGGGCGGCGTTAAGCCCCTCGCGAGAGTCCTTGCCGAGCTTCTCGATGGCGAGGGCAATCAGGAAGCCCGCATCATAGGCCTGCGCGCCGAAACTGGCGTTCGGGTCGAGACCGGCGGCCTTGGCCAGGGGCGAGTAGACTTCGGTGCCCAGGCCGGTGACATTGCCTATGCGGGTGGCGATCATGCCGTCGAGCTTGCCTTCGCCGATGTTGGCGATGAGCGAGTCGCCGACCATGCCGTCGCCGCCGGCGAACTTCGAGAAGTCGCCGCCTTCCAGCGCCTGCCGGACGATGGTCAGACCGGAGCCGTCGACATAGGCCAGCACCACCAGCATCTCGGCGCCGGACGAGGCCAGCGAGCCGATTTCGGCGCGGTAGTCGGCCTTGCCGTCCTCATGCGCCTCCTTGGCGGCGACAGCGCCGCCGAGTTCCTTGAACGACTCTTCCAGCGCATCGGCAAAGCCCTTGCCGTAGTCGTTGTTGACGTAGGTGATGGCGATGTTGTCGGTGCCCTTTTCCTTCAGGATCTTGGCCAACGTCTCGCCGCTATAGGCGTCGGACGATGTCGTGCGGAACACCAGATCCTTGTCGTCCAGCGCCGTAATGGCCGGCGAGGTCGCGGCCGGCGAGACGATGACGACGCCGCCCGGAATGGCCGCATTGTTGGCCGCCGCGATGGTCTCGCCCGAGCAGAGTGGACCGACGAGCGCCGTCACCTTCTCGGAATTGACCATGCGGTCGGCGGCGTTCGAGGCGGCGGTCGCGTCGGCGCAGGTGGAGTCGCCCGAGACGATATTGAGCTTCTGGCCGTCGAGTATGCCGCCCTGCTCGTTGACGTGCGAGACGGCGAGCTTGGCGCCCTCGAAGATCGGCGGGACGAGGCTTTCGATCGGGCCCGTGAAGCCGCCGAGGAAGCCGATCTTGACGTCGGCATTGGCGGCCGAAGCGGCCAGCACGGCCGTTCCGACCATGGCGGTTGCGAATATTGTCCTGGTAATGCGTTTCATCGTGTTTTCCTCCCGTGTTGCCGTTGAGACATATGGAAATAGGGTATTTTATAGCCAGCCCCAGCCCCTCGGATAAATCAACCCCTTTCGGCCAGCAAGCGATCGAGTGAAGTCCAGGCTCTAGCTCACGTCACCTTGCTGCGCATGCGGTACTCCGGCCGGTCCCACAGCTTGTCGCGCATCACGCGCTCGAGCGTCTGCGCCGCATTCACCACATCCGTCTCGCTTATATAGAGCGGCGTGAAGCCGAAGCGCATAATGTCGGGCGCGCGGAAGTCGCCGATGACGCCGTTGGCGATCAGCGCCTGCATGGCGGCGTAGCCTTCGCGGAAGCGGAACGAGACCTGGCTCCCCCGAACCGACGGATCGCGTGGCGACGCCAGTTCGAGTTCCGGGCAGCGCGCCTCGACCTCCCTGATGAAGCGCTCCGAAAGCACGATCGAGCGCCTGCGCAATGCGTTCATGTCGACGCCGTCCCAAACCTCCAGCGCGGTGTGCAACGCCGCCAGCGACAGGATCGCCGGCGTTCCGACCCGCATGCGGTCGATGCCGCGCGCCGGGCGATAGTCGAGATCGAAGGCGAACGGCGCCTCGTGGCCCATCCAGCCGCAAAGCGATGGCGAAACCCGGTCGGCATGGTCCGGCCGGACATAGAGAAAGGCCGGCGCGCCGGGGCCGCCGTTCAGATATTTGTAGCCGCAGCCAATGGCGAAATCGACATTGCAGCTAGCCAAATCGACCGGCAGCGCGCCGGCGGAATGGCAGAGATCCCAGATGGTTATCACGCCCCGTTCATGCGCCTTCGCGGTCAGCGCCGCCATGTCGTGCAGGCGGCCGGTCCGGTAGTCGACCTGCGTGATCATCAGCACGGCGACATCCGCGGTTATCGCCGCCTCGACCTCCTCCGGAGCGACGATCTTCAATTCGTGCCCGCGCCCGAGCGCCTTCACCGCGCCTTGGGCAACATAGAGATCGGTCGGGAAATTGCCCGAATCCGACAGGACGATTTTCCGGTCGCCAGCCATGCCGAGCGCCGCCGTCAGCACCTTGAACAGATTTACCGAGGTCGAATCCGCCGCGACCACGCTGCCTTCCGGCGCGCCGATCAGACGCCCGATGCGGTTGCCGGCGTCAAGTTGCAAATCAATCCAGCCGCGCTCGTTCCAGCCGCGAATCAGCCGCTCGCCCCAGCCCTGGTCGATCTCCGCCAGAACCCGTTCGCGCACGGCTCTCGGCAGCGGTCCGAGCGAATTGCCGTCGAGATAGACGACCCCTTCCGGCAGTTCGAACAGCGCGCGCGTCCGGTCGAAAATATCGTTGGTCATTTCGAAGCCTTGGCCTTGAGCACGAAGCGCTGGATCTTGCCGGTCGGGGTCTTCGGCAGGGCTTCGATGAATTTTATCGAGCGCGGATATTTGTAGGGCGCGATCGCTTGCTTCACGTGATCCTGCAGCGCCTTCACCGTCGCGGCGTCCGGCGCGATATCGGCGGCCAGCACGATATGCGCCTGGACGATCTGTCCGCGCTCCTCGTCCTCCACCCCGATGACAGCGCATTCGCTGACGAAGGCATGGGTGAGCAGCGCCGCCTCCACTTCGGGACCGGCGATGTTGTAGCCCGACGAGATGATCATGTCGTCGGAGCGGGCGGCGAAGTGGAAATAGCCGTCCTCGTCCTGCCAGAAGGAATCGCCCGTGAGGTTCCAGCCGTCGCGGACATATTTCGTCTGGCGTTTGTCGGCGAGGTAACGGCAGCCGGTCGGCCCGCGCACGGCCAGCCGGCCAATCTCGCCGCGCGGTTTTTCCTGCATCTCGTCATCGACGATTTTGGCCTCGTAGCCGGTGACCGGCTTGCCGGTGGATGCAGGCGCGGAGTCGCCCAGCCGGTTGGAGATGAAGATATGAAGCATTTCGGTAGAGCCGATACCGTCAAGCATCGGCTTGCCGGTCTTCTTCATCCACTCTTCATAGATCGGCGCCGGAAGCGTCTCGCCGGCAGACACGGCGACGCGCAGAGAACTCAGATCGGCGCCCTCGTCCATGGCGGCCAGCATAACGCGGTAGGCGGTCGGCGCGGTGAACGAGATCGTCGCTCTGTAGGTCTCAATGATTTCGATCATCTTCGGCGGCGTCGCCTGCTCGAGCAGCGTCGCTGCAGCGCCGAAGCGCAGCGGGAAGATCGCCAGGCCGCCGAGCCCGAAGGTGAAGGCGAGCGGCGGCGAACCGACGAACACATCGTCTGGCCTGACGGCGAGCACTTCCTTGGCGTAAGCGTCAGCGATGATCAGAAGGTCGCGATGGAAATGCATCGTCGCCTTGGGTTCGCCGGTGGTGCCGGAGGTGAAGCCGAGCAGCGCGACATCGTCGCGGCCAGTCTCAACTGCATCGAATTTCACCGGCTTGTTCAGCGCGATGCGGTCGAGTTCGGCGTCATGGTTGGCCGTGCCGTCGAAGCCGATAATGGTCTTCAGGAAGCGGCTCTCCTTGCCGCAGGCGATCAGTTCGTCCTTGATGCGCGTGTCGCAGAGCGCAAATTGGACCTCGGCCTTGTCGACGATCTTGCCGAGTTCCCCGGCCCGAAGCATCGGCATGGTGTTGACCACGACTGCGCCCGCCTTGGTGGCCCCGAGCCAGCAGGCGACCATCGCCGGATTGTTGGCGGAACGGATCAGCACGCGGTTTCCGGGCTTTACACCGTAATTCTCCACCAGCGCATGGGCGATGCGGTTCGACCAGTCGGTCAGTTCCTTGTAGGTCCGGCGGCGGCCATTGCCGATGAGCGCGGTGTTGTCGCCAAAGCCCTTGGCGACCATGGCGTCGGTCAGTTCGACGGCGGCGTTCAGCCGCTCGGGATAGTCGAAGCCGTCGAGCAGGAAGTCGGGCCACTGGCTCTGCGGCGGCAGATTGTCCCGCGTGAACGTGTCGATATGCGCCGATGGTCCCAGCATTTCAGTTCCCCGCAATGACCTGTCTGGCGATGATGACCTTTTGAACGTCCGACGCGCCCTCGTAGATCCGAAGTGCGCGGATTTCGCGATAGAGGCTCTCGACGATGCTGCCCTTGCGCACGCCGTCGCCGCCATGGATCTGCACCGCCTTGTCGATGACGCTCTGGGCACGGTCGGTGGAAAACAGCTTCGCCATCGCCGCCTCGCGGCTGATGCGGGCAGCGCCCGAATCCTTCAGCCATGCGGCGCGGTAGACCAGGAGTGCGGCGGCGTCGATGTCCAGCGCCATGTCGGCGATGTGGCCCTGGACCATCTGCAATTCAGACATCGGAGCGCCGAACAGTTCGCGCGATGTCGCGCGGGAGACGGATTCGTCGAGAGCGCGACGCGCAAAGCCGAGGGCGGCCGCCGCCACGGTGGGCCGGAACACGTCGAGCACCGACATGGCTATGCGAAAGCCCTGCCCCGGCGATCCGATCATGGCGGAGCGCGGAATCCGGCAGTTTTCGAAGGACAGCCGCGCCAGCGGATGCGGAGCGATCACTTCAAGCCGCTCGGCGATCGACAGGCCCCGCGCATCGGCAGGCACGATGAAGGCGGAGATACCTTTGGCGCCCGGCCCTTCGCCGGTACGAGCAAACACGGTGTAAAAATCAGCGATGCCGCCATTCGATATCCAGGTCTTTTCGCCGTTGAGGACGTAGGAGTCGCCATCGACGGTGGCGGCCAGGTCGAGATTGGCAACGTCGGAGCCGGATTTCGGCTCGCTCAGCGCGAAGGCCGACAGAGCCTTGCCGCGCCGCGTCCTCGCCAGCCATTCGCGCTTCTGCCCGGCCGTGCCGAACAGCGATAGCGCGCCGGTGCCCAGCCCCTGCATGGCGAAGGCGAAATCGGCCAGCCCGTCATGCCGCGCCAGCGTCTCGCGGATGATGCAGAGACTGCGCACGTCCAGCTTTGCGTCGGCCTCCTCGGGATCGACCGCGGAATGGCCGAGCCACCCGCCCTCCCCCAGTTTTGCCACCAACTCGCGGCAGGCTCGGTCGACATCGCCGTGATCGACATGCGCCAGATTGGCCGACGCCCAGCCTTCCAGCGCTTCCGCCAGCGCACGATGGCGATCCTCGAAGAACGGCCAGGCGAGAAAGCTGCGGTCAGGCACGAGGGCACTCCTTGATCGCGTGGCGCCATAACCTTGGGCGACCCCCCTCTGGCCTGCCGGCCATCTCCCCCTCAAGGGGGGAGATCATGCTGTTTCGCCGAAGCTGCCAATCTTCGACCCTTCCGATAGAGGTAGCGCACCGGCGGCACCGCATCCAATCTCCCCCCTTGAGGGGGAGATGGCCGGCAGGCCAGAGGGGGGTCGTCTCCAAATTGAGCACCTTAGTCACCCCTGAACACGGGCTTTTCTTTCGCTGCGAAAGCATCATAGGCGCGCTTGAAATCCAGCGTCTGCATACAGATCGCCTGCGCCTGCGCTTCGGCCTCGATGGCCTGCTCGATGGACATCGACCATTCCTGATTGAGCATGGTCTTGGTCATCATATGCCCGAAATTCGGGCCTTCGGCGAGGCGCTTGGCCAGCGCCAGCGCCTCATTATCAAGCGTCGCCTGCTCGACGATGCGGTTGAAGAACCCCCAGCGTTCGCCCTCGTCGGCAGACATGGTCCTGCCGGTATAGAGCAGTTCGGCGGCGCGGCCCTGGCCGATGATGCGCGGAAGGATGGCGCAGGCGCCCATGTCGCAACCGGCAAGGCCGACGCGGGTGAACAGGAAGGCCGTCTTGGCCTCCGGCGTGGCGATGCGCAAATCGGAAGCCATGGCGATTATCGCGCCGGCGCCAACGCAGACGCCGTCGACGGCCGCGATGATCGGCTTGCCGCAATTGATCATCGCCTTGATCAGGTCGCCGGTCATGCGGGTGAAGGCCAGCAGGCCTTTCATGTCCTTTTTCAACAGCGGACCGATTATGTCATGGACATCGCCGCCCGAGCAGAAATTGCCGCCGTTCGAACCGAACACCACCGCCTTGATATCGTCCGCATAGGCCAGCGCGCGAAAACAGTCACGAAGCTCGGCATAGCTGTCGAAGGTCAGCGGGTTCTTGCGCTCCGGCCGGTCGAGCGTGATGACGGCGATGCCGTCTTGCGCCCGCCAGCGAAAATGCTTCGCCTTGTACCCTGCCATGTCAGTCATTGGCGTCAACCTTTGCAGTCAGCTTCGGCGATCTGCCGACGGTTTCCAATATTCCGATCGCCTGTTCGCAATCCTCATCGGACAAGTCCTGCAGAATGCCGTTGACCCAGCCGGCATGCGCCTCGGCCATGCGGGCAAAGGTTTCCCTGCCCTTTATGGAGAGCCGCACAAGCGTCGCACGCTTGTCGCCGGCGACCGGGATCCGCAGCACCAGCCCGTCGGCGACGAGCCGCTCGACGATGCCGGTGACATTGCCGTTGGAAACCCGCAGCGCCGCCGAAAGCTCGCTCATCTTGAGCCCATCCTCAAACCGATAGAGCGCGGCGAGAACATCGAAGCGCGGCAGCGTCGTGTCGAATTCGACGCGCAGATTCTCGCGCACAGTCGCCTCGACCAGCTTGGTTGCTTTCAGCATGCGCAGCCAGACCCTGAGCCGCTGCTTCGCCATGCATGGAGCAGAAGTCGGTTTCTGCTGGATCGTCATACCTCGCCCCCCGAAATCGAAATGGCCTGGCCGGTGATTGCGGCTGCGTTCGGCCCGCAGAGAAACAGCACGGTCTCGGCGACTTCCTCCGGCCGCACAAAGCGCTTCTGCGGGTTTGCGCCGGCTAATGCGGCGATCGCCTCGTCCCGGCCCTTGCCGGTCTTCTGCATGATGGTTTCGATCGAGCGCTCGAGCATCGGAGTATGGGTGAAGCCGGGACAGACCGCGTTCACGGTTATGCCGGTTTCGGCGAGTTCCAGCGCCAGCGATTTCGTCAGCCCGACGACGCCATGCTTGGCGGCGCTGTAGGCGGAGACATAGGGGTAGCCCTTCAGGCCCGCCGTCGACGCGACGGCGATCAGGCGGCCCTGCTTGCGCTTCATCAGTCCGGGCAGCGCGTTCTGGAAGGTCACGAACACGCCGGTCAGATTGACGTCTAGCATCTTCTTCCACAAATCCATGCCCGTGCGGTGGAACGGCGCGCTTTCGGCGGTTCCGGCATTGGCGACGACGATGTCTAGATCGCCATGCTCCGCGCCGATGCGCTCGAACAAATGGCGCACCGACGCCTCGTCGGTCATGTCGGCGACGATGCCGCTGATGCGGTCCGACTTGGCCGCCACTTCCTCGAGCGGCTCCATCCGCCGGCCCGACACGACGACCGAGGCGCCGGCCTCGGCAAGCGCAAGCGCGATAGCGGCGCCCAACCCGGATCCGCCGCCGGTCACCAGTGCGCGCTGTCCGGAAAGGTCGCTCATACCACGCGGTCCTGTGCGGCCATTTCGGCGGCGCGCTCGGCAAGACGCAACAACTGGTCGCGCCCGGGCAGATAGGGATCGGGCCAAGGCTCACCCGTATCGCCGAATTTGGCGGCGGCGCGCAGCGTCCAGTACGGATCGGTCAGATGCGGCCGCGCCAGGCAGACGAGGTCGGCCCGACCGGCAAGCAGGATTGAGTTGACGTGATCCGGCTCGTAGATGTTGCCGACCGCCATGGTCGCCATGCCGGTTTCGTTGCGGATGCGGTCGGAGAACGGCGTCTGGAACATGCGGCCGTAGACGGGACGGGCAAGCTCCGAAGTCTGGCCAGCCGACACGTCGCAGATGTCGACGCCGGCGTCCTGCAGCATCTTGGCGATCTCGACCGCCTCGTGCGGCGTGACACCCTCGTCGCCGACCCAGTCATTGGCGGAAATGCGCACCGAGATCGGCTTGCCCGCCGGCCAGACCTCGCGCACGGCGTGGTAAACCTCCAAGGGATAACGCATGCGGTTCCGCAGCGAGCCGCCATATTCGTCGGTGCGGTTGTTGGTCAACGGCGTGATGAAGGAGGACAGCAGATAGCCGTGCGCGGCATGTATCTCCAGCATGTCGAAGCCGGCGCGGTCAGCCATTTCGGCCGAGGCGACGAACTGGTCGCGCACCATGTCCATGTCGGCTCGGGTCATTGCCTTGGGAGTCTGGTTCTTGGTCGACCATGGCAGCTCCGACACCGACATGACCGGCCAGTTGCCTCGGTCGAGCGGCTTGTCCATGCCTTCCCAGCCGAGTTTGGTGGACCCCTTGCGGCCGGAATGGCCGATCTGGGCGCAGATCTTGGCTTGGGTTTCGGTGTGGACGAAGTCGACGATGCGCTTCCACGCCAGCTCATGCTCGGGCTTGTAAAAGCCCGTGCAGCCCGGCGTTATCCGCCCTTCCGGGCTGACGCAGGTCATCTCGATATAGAGGAGGCCGGCACCGCCCTTGGCGCGTTCGCCGTAATGCACCAGGTGCCAGTCAGTCGGCGTTCCGTCGACGGCCTTGTACTGCGCCATCGGCGAAACCACGATGCGGTTCCTGAGTTGCATGTCGCGCAGCCTGAGCGGCGCGAACATCGGAGCCCGCCTGGTGCCCGCCGGGGCGCCCGCACGCTCCTGGAACCATTGCTCCGCGCTCTCCAGCCAGGCCTTGTCGCGCAGCCGCAAATTTTCGTGGCTGATGCGCTGCGAGCGTGTAAGCAGGGAATAATTGAACTGCACCGGATCGAGGTCGAAATAGCGCTCGACATCCTCGAACCATTCCAGCGAATTGCGCGCCGCCGATTGCAGGCGCAGCACCTCGGTGCGGCGCTCCTCCTCGTAGCGGGCGAAGGCGGCTTCAAGCGTCGGCTCGGTGTTGACCAGTTCGGCAAGCGCAATCGCGCTTTCCAGCGCCAGCTTGGTGCCGGAGCCGATCGAAAAATGCGCGGTCGCGGCGGCATCGCCGAGCAGCGCGACGTTCCGGTAGGACCAGCGCTTGCAGAGCACGCGCGGGAAATTCAGCCAGGCCGAGCCACGGATGTGGTTGGCGTTGGTCATCAACTCGTGGCCGTCGAGATATTTCGCGAAAATGCGCTCGCAGATGCGGTTGGTTTCCTGCTGGCTCATTTCGCCGAAGCCGAATTTTGCCCAGGTATCGGCGCTGCACTCGACGATAAACGTCGCCGTGTCCTTGTCGAACTGATAGGCGTGCGCCCAGACCCAGCCGTGCTCGGTCTCTTCAAAGATGAAGGTGAAGGCGTCGTCGAATTTCTGGTGCGTGCCGAGCCACACGAATTTGCAGCTCCGCACGTCGATCTCGGGCTCGAACCTGTCGGCGAATTCCGCCCGCGCGCGCGAATTCAGCCCGTCGGCAGCGACGACGAGATCGTATTCCTCGGCATATTTGCAGATTTTTTCGACATTGGTTTCGAAGCGCAACTCGACGCCGAGTTCGCGCGCCCTCGCCTGCAGTAGAAGCAGGAGCTGCTTGCGGCCGATGCCGCAGAAGCCGTGGCCGGTGGAAACGGTCTTGGTGCCCTTGAAATGGACGGCGATGTCATCCCAATAGGCGAAATGCGAGCGGATCGCGGCGGCGCTGACCGCGTCGTTGGCGGCGAGGTTGGTGAGGGTTTCGTCGGAAAGCACCACGCCCCAGCCGAACGTGTCGTCGGACCGGTTGCGCTCGACAACGACGACTTCCGCCGCCGGATCGCGCAGCTTCATGCTGATGGCGAAATAGAGGCCGGCAGGCCCTCCACCGAGGCAGGCGATCTTCATCAGCCGTCATTCTCCTTCCGATGCGGGAAGATGACACCGGACGCCAATAATTTCAAGCATGAAATTTCAAGCTTGAAATTAATCCGGGATGCTTCGATGATGCTTGCGCCGGACGCGCATCCGTGGCCAATTCCGCCCGGCAACGAAGAGCAGGCACAATGACGCTACACCGGATTTCGGACTGGGACGACGCCTACACCAATTCCGCCTACATACCGGGCGGCAGCCTCTATGCCGACCGTTGGAAGAAGCTCGCGGCAGACTTTCGCGACGAGATGGGCAAGGCCGGACGCCTGCAGGCCGATATCCCCTATCGCGCCCATCACCGAAACCGCTTCGATCTTTTCCTGCCCGCCGATGCGCCCAAGGGCCTGATGGTGTTCGTGCATGGCGGCTACTGGATGTCGTTCGACAAATCCTACTGGTCGCACCTGGCCAAGGGCTCGCTCGACCAGGGCTACGCCGTCGCCCTGCCGGGCTACGTTCTGTGCCCGGAAGCGCGTATTTCCGAGATCGTCAGGCAGGTCGCCGACGGCATAGCCGCGGCCGCCGGCAGAATTTCCGGGCCGATCCACCTCGCCGGCCATTCGGCGGGCGGACATCTCGTCACCCGCATGGTCAGCACCCCGACGCCACTGCCCGGCGAAGTGGTTTCGCGCATAGCCAAGACGGTCTCGATTTCCGGCCTGCACGACCTCAGACCGCTGATGAATACGAAAATGAACGACACGCTGCGGCTGGATCTTGCCGAGGCGCGAGCGGAAAGCCCGGCGCTTCTCGAACCTATCGAAGGCATCGACCTGACCTGCTGGGTCGGCTCCGCCGAGCGGCCGGAATTCCTGCGCCAGAACGGCCTGCTCGGCAATCTGTGGAGCAGCTTCGATGTCCGTCTCTCCAGCATCGAGGAGCTCGGCCGGCACCATTTCGATGTCATAGAAGGGTTGGCGGACGCCAATCATCCGCTGGTGAGAACGCTGCTGGCGGTGTAAGAATTTTTGCCGAAGCCCGGAGGTCCGATGAAAGCCGTATTCGTCCAGTTGCAGTGCGCCCCCGGCCAGACCTACGCGGTCGCCGACCACCTTTTCGAGCGCGAGGTGGCGTCGGAACTCTATTCGACCAGCGGCGAGTACGACCTCCTGATGAAGATCTATATCGACGACGGGGTCGACATCGGCAAGTTCATCAACGAGAACATCGCCAATGTACCCGGCATCGTCCGCTCACTGACAACACTCACCTTCAAAGCCTTCTGATAGCTTGAGTGCGTCCTTCGAGGCTCGCTTCGCTCGCACCTCAGGATGAGGTGGTTTGTGCGTTTCACCAGGAGGTGAAGCCTTCGCAGAAGAATTGAGCGAACCGAGACGCGCCAAGGCCCCTCATCCTGAGGTGCGAGCAAAGCGAGCCTCGAAGGACGCACAGACTCAAAAACATCACGCCAGCTTCCGCTCGGCGCGGCGGGCCGCGATGTAGCGCATCGCCATCACGCGCCGGCGCAGGATCTCGGTGCGCATCGCCGATAGGTGCAGCGTGAAGAACAGCGCTGTGAACCCGAGCGCCATGACCAGAAGCGGCCAGAGCAGGCTCGGATGTATGGTCGGGCCGTCGAGCCGCAGCACCGACGCCGGCTGGTGCAGCGTGTTCCACCAATCGACCGAGAATTTGATGATCGGGATGTTGATGAACCCGACCAGCGTGATGATCGCCGCGGCGCGGGCGGAGCGGGCCGGGTCGTCGAGCGCCCGTGTCAGCGCGATTATGCCGAGATACATCAGGAAAAGCACGAACACCGAGGTCAGCCGGGCGTCCCAGACCCACCAGGCTCCCCACATGGGCTTGCCCCATATCGAGCCGGTAATCAGCGCCAGCGCGGTGAAAACCGCGCCGATCGGAGCCGCCGCCTTCAGCGAGACATCGGCGAGGGGGTGGCGCCAGACCAGCGTTCCGATCGCAGACAGCGCCATCAGCGAATAGCACATCATGGCGAGCCAGGCGAAAGGCACGTGGATATACATGATGCGCACCGTGATGCCTTGCTGGTAATCTTCAGGCGCGGCAAAGGCCAGGTACAGTCCTATGGCGAGCGCCAGCGCCGAGAGGCCGGCGAGCCACG
Organism: Allomesorhizobium camelthorni; assembly: GCF_011045125.1. Lineage (GTDB taxonomy): Bacteria > Pseudomonadota > Alphaproteobacteria > Rhizobiales > Rhizobiaceae > Allomesorhizobium > Allomesorhizobium camelthorni. The sequence goes on along the minus strand of NZ_JAAKZF010000029.1, from coordinate 38,797 downwards.
GCGTCAGCCACGCGCTCAGCGCCAGGAAACGGGTGGGATTGGCAAGGTCGATCCAGCGGCCGGGCCGCGCGGTTGTTTCGCTCATGGCCCGTTACATAAACCCGCCTTCCGCCCGCGGCAATTGCGGCTATCGCCGCAGGCAGGGCCGGACAGCTCTTAGGCCGCTTCGCCCCGCAGCGATACGTGGCTGAGCCGGCGGACATCTTCGTCGGTCAGGAGACCGCCTGCGCGCAGCAGGCCGGCGAAGCGGCCATTGGTCGCCGACAGTTCGGCGAAGCCGCCCATTTCGACCACGCTGCCATTGTCCATGAAGACGACGAGGTCTGCGTCGCGCACGGTCGTCAGCCGGTGGGCGATGATGAAGGTGGTGCGGCCCTGGCGGAGCGTGTCGATCGCTTCCTTGACCCGCGATTCCGTTTCGACGTCGAGCGCGCTCGTCGCCTCGTCGAGCACCAGGATCGGCGCGTCCTTGAGGATGGCGCGCGCAATCGCGATGCGCTGGCGCTCGCCGCCCGAAAGCTGGCCGCCACGCTCGCCAACCTTGGTGCCGTAGCCTTCGCTCTTGGCCAGGATGAATTCCTGGGCGGCGGCGGCCTGCGCGGCCGCCTGCACTTCGGCATTGTGCGCGCTCTCGCGGCCGATGCGGATGTTCTCTTCGATTGACCGGTTGAACAGCCCGGCATCCTGGAACACCGTCGCGATCGACTGGCGCAGCGACTTCTTGGTGACGGTGCGGGTGTCGATGCCATCCACCAGGATACGGCCCGCATCCGGATTGTGCACCCGCTGGAGGAGATTAATCAGCGTGGTCTTGCCGGCGCCGGTCGGGCCGACGATCGCAACTGTCTGGCCGGCGAGGACCTCGAACGATACATCGCGCACGCCCTGCCCCGAATTCGGGAACTCGAAGGTGACATTCTCAAAACGGACATGGCCGGTGACATTGGTGAGTTCGCGCAGGCCGGGGGGTTCCATCCGGTCGGCGGCCGCATCCTCGAGGCGATAGAAATCTTCCAGCTTGGCGCGGGCTTCGAAAATCTGGTTCGCGAAGGCGGAGACCTGGTCGAGCCGGCTGATCAGCAGGGACGCGAAGCCGGTGAACGCGACGATGTCGCCGATGCGCAGTTCGCCGCGCGAAACCAGCCAGGCGCCGATCAGGAGCACGACCATCATCGAAATGGTGGAAGCAAGGCGATGCATCGCGGCCGCCAGCGCCCACCAGTCGAGTACGGGATACTGGACCTGTATCAACTCGCGCACATAATTCTGCAGGGCCTCGGTTTCCTGGGCGATGCGGTTGTAGCTCTGCAGCACTGCGACGTTGCTGACCGAGTCCGTGACGTGCGAGAAAACGTCGTGATAGTGCTTTTCGACCCGTGCCTGGCCTTCCTTGGTCTTGTGCATGACCAGACGGCCGATCGCGACATAGAGAATGCCGAGCACCAGCAGCACCGCTGACATCCGGATATCGAGCGAGATTGCGGTCGGCACGAGAAGTATAAGCGCGACCGCGGTCGTCAGGTGGTTGCGCATGAACTCCAGCCACAGGCTGAAAAGGGTTTCCACCGCGCGCAAAAGCGTGTGCAGCGCGTTGGAGGTGCCGCGCTGGTGATGCCAGGACAGCGGCATGGCAATTACCCGCTCGAAGGATTCGCAAAGAACGCCGGCGCGGCGCGCATGCGCAAGCCGATCGGCGCCGCGCGCTACAAGCACATAGGCAACGATGTTGAACGCGCCGAGGCTTGCCCAGATGGCCAGCGTGGAGACCACTTCGCGCTTGTCGGAGATGGCATCGATGATGCGGCCGAACATGATCGGCTCGGCGATGGTGACAATGGCGAGGATGACATTTGCAGCGCAAATAAAGATTACGCGCTGCCTGTCAGCCGCCAGATACCGGAGCGCTCTCCAATAAACTTCCAGCAATGACACTCAATTACCTCGTCATAAAAATTGTGCAGTGCATCAATTTGCGACTCGTAACGTTTGCCGCGCGGCAAGACAATGCGCACATAGCCCGCCGGTTCCCCGTTTTCGAACAAAAGATCACAACGACCGGTAATCTGGCGTGATGGCTAAGGTTTTGAGTTTTAAAGAAAAAAGGCGGTCGTGCGGCAAAAATATGGCGGCAGGTTGTTCAACTTTCTTTGCCGCTAGGCCGGTATGCGGACCACCACATCGATTTCGCCGCCCTCGACGAGCGCAAAACTAGTACCTTTCACGTTCGAACCATCGATTTCGACGGCCGCGGCCTTCCTGCCTTTTTCCCTCGTCACCCGAATTCTATAGGTCGCGCCGGCGAGCCTGAGCGTCGCGGAATAGCCATCCCAGTGCCCCGGCAGGACCGGATTGATGACAAGATTTTTTCCGTCCTTGCGGATGCCGAGAATGCCTTCGACGGCCGCCCGGTAGAGCCAGCCCGCGGAGCCCGTGTACCAGGTCCAGCCGCCGCGGCCAGCCTTGTCGCCCTCGGAATAGATGTCTGCGGCCACCACATAGGGCTCGACGCGGTACTGCTCGGCTGCGGCCTCGTCGGCCGCGTGGTTGACGGGATTGAGCATCCGGAAAACGCGGTAAGTCTCATCGGCGCGGCCCATTTCGGCGAGCGCAATCACGAACCACGTCGCGGCATGGGTATATTGCCCGCCATTTTCGCGTACGCCCGGCGGATAGCTCTTGATATAGCCGGGATCCTTTTCGGTTTCGGAGAAGGGCGGCGTGAACAGGCGCACGATCTGCAATTCGTCATCGACGAGCCTACGGATGGCCGCATCCATGGCCGTGCGCGAGCGCGCCGGGTCGCCTTCGCCCGACAGCACGCTCCACGATTGTGCGATGGAATCGATCTGGCACTCGTCGGAATTGCGCGATCCGAGCGGCGTTCCGTCATCGAAGCTGCCGCGGCGATACCATTCGCCGTCCCAGCCGGCGGTTTCGAGAGCGCGCTTCAGCGCGGCTGCGTGCTTGTCCCAATGCTGCGCGCGTTTGTTGTCCTTGCGGGCGCGGGCGATCGGCGCGAATTCGCCGAGCGTCCTGAGCAGGAACCAGCCCAGCCAGACGCTTTCGCCCTTGCCGCCCTCGCCGACGCGGTTCATGCCATCGTTCCAGTCGCCGCCCAGGATCAACGGCATGCCGGTCGATCCGGTTCGCTTCACCGCAAGGTCGAGCGCCCGGGCGCAATGTTCGTATACCGTCGCCGTTTCCTGCGCGATATCGGGCGTGAAGAAGGCGTCATGCTCGCCCTCTATCAGCGCAGGCCCGTTGATGAAATGCGCCTGCTCGTCGAGGATCGAGGCATCGCCGGTGACGCCGACATAGCGAGCGACGGCCGAACCCAACCATGCGACGTCGTCGGAGATCATGGTGCGTACGCCGGCGCCGGTGCGCGGCAGCCACCAATGCTGGACATCGCCCTCCGGAAACTGTCGCCTGGCGGCGTTCAGGATCTGGTCGCGCGCCAGAGACGGATCGTGCAGCAAAAGCGCTAGCGTGTCCTGGAGCTGGTCGCGGAAACCGAAAGCGCCGCTCGCCTGATAGAAGGCCGAACGCGCGCGGATGCGGCAGGCGAGGCTCTGGTAGGGGAGCCAGTGATTAACCATGGCGTCCAGCGCCTTGTCCGGCGTCTCGACCTGCAGCGTATCGAGGAACCCGCGCCATTCGCGCTCGTTCTCGGCCAGCCGCTCTTCGAAGTTTTTGGTGCGGTGTCGCTGGACAAAGGCGCTCGCCTCCTCGGGCGAGGCGGCATCGCCCAGCAGCCACAGCAGCGAGACTTCGCCGCCTGCCGGAACCTCGACGTCGCGGGCGATCGCCGCGCAGGGGTCGAAACCCGCTTCGACGCGGCTGCTCAGGCTCGCACCCTCAACAGCCATTTGCGGGGCCTCGACGGAGCCGCCGCCGATGAATTCATGCCGGTCGGCGGTTACCGATTGGGCGTCGCCATCGCTAGCGAAAAATGCGACGCGGTCGCCGAACTCCAGGCTGTAGGCGTTCTGCGCCAGAAGCGCGCCGGTCGCTATGTCGACCGACGGCACGATGGTCGGAGCCGATTTCGCGCGATTGCTGCCGAGCACCCATTCGACATAGCCATAGATCCGAAGCCGCGCTGGAGCATTCCCCAAATTGCGGATGCGCAGGCGCGAAACCTTCATCGGATCGACGGGATCGACCAGCTGAGTGACCTCCATCGCAAGCGGCCCACGCTCGGCGCTGAAGGTGCTGACGCCCTGCCCGTGACGCGCTTCGTACGTCACGGCTGGATCGCGCAGCACCGCGGCGAAAGGCGAGAACGCCTCGCCGGTCGCATGATCGAAGATGTAGATCGCCTCGCCCGGCCGGTTGCAGACCGGGTCGTTCGACCATGGCGTGAGCTGGAAATCGCGGCTGTTACGGCTCCAGGTGAATGAGGCCCCTTCGGCCGAGGTGTGGAAGCCGAACGAGACATTGGAGATGACGTTGATCCAGGGCTGCGGCGTCGTGCGGCGGCCGGTTAGCCTGACCACGTAGTCGCGGCCGTCCTTGTCGAAACCGCCGAACCCGTTCCACGAGAGGAGCCCGTCTCCGGACGGGAGCGGCGCGTCTTCCACTTCGGCTGCGGCAACCCGCAGCGGTGTCGGCGAGACGGCAGCTACGCCTTCCTGGGCCTCGCGCAGCGCATCCCGCGCCTGGAGCGCGGAGACTTCCGCACGCTCGATCTGATCCGGTATCGTTCCGTTCCTGGTGTGCAGCGCGATTCGCGCGACAGCGAGCAGCGTTCTGTAGGAGACCTCGTCCATCAGATCGCGGCGCACCGCGAAAATGTGCTGGCGCGGGCCGTGCTCCTTGCCCCGCAACCGGCTGTTTTCGCAAAGCGATTCAATGGCCTGCTGCAGTTCCTGCACGTAGGACGAAGCCTGTTCGTTGACCACGACGAGGTCCGCAAGCAGACCGCGCGCACGAAGATATTCCTGGAAGCGCAGCGCCTGCGACACGATTTCGAGGTCGGCCACGTCGCTGATCCTGACGGCGAAGATCGGAAAATCGCCCGAAATCGCCATCGGCCACAGCGCCGACTGGTGTCCCATGCCCGATGTGATCACCTCGCCCGGCATGCGCATGAACGGATCGGGGTAGATCAAGTAGCGGGCAAGCTTCTGGCCCTTGGCGGCATCGGCCAGGCTCATGCCGATATGACGGGTCTGGACCTGCGACCGCGTCCAGGACAGCATCGCCTGGCGCGCAAAGCTCTCGGCGTTGTCCAGCCGGGCCAGCGTCGATTCGACCTCGTCGCGGTCGGCCCCGACGACCGTCCAGAACATCACCTCCACCTTCTTGTTGGCAGGCACCCGGACACGGCGGCGCAGCGCCATGACCGGATCGAGCACGAAACCGGAACTGCCGCCGAGCATCGCGCCGGGATCGAACGCCACCGCGTTCGCGATAGTCCTGCCTCGGCCGATGAAGGCGCGCCGGTCGGTCTCGGCTTCGGTGTCCCGGCTGGCGCCGAACGTATCGGTGACGAAATGCGCGGCTGCAATGTCCGGCTCGTTCGCGTCTCGCTTGCGACGCTGCGCGAAGATCGTGCTGTTGCCCGGCCAGATCTCGGTCTCCACGAACATTTTCGAGAAAGCCGGATGGGCGCTGTCGGAAGCCTCCGGCGCCAGCGCCAGTTCGGCGAACGAGGTCACCTCGATGAAGCGGTCGGCGTCGCCGTCGTTCCAGATTGTGATGCGGCGGCCTTCGCCATTGCCCTCGGAAACGACGATGACCTCGACTTCCGAGCGCAGCGTGCCGACAGTCTTGACGAAGCTCGCCTTGTCGTCGCGGAAAAACGTCTGCGCGTGCTCGCCGGGAGCGCGTTTGGGCTCGGCCGTCGCCGACCACCAATCGCCGGACTCGGTGTCGCGCAGGAACAGGTAGGTCCCGAGGCGATCCTCCGTCGGGTCGGGCTGCCAGCGGGTGACCGCGAGATCGTTCCAGCGGCTGTAACCCGACCCAGTCGCCGTCACCATCACCGAGTAGCGCCCGTTGGACATCAGATTGGTCGAGCGCAGCGCAGCGGCAGGTTCGAGGATGAACCTGGTATCAGCGCTGGGCTCTGCCTCCACGATCTTGCCGCGCTCGCCTGCTTCGGTCCTGACGGTGGCGACCGGAATATCGCGCGGGGCCTTTTCCTGGAGCAGCAACTCCGCCGCCTCGATCACCGGGTCGCTGTGGAAGCGGTCGCGCATGCGCCCTTCGAAGATCGCATTGGCGACAGCCACGATCGACATGCCCTGGTGATGGGCCATGTAATTGAACACCACCGCGTGGGTCTTGCCTTCGGGCACCCGCTGCGGGGTGAAATCGACCGCGTCGTAGAAGCCGTAGCGGCCGAGCGCGCCGATCGACCGTAGGCGCTCCAGATTCTCCACTGCCTGGTGCGGCATGAACTGCGCCGCCAGCACCGTGGCATAGGGCGCGATCACGGTGTTCTGCGCCAGTCCGCGCTTCAGGCCGAGCCCGGGAACGCCGAAATTGGTGTATTGATAGGTCATTTCGCGGTCGCGGCCATTGTAGGCCGCTTCCGAAATGCCCCACGGAATATTCTTCGAACGCCCGTACTGGATCTGCCGGGATATCACCAGCTTGCTCGTCTGATTGAGGATGCCGCCCTGCGGCTCCTTCATGACCAGCGGCGGCATCAGATATTCGAACATCGATCCCGACCACGACATCAGCGCTCCGCGGAAGCCGATCTCGACGATCGGGCGGCCGAGCCGGAACCAGTGTTCGGTCGGGATGTCGCCCTTGGCAATGGCGAACAGGCTGGTCAGCCGCGCCTCTGAGGCGAGTAGGTCGTAGCAGCTCTCGTCGAGCTGGTGCTCCTCGACGCGGTAGCCGATCGACAGAAGTTTGCGCTCGTGCCGCATCAGGAACGAGAAATCCATCTCGAACGCGAACTTACGCGTGCGCTCGCGCAGAGCGAGCAGCCTGCCCCGCAACACTTCGACCGCATTCTCGTCGCTGTGCGCGTCGTGAACATGCGCCTCGCAGGTTGCCTGCAGCTTCAGCGCCCAATCGGGCAGCGCTTCGCTGCGCGACGAGCCGACTTCCGCATGGATGGCGCTGGCGAGCTTGCGGATTTCGCCGGCGAGCACAGCCAGGTTGATCGTGCGGATCGACGCCATCTCGGGCTGCTGCTTGATCGTATCGACCGCGCGGCGCATGCCTTCGATGCGGTCGCGCAGGCGCTGGCGCAGCGGCCGCAGCTGGCGACGGTCGTCTGGAAGCTCTTCGAGGCTCTGCTCGAGGATGGAGACGCAGTCGAGCAGCCCTTCGAACTCGCCCTGCAGATGCACGGACGGCGCTTCGGCCCATTCGGCGCAGGCGGCGGCGACCGCCAACAGATGGCCGGCTAGATTTCCGCTGTCGACGCTCGACACGTAGAGCGGGTAGAGCGGCCTCAGCGTCGCCGTGTCGTACCAATTGTAGAGATGGCCGCGAAAGCGCTCCATACGCTCGATCGTGATCATCGTCGCCTCGATGCGGCCGAGCGCGTCGGCAAGGCTGATCCAGCCGAAATCGCGCGCCGACACGACGGACAGAAGATAGACGCCGATATTGGTCGGCGAGGTGCGCTGGGCCACCACCGGAAGCGGCGTTTCCTGGAAATTGTCGGGCGGCAGCATGTTGTGGTGCGGAGTGACGTAGGTCTCGAAATAAGCCCAGGTGCGGCGCGCCACGACACGCAGGCGCTCCTCGTCGCTCGGCGTGATGCGCAGCCGGTCCTCGGTCTCGGCCGAGCGGCTGATCAGCCATGCGAAAGCCGGAGACCCGGCCCAGAAGATGGCAAAGAAGAATGCAACGAAGGCGCCGGTCGAATCGGCCGCCACTGGGATCGCCAGGCCGGCGAAGGCGATGACGACGGCGCCCCACATCAACCGGTAGTAGGCCACCAGCCCGTTTCCGCTGCTCTTCTGCGCCTGCGAGGCGGTTCGCCATTCCAGCATGTTGCGGCGGCTGACGAACAGGCGATAGAGCGTGCGCACGATCGCGTCGCCCATCATCCAGGCGGAGTGCGCCATCAGCACGATCTTCAGCGCCACCAACGCGGTTCCGAAGGCGACGTCCCGGAACAATGCGTTGAAATGGCCACGCGCGGTGGCTTCGCGGCTCTTCGGCAGGATCGCGTCGATGATCTCGAAAGTCGGCGCCATGAACAAGGTCAGGATCAGCAGCGCCTGCCACTGCGCGGCCTGCGTGAACTGCAGCAGGGTCCAGCCGGCGATCGCCGCCATCACCCAGAAGATCGGGGTCAGCGAGCGGCGCAGATTGTCGACCATTTTCCAGCGCGACAGCGCCGGCACGCCGGAGGTTGGGTCGAGGATATAGCCGAGCAGCTGCCAGTCGCCGCGTGCCCAGCGGTGCTGGCGCGATGCGTCGACCGAATAACGGGTCGGGTAATCCTCGACCACCTCGACGTCTGTCACCAAAGCCGAGCGCGACAGCGCGCCTTCCAGGAGATCGTGGCTGAGGATGGTGTTTTCCGGGATGCGGCCCTTCAGCGCCGCTTCCATGGCGTCGATATGGTAGAGGCCTTTGCCGGTGAAGGAGCCGTCGCCGAACACATCCTGATAGAGATCCGAGACAGCGAACACATACGGGTCGAGGCCGCGATTGGCGGAGAAGACGCGCTGGAAGAAGGAAGCCTCGTCACCGGTGGTGAGCGAAGGCGTCACGCGCGGCTGCAGGATCGCATAGCCGCGGGTGATACGGCGCGTCGTCGGATCGAATTCGGGGCGGTTGAGCGGGTGGCAAAGCTTGCCGACGAGCCGCGTCACCGCATCGCGGGTCATCTTGGTGTCGGCGTCGAGCGTCATGACATGGACGACGCCGTCCGGCAACGGCGCATCCGGCGGCAGGAAGGTCGTATCGCTGTCGCCGCGCAGAAGCAGGTTCAGTTCGTGCAGCTTGCCGCGCTTGCGCTCCCAGCCCATCCAGCACTTCTGCGTCTCGTTGTAGAGGCGACGGCGGTGGAGCAGATAGAAGCGCGGCCCGGCGGCGGAAGCCGGATAGCGGGCGTTGAGCTGCGCGATCTGGGCCCTGGCATGCTCGAGAATCTCGATATCGACCGGCGTCTGCTCCGTATCGCTGTCGGGCCAGTCGGAGAGCAGCGCGAAATGCAGTTCGCCCGACATATTCGCCAGATGGTGGATTTCGAGCGTGCGGATGTTTTCCTCGACATCGTCGCGCGAGCCGATCAGCGACGGCACCACCACCAGCGTGCGGGCCTCGACGGGAACGCCATCCTTGTATTCGTAGCCGACAAGCCGTGTCGGCTTCAGGAACTGGAGCACGATCGTGTGGAAGAAGGCGAGCGCGCCTTCGCTGGCCGGCACCGCAAACAGCACCAGCATCACCGCGATTGAGGCCGTCGACAGGCCGAGATTGGACAGCGCGTTGCCGGTGAGCGCCAGAAGCAGGACAGTCAGCGCAAAGACCGGTACGACGATGCCGGCCCAGCCCGTCTTCTTGAAGGCCCGCTTGGTGGTGAGTGCCGGGCCGGGGCGGTAGCCGATGGCCTTTTCCAGCTCCTGACGCCGTTCGCCGACCAGAAAGAACCCGACATCCGTTTCGGCGACTGTCGCTTCTTCGGCCGTAGCGGCGCCCGCCGCGGCGCATCCTGCCAGTTCTGTCGCGCGCTCGGCAACGTGATATTCGCTGAGATTGGCGCGGCGAGCCAGATCCTCGATCGCGGCGCGGTACTGGTCCCGCGACGGGAAATCGAGCAGCGCATAGCTGGTCCGGTCGCGCAGCAGTGCATCGACCGGGCTCACCGCCTCAAACCAGACTGTCCAGTCGATATCGTTGATCAGGCGAAGGCCGCGGATGATGTTGCCGGTCGTAACATTGCCGCTGGACAGAGTGTGGTGCTCGCCCATGATGGTTTCTTCGGCGTCGGTGCCGGATTTTTCGAGCTCGCCTTCGAGCCAGATCAGCGCCCTGCCGGCATTCTGCGACCCGTCGCGCAGCCTGTAGAGCAGTTGGGTGGCGAAGGTCGTGTCGCGGGCATGGACGGTATAGTCGTCGAGGATCGCCGTGCGCTGTTCGCCCTCATCGGCCGCAAGCACGCGGTCGGCGACCTCGTTGGCGATCTGGCGCATTTCCCGCGCACGCTTCACCCGCACAGCGATGCGGCGCAGATTTTCGATCAGCACGAAGCGCAGCAGCGACGGCAGCGCCCACAATTCGCCAATGCGGAACGGCTCGACGTTCTGGTAGCCTTCGACCACCGCCTTGAACATCTGGGACGAAACGGTGCTGTCGGAATGCGCGACATAGATCCAGGCCAGCGCCAAGGCACGCGGCACGGTCCTGCCGTCGGCGACCTTGATTGTCGGCAATTCACGGTAGAAGCGCGCCGGCAGGTCGCGCCTGATCTGGAAAATTGTTTCCTCGACGAGATAATTGTTGTCGAGCAGCCATTGCGCGGCGGGCGTTATCGGCTCGCCTCGCGCCTGGGCCGCATTGGTGGAGCGATAGGTTTCGAGGATCTTTTCCGCGTTTTCGCGATTGCGCTTGCGGAAATCGAACGGCTCCAGCCCATAGAAATTCTGGATTTCGCCTCTTGCCAGGCTTTCGCCCAACGCCCGCAACCTGTCTTCCTGAAGAAAGCTCGATCGTATCGGTTGTTCGGCCGCTGCCGGGAAGCGGGCATCTGCCTTCTGCTTCCGGGCTTTGTCGGTCTGAATATCCATTACGGCCTATGTCCGTTCAACACACAACGAATCGCGAGGAAACCGCCGCCACCACCGCGCCAAAAGCTTTGAGTGACCATTGGTTGCAGGCGGCGAAATGCGCTTGCGGCACGCGATATACCAAAAAGCACCACCTGTCTCGCGACAATTCCAGGCGGCGACGAGCAGCTATTCAGGACCGAGAAAATCCGGCTTTTTCGTGGTTCGCGGCGGCATTCCCTGGTTTTGCCGCAACCTATTCCGTAGCTGCGGCGGCCATGATCTCGACCAGGAAGAGTTCTGCCGGGCGACTTGCGCGAAGAGGAAGGGTAGCGGGAACGGCGCGCATGTGCAGCGTATCGTGCGGCCCCAGAATCAGGTTCCCGGCGGCTTCCATACGAACGCTGCCGGAACGGCAAAACAGCAGCAGTTCCCTGGCTGTCGACGCCACGTCGAACGTCCCGTTGACAGTCAGCCGGCGCATCGAATGGACGACCTTGCAGCGCCGCGTCATCATGTTCAGATCGGTGATCGGGCCGGCGATCAGCGCCGCCCGCGTCGGTACATCGGCCGGAAACGAGAGCGGGTCCGAATGACGGGTCAGCCCGAACGGAATGCGGCCTTCGACATCGAGGAAAATCCCCTCACCTTCCAGTATCGCCAGCGTGCGGTCGACGCCGGTGAACAGCGAAAACGGACCGTCGCCTTCTACGCGCGCCATCGACAACCGCCAGTCGAAATCGCCGAGGCCGGCCCCTTCGGGCGCGATGGCGATCTCGACGGTCTCGCCGCCGCCGTTCTTCCACGGCATGCGGCGGCAGTCGGCGGCGCGGATGATGCGCATCAGCCGAGAATGCCGGGCAGGTTGAGGCCGTTTTCCCTGGCGCAGTCGATTGCGACGTCGTAGCCGGCGTCGGCGTGGCGCATAACGCCGGAGGCCGGATCATTCCACAAAACACGCTCGAGGCGCTTTGCCGCCTCCGGCGTGCCGTCGGCGACGATGACCATGCCTGCGTGCTGCGAGAATCCCATGCCGACGCCTCCGCCATGGTGCAGCGACACCCAGGTCGCGCCGGATGCGCAGTTGAGCAGTGCGTTGAGCAGCGGCCAGTCGGAGACCGCGTCGGAACCGTCCTTCATCGCCTCGGTCTCGCGGTTGGGCGAGGCGACCGAGCCCGAATCGAGGTGATCGCGGCCGATGACGACCGGCGCCTTCAGCTCGCCATTCACGACCATCTCGTTGAAGGCGAGGCCGAGCCGATGGCGGTCGCCGAGGCCAACCCAGCAGATGCGCGCCGGCAGGCCCTGGAAGTGGATGCGCTTCTGCGCCATGTCGAGCCAGTTGTGCAGGTGCTTGTTGCCGGGCGTCAGTTCCTTGACCTTGGCGTCGGTGCGGAAAATGTCCTCGGGGTCGCCGGACAGCGCCGCCCAGCGGAACGGTCCGACGCCACGGCAGAAGAGCGGCCGGATATAGGCCGGCACGAAGCCGGGGAAGTCGAACGCGTTTTCGACGCCCTCTTCCAGCGCCATCTGTCTGATATTGTTGCCGTAATCGACGGTCGGAACGCCCATTTTGTGGAAATCGAGCATCGCCCGCACATGGCCGGCCATCGAAGCTTTCGCTGCCTTCTCCACCGCCTTCGGGTCGCGCTCGCGCTTTTCCTCCCATTCGGCGACCGTCCAGCCCTTCGGCAGATAGCCGTTAACCGGATCGTGGGCCGAAGTCTGGTCCGTCACCGCATCGGGCCTGACGCCGCGCCGGACCAGTTCGGGGAAAATGTCGGCTGCATTGCCAAGCAGCGCGACGGAAATCGTCTTCCTGTCCTTGCCGGCCTTGTCAATGATGGCCAGCGCGTCATCCAAGTCCTTGGCCTGCACGTCGACATAGCCGGTCTTCAGCCGCATCTCGATGCGGCTCGGCTGACATTCGACCGCCAGGCACGATGCTCCGGCCATGGTCGCGGCCAGCGGCTGCGCGCCGCCCATGCCGCCGAGACCCGCGGTCAGGATCCAGCGGCCGGAAAGGTCGCCATTGTAGTGCTGCCGGCCGAGTTCGACGAACGTTTCGTAGGTGCCCTGAACGATCCCCTGGCTGCCGATATAGATCCAGGAGCCGGCCGTCATCTGGCCGTACATCATCAGGCCCTTTTTATCGAGCGCGTTGAAATGGTCCCAATTGGCCCAGTGTGGCACCAGATTGGAATTTGCCAGAAGCACGCGTGGTGCGTCGGCGTGCGTCTTGAACACGCCGACCGGCTTGCCGGACTGCACCAGCAGCGTCTCGTCATTTTCCAGGTTTCTCAGCGCGCCGACGATGCGGTCGAAGCTCTCCCAGTCGCGCGCCGCCCGGCCGATCCCGCCATAGACGACCAGTTCGCCCGGCCGCTCGGCGACGTTCGGGTCGAGATTGTTCATCAGCATCCTGAGCGGCGCTTCGGTCAGCCAGCTCTTGGCCGAAAGCTCCGTGCCGGTCGCTGCGCGGATCGTCCGCGCATTGTCGATGCGGGTGTGTTGTGTCATCGGAAAGCCTCCAGAATTGCCGGCGCAGCTTAACTGCGCGCCCAGGCGATTGCGGTTTCAAGGATATTAGTCAAAGTCGCGCGCATCGGCGCGGCGAAGTCCGGATCGTAAGGCGTCGGCCAATTGTCCGGCGAACCCTTGCCCTCGGGCTCGTGCATATAGCCGCGATTGGAAAGCTCCATCTGCAAGGCGTGAACGCCCCGCTCGGGCCCGCCGTGATGGCGCGTGATCCAGCCGCCCTTGAAGCGGCCATTGACAACCCAGCTCTGCCCGGTCTCGGCCATGATCGTGGCGACCTTGTCCTGCAACGCCGGGTCAGCGCTTCGGCCGTCATTGGTGCCGAGATTGAAAACCGGCAGCGTCCCCTCGAACAGCAGCGGCAACACCGAGCGGATCGAATGACAATCATAGAGGACAATCTTTGGATGAACCGCCCTCAGCCGCGCGATCTCGGCTTCAAGCGCTGCATGATAGGGCTCGAAGAACTCCTTGCGCCTGCTGTCGATCTCCGCCTGCTTCGGCTCTTCGCCCTCCTGGTAGAGCGGATCGCCGTCAAAGGTCGTAGTCGGGCAGAGTTCCGTCGTCGCCTGCCCCGGATAGAGCGAGGCGCCGGACGGGTCGCGGTTGACGTCAATCACCGTGCGGGAGATCGCGGTGTGCACAACGGTCGCCCCGAGGCTCCCGGCAAAATCGTAGAGCCTGTCGATCCACCAATCGCAGTCGCGCTGCCCGAGCCAGCGCGAAACGAGGCGCGGCTCGATGTCGGCGAGGTCGGTTCCGGTGTGCGGCAGGCTGACTAGCAGCGGCGCATTGCCTCGCTGGATTGTCAGCCACGGCGTCGCGCTCACGACGCCACCTCCGAAACGCCCGGCAGATCGACGCTGTTTGCCGCTGCGATCACCGCGCCGCTGCGCACCAGTTCGATCGCCGCCTCCATGTCGGGATGGAAATGCCGGTCGTGGTCGAGATGCGGCACCTCGGCCCTGACCGTCTTGCGCACAGCCTCCAGTGGCTCGCTGGAAGGCAGCGGCGCATGGAAATCGCAGCCTTGCGCGGCAGCCAGAAGTTCGATGCCGATCACAGCCGTGGCGTTCTCGACCATGCCGATCAGCCGGCGCGCGCCATGCGCGGCCATCGAGACATGATCCTCCTGGTTGGCCGAGGTCGGGATCGAATCGACGCTCGCCGGATAGGCCCTCTGCTTGTTTTCCGAAACGAGCGCGGCAGCCGTCACCTGCGGGATCATGAAGCCGGAATTCAGTCCCGGCTTCGGCGTCAGGAAGGCCGGCATGCCCGAGAGCGCCGGATCGACGAGCATGGCGATGCGGCGCTCGGCCAGTGAACCGATCTCGCAGACGGCAAGTGCGATCATGTCTGCGGCGAACGCTACCGGCTCGGCGTGGAAATTGCCGCCCGAAAGCGCGGTGTCATCCTCGGCGAAGATCAGCGGATTGTCGGTGACGCCGTTTGCCTCTGTCTCCAGCGTGTCGGCCGCCTTGCGCAGCACGTCGAGCGCGGCGCCCATCACCTGCGGCTGGCAGCGCAGGCAATACGGATCCTGCACGCGCTCGTCGCCGACCCGGTGCGATTCGCGGATGGCGCTGCCGGCCATCAGATTGCGCAGCGCGCTTGCCGTCTCGATCTGGCCGCGGTGCTTCCGGAGCAGATGGATGCGCGGATCGAAGGGGGCGTCCGAGCCCTTGGCCGCATCTGTCGACAGCGCGCCGGTGACAAGCGCGGAGCGATAGAGAATCTCAGCCTCGAACAATGCCGCCAGTGCGTAGGCGGTCGAAAACTGCGTGCCGTTGAGCAGCGCCAAGCCTTCCTTGGCGCCGAGCACGACCGGCCCCAGTCCGGCGGCAGCCAGCCCTTCCGCGGCGGGCACCCGGCCGTCCGGCGTAAACACCTCGCCGACGCCGATCATCGTCGCGGTCATGTGGGCCAGCGGGGCGAGATCGCCCGAAGCGCCGACCGAGCCCTGCGCCGGCACCACCGGCACCACGTCCCTGGCCAGCATCGTTTCCAGCAGTTCCACCGTTGCCGGCCGCACGCCCGATGCGCCCTGCGCCAGACTGGCAAGCTTTAGCGCCATCATCAGGCGCACGACCGAAACCGGCATCGGCTCGCCGACGCCCGCCGAGTGGCTGAGCACGATGTTGCGCTGGAGCGTTTCGAGATCGGCCGCCTCGATGCGCACACTGGCGAGCTTTCCGAAACCGGTGTTGATGCCGTAGACCGGCTCGCCCTTCGCGACGATCCTCGCGACCGCATCGGCGCTCGCTCTGATCAGCGGCCGGCAGGCGTCGTCAAGCTTCGGCGTCGAACCGCGATAGATGGCGCGCCAGTCGGCGAGCGTGGCCTCACCCGGTTTCAGTACGAGTGTGGTCATCGGCCCCTCCAAATTCGCGCATGAAGCGGGTTGAACCCCATGCGATAGACAAGTTCGGCCGGGCTTTCGATATCCCAGATTGCCAGGTCGGCCCATTTGCCGGGCTCCAGCGACCCCGTTTCGCTAGACATGCCTAGCGCAGCCGCCGCGTGGCGGGTCACGCCCAGCAAACATTCCTCGACCGTCATGCCGAACAGCGTCGCGGCCATGTTCATGGTCAGAAGCAGCGAGGTCAGCGGCGAGGTTCCGGGATTGCAGTCGGTGGCGACGGCCATTTTTACGCCTTGGCGGCGAAACAGGTCGATCGGCGGCTTTTTCGCCTCGCGGATGAAATAGAACGCGCCGGGCAGCATCACCGCGACTATGCCGGCTTTGGCCATGGCGGACGCGCCGGCCTCGTCGGTGTATTCGAGATGGTCTGCCGACAGAGCGCCAAAGCTCGCCGCAAGGGCTGCGCCATGAAGGTTGGAAAGCTGGTCGGCATGGAGTCTTACCGGCAGGCCGAGCGCCTTGGCGGCTTCGAACACGCGGGCCATTTCCTCCGGCGAAAAGGCGATCCCCTCGCAGAACCCGTCGACGGCGTCGGCCAGCCCTTCGGCCGCAATCGCCGGCAGCATCTTTTTCGCCACGAGATCGATGTAGGCCGACTTGTCGCCGTTGGCTTCCGGCGGCAGGGCATGCGCACCGAGGAAGGTCGTACGGACCGTGACCGCCCGTTCGTCGCCCATCCGGCGCGCTGCACGCAGCGATTTCTTCTCGTTTTCCAGATCGAGGCCGTAGCCGGATTTGATCTCGACCGTGGTAACGCCTTCGGCGATCAGCGCATCGAGGCGCGGCATCGTTTCGCGCACCAGATCGTCCTCGCTCGCCGCGCGCAGCGCCTTGACCGAGGAGACGATACCGCCGCCGGCGCGCGCGACCTCTTCATAGGTCGCGCCGGCCAGCCGCATTTCGAACTCGTTGGCGCGGTTGCCTGCGTGGACGAGATGGGTGTGGCAATCGATCAGGCCGGGCGTGATCCAGCGGACGCCGCAGTCGATGATCTCGGCATCACGCATCAATGCTGTGGGAAGTTGCGCTGCCGGTCCGGCAAAGACGATCCGCCCTTCTCTGGCAACGACCGCGCCGTCATCGACGACGCCCAGGCCGGACAGCGATTGCGACATGGTCGCAAGCCGTGCGTTGCGCCAGATGCACGTCCGCTTCGACGATTCCTCCCCTGCGCCAGCCATCACTTTCCCGTTTCCATTGCGCTTCAATATGTATATACATATCAGGAAATGATGCAAGTGGGCTTCGGCTCAGTATCAAAGATTCGAGAGAGGTGGCATGACGACGATCTTTGCCGAACAGGCCCTGCTCCCGGCCGGCTGGCAGGACAATACCCGCATCGTCACCGACGGCGGGCGGATCGTTTCGGTCGAGCAGGCAACCTCGCCCGCCCCCGGCGACGAGCATCATGCGATCCTGCTGCCGGGCATGCCGAACCTACACAGCCATGCCTTCCAGCGCGGAATGGCCGGGCTAGCCGAAACGCGTGGGCCTTCCCCCGACAGCTTCTGGTCATGGCGCGAGGTGATGTACCGCTTCGCGCTGAGCATCACGCCCGAGCAGGCCGAGGCGGTCGCGGCCCAGCTTTATGTCGAGATGCTGGAAGCCGGATTTTCGCGCGTCGGCGAGTTTCATTATCTGCACCATGATCTCGATGGCCGGCCCTACGCCAACATCGCTGAGATGGCGGAGCGCATCGCCGCCGCAGCGCGGGCAACCGGCATTGGCCTGACGCTGCTGCCGGTCTTTTATGCCCATTCGGGTTTCGGCGGCGCAGGGCCCACCGACGGCCAGCGGCGATTCGTCAATGATCTCGACGGGTTCGCTGCTCTTCTTGAAGGTTGCCGCACCGCGACGAAGGACATGCCCGGCGCAGTTGTCGGCGTTGCGCCGCACAGCCTGCGCGCCGTCACGCCGCAAGAACTCGCGGCCGTCGCCGCCATGATGCCGGATGGGCCGATCCACATCCACATCGCCGAGCAGATGCGCGAGGTCGAGGACTGCATCGCCTGGTCAGGCGCGCGGCCCGTCGAATGGCTGCTCGCCAATACGGAAGTCGACCGGCGCTGGTGCCTCATCCACGCCACCCACATGCTCGACATCGAGACCGTCGCAATCGCGAGAATCGGGGCGATTGCCGGCCTCTGCCCGATCACTGAGGCCAATCTCGGCGACGGCACCTTCTCCGCGGCCCTGTTCGTCGAGCATGGCGGGCGTTTTGGGGTCGGCTCGGATTCCAACGTGCTGATCGGTGTTGTGGATGAATTGCGCCAGCTCGAATATTCGCAACGGATTTTTCATCACCAGCGCAATGTGTTAGCCGCACCGGGCCAATCCAACGGCCGAAATTTGTTCACAATGGCGGTCGCGGGCGGCAATCAGGCTCTTGGACGTGCGGAATCCGGGATAGCTCCCGGCGCACCGGCCGATTTCGTCTCGCTCGACGCGACGCACCCCACCCTCGCCGGCAAATCCGGCGACGCGATCCTCGATGCCTGGATTTTCGCCAATGGGGCGGCGGTCGATTGCGTCTGGGTTCACGGTGAAAGAGTGGTCACGCAGGGGCGGCATTTTGCACGCGATGCCATCGCCGAGAAATTCAAGGCGGCGATGATCGAACTGCTCGCCGGCTGACGGTCAAAGATGGAAAAGCAAATGGATGTGACCGACGCAATCAGGGCCGACGCCGAACCGGCATCGCTTCACCAGCGCATCCTCGCCGACATCAGCGACCGCATCATGTCGGGCGAATGGGCGCCCGGCCACCGCATCCCGTTCGAGCATGAGCTTTCGGCGGAATATGGCTGCTCGCGCATGACGGTGAACAAGGCGCTATCGCAACTTGCCAAGGCCGGGCTGATCGAGCGCCGCCGCCGTTCCGGCAGCTTCGTGCGCCGGCCGCAGTCGCAGGCGGCGATTCTCGAAATCCACGACATCAAGACGGAAGTGGCCGCGCTCGGGCTGCCCTATCGCTACGAGCTGACGTCGCGCCACAAGCGCAAGAGCACTCCGGACGATCGCGAGCGGCTCGGCCTGAAGAATTCAGACGCCGTGCTGGAGCTGACCTGCCGCCATTTTGCCGGCGTGCAGCCGTTCTGCCTCGAGAACCGGCTGATCAATCTCGCCGCCGTACCGGAAGCGGCGGACGAACGCTTCGAGGAAAGCGCGCCCGGGCCGTGGCTGATAGGCCGCATCCCGTGGAGCGCGGCCGAACACCGGATCACCGCTGCCAGCGCGGAGGCGCAAACCGCCGCCGCGCTGAACATTGCCAAGGGATCGCCTTGCCTGGTGGTGGAGCGGCGCACCTGGAGCGCCGACCATCCAGTGACCCATGTGCGGTTCACCTATGCCGCCGGCAGCCATGCTCTGGTGGCGCGGTTCACGCCTTCGCAGAGCTGATGGCGCGATCGCGGGCCTAAAGCGCCGCCGTGATGATGATCTCGACCTTGTATTCCGGAGCGGCGAGCTTGGCTTCGCCGGTGGCGCGGGCGGGCGTGTGGCCCTGCGGCGCCCAGCCGTCCCACACCCCGTTCATTTCGGCGAAGGTGCTCATGTCGGCCAGCCAGATGATCGCCTGAAGGATCTTGGTCTTGTCCGAACCGGCCTTGGCCAGCAATTCGTCGATCGTGGCGAGGATTTCCTTGGTCTGGGTAGCGACGTTGCCGCCCGGCGTGCCGACCTGCCCGGCCAGATAGATCGTGTTGTTGTGGATGACGATGTCGCTCATGCGCGGGCCGACATCGATACGGCGAATGGTCATGTATCTATTCCCTTCCTGAAAATTTCTTCGGGCAGCCCTAGCGGAAACGGTCCGGCGACAGGGCTGGCGCCAGCGCCTCCATTTCGGCGGGCAGGCCTGCGCGCCTTATCATCTGTCCGGCCAGCCATGACAAGGCGGGAGCGGTCTGAATCCCGTAGCCGCCCTGCCCCGCAAGCCAGAAAAAGCCGTCCGCCGTCCTGTCGAAGCCGGCGACCGGCGTCCGGTCCGGCGCAAAGGTGCGTAATCCGGCCCAGCTCCGCTCAACATGGGTCACCGGAAAAACCATCGCCTGCTCGAATCGGTGCAGGCCTTCGGCCAGCACCATGTCGTCGACGAAGGCGTCATGCGGCTCGACCGGGTCCTCGTCGGCCGGCGAGACCAGCAGGCGCGCTCCGTCCGGCTTCATGTACCAGGTGTCCGCGGCGTCGCCGACCAGCGGCCAGTGGCGCGTGTCGTAAGCCGCCGGCGCGGGCAGCACGGCTATGGAGCGGCGCGTCGGCGTCACGCCGATCGGCGCGACGCCGCATTTCTTCGCGACGTCGTCGGCCCATGCGCCGGCCGCGTTGACGATGGTCTTCGCGATGATCCGCGCATTCGACGTCTCGATGGACCAGACGCCGCCGGCATATTCAGCGCGCTCCAGCGCGCAGTCGGTCAGAACCTTGGCGCCCGCCATCTTGGCGGCTTTCAGCCAGCCCTGATGAAGTGCGGCGACATCGATATCGCGCGCATCCTCTTCATAGGAGGCGGCGAGAATGCGCTCGGCCCGCAGCGCCGGCACCAGCGCCAGCGCCTCGGCGACGCTGATTTCGCGCAGCCCCTCGCTCCCGGCCAGAAGCTCGGCGTGGTGGCTCATTCCTTCGGCATCGGCGATGTTCAGCATGCCGCGCGGCGAAAGCAGCGGGTTCGGGAATAGGTCTTTGTCCGCATCTTCGAACAGCGGCGCGCTCGCGCGGCTGAGCGCCCGGATCGTCTGGTTGCCATAGTTCTGGATGAAGATCGCGGCCGAGCGTCCGGTGGTATGATGTCCGGGCCGGCTTTCCTGCTCGATCAGGACGACCTTGAAATTCTGCGCCAGCGCCGCCGCCACGCCGGCTCCGGCAATGCCCGCGCCGACAATTGCAATGTCGGCCCTGATCTCGTCCTGCATGCGCTCCGCCTCCCTTGCTCGCGACCTTTTCCACATTACACCGGAAATTGGAATGGAGCAGGAGCGCAGCGTCGCCTGCCCCAGCACTCTCCGCGCGGATTTTCGGCCGCGGAATTTCACATGGCAGCGTTGACTAATGTAATAACATCACATATCCAGCCCTTGCCGCCAGCAACACGGATGCAGCCGCAAGACCATGACCGACGCCAGCCTGACCTTTCGCGACCTGACGCTTGGCTACAACAGCCACCCCGCCGTTCATCATCTGAACGGCGCGGTCAAGACGGGTTCGCTGACCGCCGTGGTCGGGGCGAACGGCTCCGGCAAATCGACGCTGATGAAGGGCATCGTCGGCGTGCTGAAACCCATGGCCGGGATCTGCCTCAACGCCAAGGGCGCGCGCATCGCCTACCTGCCACAGCAATCCGAACTCGACCGCTCCTTTCCGGCGCGGGTGGTCGATCTGGTCTCGCTGGGGCTCTGGCCGCGGCGCGGCCTGCTCGGCCGCTTCACCAGAGACGATCGCGAGCAGGTATCGAAGGCGCTGATGGCCGTCGGCCTGGGCGGCTTCGAGAAGCGGCCGATTGACACGCTGTCGGGCGGCCAGTTGCAGCGCGCTCTTTTTGCCCGTGTCCTGCTCCAGGATGCCGAGATCATCCTGCTCGACGAGCCTTTCAACGCGGTGGACGCCAAGACGGTCGGCGACCTGATTGACCTGATCAAGCGCTGGCACGGCGAGAAGCGCACCGTCATGGTGGTCATCCACGACCTCGACCTGGTGCGCCGGCATTTTCCCGAAACGCTGCTTTTGGCGCGGCAACCGGTCGCCTGGGGCGAAACGATCGAGGCGCTCAAGCCGGAAAACCTTTTGCGCGCGCGCCGCTTCGACGAAGCCTGGCATGACGATGCGCCGTGGTGCGAGCCCGCCGGAGACGACCATGACCATTCGCATGGTCACGATCACGGGCACGATCATTCGCATCGCGATTCCGGTCCGCGGGCGGCCTGAGCAGCATCATGTACGATTTCCTGATCGCCCCCTTTGTAGAATTCGGCTTCATGCAGCGCGCGCTGATGGGTTCGCTGATGCTGTCGATAGGCGCGTGCCCGGTCGGCGTGTTCCTGATGCTGCGGCGCATGAGCCTGACCGGCGACGCCATGGCCCACGCCATCCTGCCGGGTGCAGCGGCCGGCTTCCTGCTCTACGGCCTGCAGATCGTGCCGATGACCATCGGCGGCCTGATAGCGGGCGCCATCGTGGCGCTGGGGGCCGGAGCGGTGTCGCGCTTCACCGTGCAGAAGGAAGACGCCTCGATGGCCGCCTTCTACCTCATTTCGCTGGCGGCCGGCGTGCTCATCGTGTCGCTGCGCGGATCGAGCGTCGACCTGATGCATGTGCTTTTCGGCACCGTGCTTGCGCTGAATAACGACGCGCTGACGCTGATCGCGATGATCACCGGCACCACGCTGCTGACGCTCGCGATCTTCTGGCGGGCGCTGGTCGCCGAATGCCTCGACCCGCTGTTCCTGCGTTCGGTGAGCCGCTTCGGCACGCCCGTGCACTTCATCTTTCTCGGCCTCGTCGTGCTCAACCTCGTCGGCGGCTTCCAGGCGCTCGGCACGCTGCTCTCGGTCGGACTGATGATGCTGCCCGCCGCCGCCGCGCGCTTCTGGACGACCCGCGTCGAGCCGATGTGCGCGCTGGCGATACTGATCGGCTTCGCATCCTGCGTCGCCGGCCTGCTCCTGTCCTATCACGCCGCGCTTCCTTCCGGACCCGCCATCATCCTGTCGGCCGGCGTCGTCTATCTCTGCTCCATCGTTTTCGGCACGCGCGGGGTCTTCAACACCCGCACCCGCCACCACCGTCATCGTACCGCCTGAAGGAGATCCCAACCATGCTCAGCAAATTTCGACTTGCCCTGCTGGCGACCGTTATAACATTAAGCCCCGCCGCCCTCGCCACCGCCTCCGCCGAACCGCTGAAAGTCATCGCCAGCTTCTCGATCATCGGCGATTTCGCCAAAAATGTCGGGGGCGAGCGCGTCGAGGTGACGACGCTGGTCGGCCCGGACGGCGACGCCCATGTCTACGAGCCCAAGCCGGCTGACGCCGTCGCCATGGCCGGCGCCGATGTGGTGCTGGTTAACGGCTTGCATTTCGAAGGCTTTCTCGAACGCCTCGTCGAGACCAGCGGCGCAAAGGCGCAGATCGTCGAGCTGACCAAAGGCATCGAGCCGCTGAAGATGCAGGAAGAGCACGAGGCGGAAGGCGAAGCGCACGAGGCGGAAGGCGAGGCGCATGATGCAGCCGCCGAGGAGGAAGAGGAGGAAGAAGGCCACCACCATGGCGATACCGATCCGCACGCTTTCCAGTCCATCGCCAATGCGAAAATCTACGTGAAGAACATCGCCGACGCATTCTGCGCCGCCGATGCCGAGGGCTGCGACGCCTACAAGGCCAATGCCGAGGCCTATACGCAAAAGCTCGCGGCGGCGGAGGACGAGGTGAAGGCCGCTGTCGCTTCCATTCCCGAAGACAAGCGCGTCATCATCACCTCGCATGACGCCTTCGGCTATTTCGAGCACGAATACGGCCTGACCTTCCTGGCCCCGGAAGGCGTCTCGACCGAAGCGGAGGCTTCGGCCGCCGATGTCGCCGCGCTGATCAGGCAGGTGCGCGAGGACAAGGCCTCGGCGATCTTCGTCGAAAGCATCACCAATGCGCGGCTGGCCGAACAGATTGCAACAGAAACCGGCCTGAAGATCGGCGGCACGCTCTATTCCGACGCGCTCTCGGCCGCCGACGGCCCGGCGCCCACCTATATCGACCTGATGCGCAACAACATCGCCACCATCAAGGGCGCGATCCTCGGCAGCTAACCAGAGCATCACGACCGATCTAGGCGGGCTCACCCCGCCTTTTTCGGCTCTCAGTTTGTTATGTTATTACATAAAGGAAAGAACATCATGACTCGTCGTCTGACAGCATTCTCCTGCGCGGCGCTCGCGTTCGGCTTCACGGTCCTGCCGGCGCTTGCGGAGGAAAAATCCGCATGGCGGCTGTTCGTGTCGGACCACGCAGCGCCGGTCGTCCGCGCCATCGACGCCGAAACCGGCAAGGTGCTGGCCAATTTCGCGACCAATGGGCCGGCGACGCTGCATCGCAGCGAAAGCGGCAGGACCGTATTTGCGGTCCAGGGCAAGTCGGACATGATTTCGGTGATCTCGAGCGGCCTCTCCATGGGCGACCATGGCGATCACGGCGACCTGAAGATCGAAGCGCCGAGCCTGCTGGAGGCGGCGTTTCCCGGCGCGAAGCCTTCGCACTTCGTCGATCATCATGGCGACATAGCCCTGTTCTTCGATGGCGAGGGGGTGGCGCGCACGATAGCCGAGAAGGAAGTGCTCGCCGGCTCGAAAACCGCACGCGAGGTCAAAACCGCCGCGCCGCATCACGGCGTCGCCGTCGCCTTCGGCAGCCATGTCCTGGTGAGCGAGCCGAACAGCGAAAAGCCGGATGAACTGCCGGTCGGCATCAGGGTGGTCGACGCTACCGGCGCACCGGTCGGAGACGTGCATTCGTGCCCGGACCTTCACGGCGAAGCGTCGTCCGGCAACATACTGGCGATCGCCTGCGCCGAAGGGCTGCTGCTGGTCAAGGCCGGCGACGACACGCCCTCGATCGAGCTGCTGCCCTATGGCGAAGGCCTGCCCGAAGGCAAGTCGACCACGCTGGTCGGCGGCAGGGGCCTGCAATATTTCCTCGGCAATTACGGGCCCAGCGCCGTGGTAGTAATCGACCCGACGGCGAAAGACGCCTTCCGCCTGATCGAGCTGCCGGCGCGCCGAGTGCATTTCGCGGTCGATCCGGCGCGGCCGAAATTCGCCTATGTCTTCACCGAAGACGGCAGGCTGCACCGCATCGATGTTCTGGCCGGCCAGATCGTCGGCACGCTGGCGCTGACCGAGCCCTACAGCATGGACGGCCACTGGAGTGACCCGCGGCCGCGCATAGCCGTCGCGGGCGATTCGATCATCGTCAGCGATCCGCTGAAAGGCCTGCTGCATGTGGTCGATGCCGGGAGCTTTACCGAAACAGGCAATATCCCGGTTGAGGGCAAGCCCTTCAACGTGGTGGCGATCGGCGGATCCGGCGAAACGCACTGACCGGCGATATAACGGCTTGGCGGAGCCGGGCCGGTTGACCCGGCCCGGCTTCTTCACGATACACGCTCTGCGGAGGCTGGACCGGATCGTCCCGGCCGCCCGGCTCCAGCGCCAGCAAACAGGAGCGTGTCGATGACCGAGACCGTGACCATCACCCGCGATGGCGAAATCGCCATCGTCACCATCGACAACCCGCCGGTGAACGCGATGAGCTTTCGCGTCCGCGAGCCGCTTCGGAAGGTGCTGGAAACGCTTGCCGGGGATTCTTCGGTCGCGGCCATTGTACTCACTTGCGCCGGCCGCACCTTTGTTGCCGGGGCCGACATCGCCGAATTCGGCAGGCCGGCGCAGCGTCCGGACCTGCGCGATGTCATCGCGATGCTTGAGGCGATCCGGAAGCCCACGGTCGCGGCCATCCACGGCACCGCGCTCGGCGGCGGGCTCGAACTGGCGCTCGGTTGCCACTTCCGCATCGCCGACAAGGGCGCGAAGCTCGGGCTGCCGGAAGTGAAGCTCGGCCTGCTGCCGGGCGCCGGCGGCACCGTCCGCCTGCCCCGTCTGGTCGGCCCGGCGAAGGCGTTGAAAATGATCGTCTCCGGCGCGCCGGTTCCGGCCGATGTGGCGCTGGCGAGCGCACTGGTCGACGCGACCTCCGAATCCAACCTCTTCGCCAATGCGGTCGCCTTCGCCCGCGACAAGGCCGCGAGCGGCGTCGCTTCCGTGCCGGTGCGCGATCGTGGGGCACAGATAGTCGGCGCTGATCTCGCGGCATTCGACGCCGAGGCGGCCGAACTCGCCAAGAAGGCGCGCGGGCTCGAAGCGCCGCTGGCCTGCGCGCAATCGGTGCGCAACGCGATCACCCTGCCCTTCGACGAGGCGCTGGCCGCCGAGCGTGAGCTGTTCACAAAGCTGGTTTCGGGCGACCAGTCGCGCGCCCAGCGCCATCTGTTCTTCGCCGAACGCGAGGCCACGAAAGTGCCCCGCGTCGGCAAGGAAGTCTCGCCGCTCGAAATCCGCCGCGCCGGCATCATCGGCGCCGGCACGATGGGCGGCGGCATCGCAATGGCCTTCGTCAATGGCGGCATCCCGGTGACCCTGCTTGAAATGAACCGCGAAGCGCTCGACCGCGGCCTGGCGATGATCGAGAAGAACTATGCGATTTCGGTGTCGCGCGGCTCGCTGAGCGAAGACGCCAAGGCCGGGCGCATGGCGCTGTTTGCGCCGACCACCGACTATGCCGACCTCGCCGAGTGCGATCTCATTGTCGAGGCCGTGTTCGAGGATATGGCGGTGAAGAGAGAGGTATTCAGCAAGCTCGACGCCATCGCCAAGCCGACGGCGATCCTTGCCACCAACACGTCCTATCTCGACGTCAACGAGATCGCGGCGTCGACCAGCCGGCCGCAGGATGTGCTCGGGCTGCATTTCTTCTCCCCGGCCAACGTCATGAAGCTGCTGGAAATCGTGCGCGGCAGCCGGACCGCGCCGGATGTGCTGGCCACAGTGCTTGGCGTCGCGAAACGGATCGGCAAGGTTCCGGTCGTCGTCGGCGTCTGCCACGGCTTCGTCGGTAACCGCATGCTCTCGGCCCGTTCGGACGATGCGGAAAACCTTCTGCTCGAAGGCGCGTCGCCGGGTGAGGTCGACAAGGTGTTCACCGGTTTCGGCTGGCCGATGGGGCCGTTCCAGATGTACGATATGGCCGGCCTCGACATCGGCTGGCGCAACCGCAAGGCGCGCGGCCAGACTGCGGTGATTGCCGACCGGCTCTGCGAACAGGGCCGTTTCGGCCAGAAGACCGGCAAGGGTTTTTATCGCTACGAAAACGGCTCCCGCACCCCGGTTCCCGATCCGGAGGTGGCGCAACTGATCGAGGACAGTGCGCGCGAAAGAGGCATCGAGCGCCGTACGATTTTGGCCGGGGAGATCATCGAGCGCACGCTTTATCCAATGGTCAATGAGGGCGCAAAGATCCTCGAGGAAGGCATTGCCGCGCGCGCGTCCGACATCGATATCATCTGGACCAATGGCTACGGGTTCCCGGTCGGCAAGGGCGGGCCGATGTTCTGGGCCGACCTCGAAGGGCTGCCGAAGATCATCGAACGGCTGGAATACCGGCATGGCCTGAGCGGCAAGGACGTGTTCCGGCCGTCCGCGCTGTTGAAGCGGCTTGCCGCGGAGGGCCGCCCGCTCAGCACCTTCGTCGGCAACGGCTGAGACGACAGCGCGGTTGCGGCGGGGGGTTCGAGGTGGCATGACAGTCGCGAGAGAGCGGCGCGGGCGCTATGCTTGCCGCAACGATTTGGATCATGAGGCATCACCATGGAATACAGACAGATTTCCGACGACTACGCCGTGTCCGGACAGATCGCGGTGGAAGACGTCGCCACGATCAAGGCCAAGGGCTTCAAGAGCATCATCAGCAACCGTCCGGACAACGAGCAGCCGGGCCAGCCCTCGACGGCCGAGATCAGGCAGGCGGCCGAAGCGGCCGGCCTGTCGTTCCGCCACGTCCCGATCGTCAGCGGCATGCCGATGACCGGCGACGATGTCACCGCGATGGCGAATGCGCTGGACGAACTCGAAGGTCCGGTCTTCGCCTATTGCCGTTCCGGCACGCGCTCGACCAACCTGTTCATGGCGGTGCAGCAGTCGAAAGGCTGAGACGTTGTCATAAAGGCAGCGCCGAGGTCTCCTTCAGCGTCTCCAGCACGATCGCGGTTTTCACGTGCTGCACGGAATCGTGCGGCAGGAGCACGCCGTTGACGAAATCCGACAGCGACTTGAGATCAGGCGTGACGACCTTCAGGATGTAATCCATCTCGCCGGTCAGGGCGTGCGCCTCCTGGACTTCGGGCAGGCGCGACAGGAGTTCGGCGAAGTTTCGGGCATTGTCGCGATTGTGGGTCGCCAGCGTCACCGAGATCACGTTGACCAGCGAAAATCCCAGCCGGTCGCGGTCGAGCACCGCGCGGTAGCCGCGGATAAAACCCTCCTCCTCCAGCCGCTGCCTCCGCCGCGAGCATTGCGACGGTGACAGATTCACGCGCTCGGAAAGGTCGTTGTTGGTCAGCCTGCCGTCCGCCTGCAGCAGAGACAGTATCTTGCGGTCAAATTGATCAATGCGCTCGTCATCGGTCATTTTTAGGTCCGTCATGCACGTTTCACGCATCATTGCAGCATCCGAAGCGTTTGAATGCAAGCACTGTGCGGGCGGTTTGGGGTATTCTGAAGAAAGTTGAATGTGCGTCCTTCGAGGCTCGCTTCGCTCGCACCTCAGGATGAGGACGGCGTATGCCACCTTTCCGGAACGATCTCGCGAGCCTTTGAGTTTTTTCGTGAGATTTCGCAACGCTCCTCATCTTGAGGTGCGAGCGAAGCGAGCCTCGAAGGACACACCAAAGGAGGAAGCCATGGGTCCCTTTCCGCACGATGCCCCGCCCGCCAAGATCAGCAAGGCTAATCCCGCCGGCACCGACGGGTTCGAGTTCGTCGAATTCGCCCATCAGGAGCCGGAAAAGCTCTCCGAACTTTTTTCGCGCATGGGATACGCGCCCGTTGCAAAACACCGGACGAAGAACATCACCATCTGGCGCCAGGGCGACATCAACTATGTGCTGAACGCCGAACCCGGCTCATACGGCATGAAGTTCGTGGAAAAGCATGGCCCTTGCGCGCCCGCCATGGCGTGGCGCGTGGTCGACGCGAAGCATGCCTTCGACCACGCGGTCTCCAAGGGCGCCGAACCCTATCTGGGCGACGACAAGACGCTCGACGTTCCGGCGATTGTCGGCATTGGCGGTTCGCTGCTTTATTTCGTCGACAAGTATGGCGACAAGGGCTCGGCCTATGACGCCGAGTTCGACTGGCTCGGCGAGCGCGACCCGAAGCCTGAAGGCGTCGGCTTCTATTACCTCGACCACCTCACCCACAATGTCTATCGCGGCAAGATGGACAAGTGGTGGGCGTTCTACCGCGAGCTATTCGGCTTCAAGCAGATCCACTTTTTCGACATCGCCGGAAAGCTGACCGGCCTGGTCAGCCGCGCCATCACTTCGCCCTGCGGCAAAATCCGCATCCCGCTCAATGAATCGACCGACGACAAGAGCCAGATCGAGGAATATTTGCGCAAGTACAAGGGCGAAGGCATCCAGCACATCGCGGTCGGCACCGACGGCATCTACGATGCTACGGACAAACTCGCGGCCAACGGGCTGAAATTCATGCCGGGCCCGCCCGACACCTATTACGAGAAGTCGCATGAGCGCGTGCACGGCCATGACGAGCCGATCGAGCGGATGAAGAAGCACGGCATACTGATCGACGGCGAAGGCGTGGTCGATGGCGGCACGACCAAGATCCTGCTGCAGATCTTTTCGAAGACCGTGATCGGACCGATTTTCTTCGAATTCATCCAGCGCAAGGGCGACGAAGGTTTTGGCGAGGGCAATTTCCGCGCCCTGTTCGAGTCGATCGAGGAAGACCAGATCCGCCGCGGCGTGCTGAAACCGGACGCTGCTGCCTAGACGGCAACCGGCTCGGTCTGGATGGTTCAAATGTTGGCTGACAGCGCCTCACACAGGCGCAGCTTCCGCGACATGCTCGGCAGGAGATAGGGAGTTGTAGGCTGCCCGGCGCAATCCAACGCCGGCCGCAACGTCATGCCTTCTTCAGGAATTCGGTGCGGAGCACCAATCCTTTGACTTTTTCGGCGTTGCACTCGATCTCGCCCTCCTTGTCGGTAAGGCGAATATTCTTGATCAGCGTGCCGCGCTTCAGCACGACCGAGGTGCCTTTTACCTTGAGGTCCTTGATCAGCGTCACGGAATCGCCATCGGCGAGCTTTGTGCCGTTGCTGTCCTTCACATCCGTCATGTCAGTCCCCTTCGTCGAATCGATCGGCGCACTGATAAGGGAGGTTCGGTTGCGTGTCGCGGCAATTCGGCGGCTGCCCACCGTAAGAACCGCTGCCGGATGCGGATTCGGTGCCGGTTCGGGGGTCGCCAGGAACAACTTCACCCTTGCCCCGTTGAGCGGTCAAAAGGAGGGTGAGCGCATGACCCGGATTGTCTATGAGATCGTGGAACATGATGGCGGCTGGGCCTACAAGCTCGGCGATGTGTATTCGGAGACCTTCGCCAGCCGCTCGCAAGCCTATGAGGCGGCCAAGGCCGCTGCCGCCGAACAGCAGCTCGCCGGCAGGACGGAAGGCATAATCTACCAGGACGAGGAAGGCGAGTGGCACGAGGAAGTCGTGGACGGCCGGGACCGGCCCGAGACCGACGTTTCCGCCGGAGGCTGACATGGAAAGCGAGCCTGACAAGCGTTTCCAAGAACCCGTCATGATCTCGCTCGATCAGGGCGGGCCGATAGCCGTCGGCAGCACCCGCCAGGCAACCGATCTGCTTCTGACCCAGTGGCCGGCCCTTCGCGGTCCAAGGCACCGCGACGCCGTCGACGCCTGCCTCAAGGTGCAGGACGGGCACCGTTCCACCGTAGATGCGCGCAACGCCTTCATCGAAGCGGCGGAAGAAGCCGGCATCCTGGCCGGCGAATCCGCTCACTAGTGGTCAAAACCTGACGCTTGGTACCCGAAACGGAATACCGCTGCCGCCCCTTTGCGGACGAAAAGGCGGCCCGTCGGTTAACCCCGGTGCAACCAACCAGCGCTAGGACAGGCAGATGCATTGGTGGTGGTTGGGGCTAAGCCTCATTGGTGGCGTTGTCTTGTTCTTGGCCGATTTGTACCGTGCTCAGGCCAAGAAGGGTGAGCCTTGGCTGGGAAAGAACTGGCGGGTCACTCTCGCTTTCTACGTACCCATGGGAGCGGTCAGCGGATGGTTCATGTTCTACTATGGACCACCCGTGCTGTATCGCGGTGTCGTGGCGTTCATCCACCTTTATAACGATCCCAGTGCGCCGCTATTGAAGCTGGTGCCAGGATGGGTCGCGCTCATGGCCGCCTTTGCAGTCATGTATGGTGCTAGTAAGGCTTGGCGTGGTGGCCGAATGGCCCGGAACGCGGGCCTATACCGCAAGAGCTTTTGGAAACTACTACTCGCCTTGTGTCTCTGGGTGGGGTCTGCAACGCTTATTGTCGTAGGCTTCTACGTCACAATCCGCCTGCGATGATCGGGGCCGCTAACCACCCCCTGAACAGGCTTACTGCCCCGGAACCAAGCGTCAGATTTCGACCACTTGCACTGGTCCAGCCTGAGTCTTTTTCACCGCCGCCGCTGTGTATTAGGGTCTTCTCGCCGTGATCCTTCGGCACGCTCAGGACGTGGAGAGGGGGTCGCCAGCATTGCCGCCTGTCCCTTCTCCCCCGTCCCTGAGCCTGTCGAAGGATCACGGCGAGAAGGCACCACCAAGCGCATGACAGGCGCTGCGATCAGAGCCGAAAAAGCTCACATCTAGACCGCCGTTCGGTTCGGCCTGCTGCCTGTCCGGGCCGGACATCAGCGGACCTGGTCGAGCAGCCGCTTGCATTCGAGCAGGTCGAACAGCGCTTCCTGCAGCAGCGCGCGGTTGTCGCGCGAAAGCTTGCCGCTGTCGGGCTGCACCGGTCCGTCCTCCTCGGCCTTGCCAAGGCCGAAAAAGCGGCGGTTCGGCTTGGCCCTGGGTTCGCCGACCAGCATTTCGTCGTCCGCTCCGCGCGGCTGCGCGGCCGGCGTCGGCGGCGCGGCCTCAGCCTGCTTGCGCTGCGCAATCGCCTCCACGGCCGCACGGTCGCCGCTTCCGACCGCGACGATGAACTGGTTGCCGTTCTCGCGCAGCAGTTTCTGCACGCCCTTGATGGTGTAGCCCTGGTCGTAAAGCATGTGGCGGATGCCCTTGATCAGGTCGACATCCTGCGGCCGGTAGTAGCGCCGGCCGCCGCCGCGCTTCATCGGCTTGATCTGGGTGAAGCGCGTTTCCCAGAAGCGCAGCACGTGCTGCGGCAGATCGAGGTCCTCGGCGACCTCGCTGATGGTCCGGAATGCGTCGGGGCTCTTGTCCATGCGCGAATTCCTCCATGGCCGATCCCGAAGGCCTGAGGCGGCCGGGTGGGATCAAGCTCGCCGAACCGGAGTGTTGCGCCCGCAAGTGAGCCACGGCACCGATTCGCACCTCATTTCAGCGGTTTGCCGGCTGGAATTCAAGCCCGGCGCGAGCCTGGCGCGCGATTTATCGATCGAAGCCGAGCTACTCGCCAGCCGATGCGGCCTGCTTGGCGCCCTTGCCCTTGCTGTTCTGGTGAGCGCGCAGGATGCGGTTCTTCAGCACGTTGGAGGCCTTGAAGGTCATGACGCGGCGCGGCAGGATCGGCACTTCTTCGCCGGTTTTGGGATTGCGGCCGATACGCTCGTTTTTGCCGCGCACGTGGAACGTGGCGAAGGAAGAGAGCTTGACGGTTTCACCGCGGACGATGGCTTCGCAGATTTCGTCGAGTACGGATTCCACGAGTTCGGCAGACTCCGTGCGGGAGAGGCCGACCTTGCGATAGACGGCTTCGGCGAGATCGGCGCGCGTCAGTGTCTTTCCCCCCATGCGACCGTCCAACCATCCTCGAAAAACAAAAAAGCCTACAAACGCCAAGACGTTAGAAAATTGGTCCGACAAGGTCAAGGACCGAACCGGTGCGTTCGCCGCAATCATGTTGAATTGATTTGATGATCCGCGCTGCGGCAAGGCTGTTCCGGCTAATGAGGGCAGCCGATCACCAGCGTAGCAGTACGGCGCCCCAGGTGAAGCCGCCGCCCATGGCTTCCAGCAGCACCAGGTCGCCCTTCTTCACGCGCCCGTCGGCCACGGCCACGGCAAGCGCCAGCGGCACCGACGCCGCCGAGGTGTTGCCATGCAGATTGACGGTCACCACCACCTTTTCGTCCGCGATGCCGAGCTTCCTGGCAGACGCATCGATGATGCGCTTGTTTGCCTGATGCGGCACGAACCAGTCGAGATCCTCGGCCGTGATGCCGGCCTGCGAAAAGGTCGCCTCGATCACGTCGGTGATCATGCCGACGGCATGCTTGAACACCTCGCGGCCTTCCATGCGCAGCAGGCCGACCGTGCCGGTGGTGGACGGGCCGCCGTCGACGTAGAGCTTGTCCTTATGGACGCCGTCGGAGCGCAGGCTGGCGGCGAGCACGCCGCGATCGGCGATCGTGCCCTCGCCCTCCTGCGCCTCGAGGATCAGGGCCCCTGCCCCGTCGCCGAACAAAACGCAGGTCGAGCGGTCGGTCCAGTCGAGAATGCGCGAAAACGTTTCCGAGCCGATCACCAGCACGCGCCTGGCGAGGCCGCCGCGAATGTAGAGATCGGCGGTTGCGACCGCATAGACGAAGCCCGAACACACCGCCTGCATGTCGAAGGCGAAGCCGTGATGCATGCCGAGGCGGTTCTGGATCTCCACCGCGGTCGCGGGAAATGTGTTGTTCGGCGTCGAAGTGGCGAGCACGATCAGGTCGATGTCGGCCGGCGTCAGCCCTGCATTGTCGAGCGCGGCGCGCGCAGCCGCCTCGCCCAGCGACGCCGTCGTCTCGTCGTCGGAGGCGATGTGGCGCTGGCGGATGCCGGTGCGCTGGGCGATCCACTCGTCGGACGTTTCCAGCACGCCTTCGAAATCGGTATTCTTCATGATGCGACGCGGCAACGCGGATCCGATGCCACGCACGACTGATCTGATCATCTGGAACTAAATCCTATTCAATAGCATCGCCGGCAGCGGCTGCCGGCCTGAGCGAAGATTTCGGGTGACGCGCATGGAACAGGTCGAGGTCGGCCTCGATCCGGTCGAGCAACCGATTGCGGGTCATATCGTAGGCGAGTTCGATCGCCGCCGCAAAACCTTCATCGTCGGTGCCGCCATGGCTCTTCACGACGATGCCGTTGAGCCCCAGGAACACGCCGCCATTGGCCTTGCGCACATCCATCTTCTCTTTGAGCGTGTTGAACGCGCCCTTGGCGAAGACAGCGCCGATCCTGGCCATCAGCGTCCGGCTCATCGCGGCGCGCAAATAGGTCGAGATCTGCCGCACCGTGCCTTCGGCGGTCTTCAGCGCGATATTGCCGGCAAAACCCTCGGTGACCACCACGTCGACCGTGCCCTTGCCGATGTCGTCGCCTTCGACGAAGCCGT
The DNA here is from genome assembly GCF_011045125.1 of Allomesorhizobium camelthorni. Classification (GTDB taxonomy): domain Bacteria; phylum Pseudomonadota; class Alphaproteobacteria; order Rhizobiales; family Rhizobiaceae; genus Allomesorhizobium; species Allomesorhizobium camelthorni. The sequence continues at coordinate 4,943 of NZ_JAAKZF010000029.1, read as the reverse complement.
GATAGCCCATCGACATCATGCTGGCCTCGCGCAGCAGGCGGCCCGCTTCCTTGACCTCTTCCTGGCCCTTGACCTCCTCGACGCCGATGTTGAGCAGGCCGACGGTCGGCTTGTCCATTCCATAGAGCGCCCGCGCCATGGCCGTTCCGAGGATGGCGAAATCGATAAGCTGGTGGGCGTCCGCGCCGATCGTGGCGCCAACGTCCAGCACGACGCTTTCGCCGCGCAGCGTCGGCCAGATCGCCGCGATCGCCGGCCGCTCGATGGTGGCCATGGTGCGCAGGCAGAATTTCGACATCGCCATCAGCGCGCCGGTATTGCCGGCCGACACGCAGGCGTCGGCGTCACCCGTCTTGACCGCCTCGATCGACTTCCACATGGACGATTTCCAGCGGCCGTGGCGCAACGCCTTGCTCGGCTTGTCGTCCATGCTTACCGCGACATCGCAGTGGATGAATTCGGTGATGGCGGCGAGCTTGGGGAACCTGTCCAGTTCCGGCCGGACCGCTTCCGAGCGGCCATAGACCAGGAACCGCACGTCGGGGCGGCGCGTCGCCACCATCATCAACGCGGGGATGACTACCGCCGGCCCGTGATCGCCGCCCATGGCATCGATGGAAATCCTGATCACTCGGCAATCATCTCACATTACTCGGCTGCCTTGGTCAGGCAGGGGGAAAATAGCGGTTTTGCGGAGCCGCACAACCGCGATTTCGGAACTTGCCCGGGTGTTTTCAGGATTTATCGATCAGCGAGCGCAGCTTTCGCTGCAATTCGCTCTCGACGGCCGCTTCGCCCGCATCGGATGCCGGGGCCTCCAGCGCCACGCCGCTCTTGCGCGGATAGGGATCGATGGCCAGGCCGAAGAATTCCTCCGCCAGCGCACCGACATCTATGGTGTCGCCGGAAAAGACTTCCGGGCTGTCGGGGCCTTCGGCATCGAGCATGATCTCGCCGCCGCCCTCGAAGCCGAGCCGGCCGAGTTTCGAATCCTCCGGCAGGAACAGCCCCGAGACCTCCTCCTCGATATGGGCGTCGAGCGGTTCGAGCGTCACCACGCAGGCCTGCACGATGTCGGCCAAGACCACGCCTGAAACCTTTACCCCATTGCGCTTCCAGGAACCGACATGCAGTTCCGCGCGGAAATCCTTCACCGAAAGCAGGCTGTGCTCTTCCGCGAGCGCCGCAAGCTGCTTCCCGTTGGCCTCGATCACCACCGGCATGCCCTTTTGCGGCAGCCGCGCGACGTTGACATTGAACGAAACCGGGCTCACCGGCTGTTCATGGTGATGTTTCATCGCAGGCTCCTTTCAACCCGGCTGGGGCGCGGGAAAGCCGATCGCGCCGCCATGGATCGCCGCGGACGGCTGCCGCGCCAGCGCGGCGACGGTCTCGAACATGTAGCCGGCCAGCGCATCGGCTTCCGGCCAGTCACCGGCTTCGGGCCGGACATTGCGCGCCAGGGCGGCGGCGAGTGCGGGCCGGTCGCCGGCGTCGAGCGCGTCGGCATAGGATTTGGTGCGGCCGTAAAACATCCGCGCCAGCTTCTTCATCCGCTTCGGCACGCCGGCATCGCCTATGCCGAGTTCGCGCAGCGAATGATCGAGATCCGTGAAGAAATCGTCGGTCAGCTCCTGGGCGATCTCGCGCGAGACCCCGGTCTCGCCGTGCAGGCGATGCTGGAACAGGAACATGTGCAGCGACAGCATCTCGAAACGGCCGAGCGGCGTGTCGGGTACGTTCCAGTCCGAATAAAACACAGGCTGCCGCGCGGCCGCCACGATTTCACCGTAGAGCGCGTCCGTGATCGCGCGATTGGCGTTGCGGTCGCCGCCAAACAGGCGTTTGAACATTGGCGGTCTCCTTGAGGAACCGTTTCGCCGGCGGGCTGTGTTGCATCGGCGCGCAAGCTGGTTTACCGGTTTTGCGGCTCCGCGCAAGGCGGGCCGCGATACCGAATTTGGGATGGGAGTTGTTGTTGGCCTGCCAGGATTTCAAGACCGCATTTTCGCCGCGCCTGGCCGGGGCGGCATGCCTGCTCGGAACGGCATTGACGCTTTCCGCCTGCAACACCTCAAAAACCTTCGGCGACCTGACCCCGAGCGAGACGCTGACGCAGGGCTATGTCATCGACCAGCAGCAGATCGACCTGGTGCCGGTCGGTTCGAGCCGCGAACAGGTGATCCTGGCGCTGGGCAGCCCGTCGACCACGGCGACCTTCGACAACGAGGTCTTCTACTACATTTCGCAGACCCGCCGCCGCGCCGTCGCCTTCGCCAAGCCCAAGCTCATCGACCAGCGCATCCTGGCGGTCTATTTCGGCGAGGACGGGCGCGTCACCAACATCGCCAATTACGGCCTGCAGGACGGCAAGGTGTTCGACTTCATCTCCCGCACCACGCCGACCGCGGGCAAGGACCAGAACTTCATCGGCCAGCTGCTGGCAGGCGCTGCCGGCATGCCGACCAGCCTTCCCGGCGCGCCCCAGCAATAAGCCGCACGGGACGGATACCTCAAAAAAAGCCCCGCGGGATCGCTCCCGCGGGGCTTTTTCCTTGCAATGAACGCCTGGATCAGCCGTGCGCGAGCACGGCCAGAAGCAGGAGCGCCACGATGTTGGTGATCTTGATGGCCGGGTTGACGGCCGGGCCGGCGGTGTCCTTGTAGGGATCGCCGACCGTGTCGCCGGTCACCGAGGCCTTGTGGGCTTCCGAACCCTTCAGGTGCTTGACGCCGTCCTTGTCGGTAAAACCGTCCTCGAAGGACTTCTTGGCGTTGTCCCAGGCGCCGCCGCCAGAGGTCATCGAGATGGCGACGAACAAGCCGTTGACGATGACGCCGAGCAGCGATGCGCCGAGCGCGGCGAAGGCCGAGGCCTTGGAGCCCGAGATCAGCAGCACGCCGAAATAGACGACCAGCGGCGCCAGCACCGGCAGCAGCGACGGGATGATCATTTCCTTGATCGCCGCCTTGGTCAGAATGTCGACGGCGCGGGCATAGTTGGGCTTCGAGGTTCCCTTCATGATGCCCGGATCCTCGCGGAACTGTTTGCGCACCTCTTCCACGATCGAGCCCGCGGCGCGGCCGACGGCGGTCATCGCGATGCCGCCGAACAGATACGGGATCAGGCCGCCGAAGATCAGGCCGGCGACGACATAGGGGTTGGAGAGGTCGAAGGAGACCGTGCCCATGTCCTTGAAATACGGAAACAGCGTCGAACCGGCCTCATTCGCCTTGGCGGCAAAGTACTGCAGGTCGTAGCTGTAGGCCGCGAACAGCACTAGCGCGCCGAGGCCGGCCGAGCCAATCGCATAACCCTTGGTGACCGCCTTGGTGGTGTTGCCGACCGCGTCGAGCGCGTCGGTCGACTGGCGCACTTCCTTGGGCAGGCCCGCCATCTCGGCAATGCCGCCGGCATTGTCGGTGACCGGGCCGAAGGCGTCGAGCGCCACGATCATGCCGGCAAGGCCGAGCATGGTCGTCACTGCGATCGCCGTGCCGAACAGGCCGGCAAGCTGGAAGGTGGTGATGATGCCGCCGACGATGACGATGGCCGGCAGCGCCGTCGATTCGAGCGAGACCGCGAGGCCCTGGATGACGTTGGTGCCGTGGCCGGTGACGGACGCCTGGGCGATCGAGTTGACCGGGCGCTTGCCGGTGCCGGTGTAGTATTCGGTGATCACCACGATCAGACCGGTCACCGCAAGGCCGATAATGCCGCAGATGAACAGGTTCTGCCCGGTGATGGCGACGCCGCCGCCGGTTCCGATCTCGCCCCAGCCGATGGTCAGCGAGGTGGCCGCGCCGAGGCCGAGGATCGACAGCAGGCCGGTCACGATGAGGCCCTTGTACAGAGCGCCCATGATCGAGCCGTTGGAGCCGAGCTTGACGAAGAAGGTGCCGATGATCGAGGTGACGATGCAGGCGCCGCAGATGGCGAGCGGATAGAGCATGACGCTGCCGAGCATGTCCGTGCCGCCGAAGAAGATCGCGGCGAGCACCATGGTGGCGACGACCGTCACTGCATAGGTTTCGAACAAATCGGCCGCCATGCCGGCGCAGTCGCCGACATTATCGCCGACATTGTCTGCGATGGTGGCCGGGTTGCGCGGGTCGTCTTCGGGAATACCGGCTTCGACCTTGCCGACGAGATCGCCGCCGACATCCGCACCCTTGGTGAAGATGCCGCCGCCGAGACGGGCGAAGATCGAGATCAGCGATGCGCCGAAGCCGAGCGAAACCAGCGAGTCGATGACCGTGCGATCATCGGGCGCAAGACCCATCGGACCGGTCAGGACCAAGTAGTAGACGGACACGCCCAGGAGAGCGAGACCGGCCACCAGCATGCCGGTGATGGCGCCCGATTTGAAGGCGATGTCGAGGCCGGCCGCGAGGCTGTTGGAAGCGGCCTGCGCGGTGCGCACATTGGCGCGGACAGAGACATGCATGCCTATGAAGCCGGCAGAGCCCGACAGAACGGCGCCGATCAGGAAGCCGATCGCAGCACTCGCCGAGAGCAGCCACCAGGCGAGCAGCAGCACGACCACGCCGACGATGGCGATTGTGGTGTATTGCCGCGCCAGATAGGCCTGCGCACCCTCGCGGATGGCGGCCGAGATTTCCTGCATGCGTGCATTTCCCTGGTCGGATGCGAGAACCGACCGTGTCGCCCAGATGGCGTACAGGATGGAAAGCAGGCCGCAGGCGATGACGACGTAAAGCATGGTCATTGCCGAATTCTTCCCTGATTTTCTGGCCCGGAAATTCCCCTCCCCGGGACCGATGCGATGGAGCCTGAATCCGGACAGCATGGCTGACAGAATTCGGGCTTTCGCTGCGGTGTATGCGAAACGGGCTCGGGCGCGTCAAGATACCGCTATGCTTTTGCCCTGTTTTCGCCACGGATGCGGCGGGGCTAGACGGTTGTTGAAGATCTCGGGGTG
>NZ_JAAKZF010000289.1 GCF_011045125.1 Allomesorhizobium camelthorni | reverse complement strand
GCGGTGACCTCTCCCCGTGGATTCGGTTCCCACGGGCCTGAGGGCGTCCGACGGGCCGGCATTCTGTGGGTCAGGCGCAAATGCCTGATCGCACAGGAGGCGGATCATCCGCGCGTCATTGTCCATGGAAAGAACATGGAGCGGGGCGCGTGACCGGTCGACCGTGGCGACAGACACCGGCGGGGCGCGGAAGCTGCGCCACGTATTTAAGTTTCGGTAGGCAAGGCCAAGCGCCCCGCTTCCCGACCTTCGCTCCTTCCTCATCCTGAGGTGCGAGCGAAGCGAGCCTCGAAGGAAATAGCCAGGGCGGAAACGCAGCGTGGCGACGGAAAAGCTTGCCTGAAAGGATTCCCCAATGGAACTGGAAGACGAAGTGAAAATGCTGCGGCGCATGCGCGAGGACGTGATCACTGCCGCGCGCGATATGAAAGCCGCCTTGCTCGATCTGTATGCGCCCAGGCAGACGCCTCGGCCGGAGGTGCTGACCGCGGTGCAACTGCTCGCCTCGGGCGAAGGGTTCGACGCCGAATGCCCGAACCATGCCCGCCGCCGCGCCGGCCTGTGTCAGGCCGACGACGTCGAACCGGAGTGTGCGCCGCTGTGGCCCGAGGCGCTCTGGGAGCGATTGGACGATATGGCCGTCGGGATCGCGCTTTCCGCCGTTTGCGCCGAAGCCGGCCGCGCAGCGATCCATGCCTATATCACGCGAATGCTTGAGTCGGCGGCGCCGGGCCGGAAAAAGCGCAGCAAGCCTACAGCACGGCCGCGCGGATGAAACGCGCCGGCGCCGCGCTTGAGAGGGAGCAACAATGAGGAGAGACCGTCCGAGAATTCGCTCCGGCGAGGCAGATGGCGTGGTTTTCGAGAACCA
>NZ_JAAKZF010000288.1 GCF_011045125.1 Allomesorhizobium camelthorni | reverse complement strand
GAACCGTCTGACCTGTCCGGCGTCAGCGCCAGTGAGACAGAATTGGTTTAACGAGGAAGGGAGGATTTCTGGCTCATCGTAGCCCTTCACAGGAGCGAAGATGAGACAGAAAGCCGGGACACCGAAACCGTCTGCAGAGACGGTCATCAAGGACATCCGCCGCGCCACCCGCAAGCAGTATGGAGCGGAAGAGAAGATCCGCGTCGTGCTGGAAGGTCTGCGCGGCGAGGAATCGATCGCCGCGCTGTGCCGGCGCGAAGGCATTGCCGAGAGCCTTTATTACAACTGGTCGAAGGAATTCCTCGAGGCCGGCAAGAAACGGCTGGCAGGGGACACGGCGCGCGCCGCCACCACCGACGAGGTCAAGGTGCTGCGCCGCGAGACGCGCGATTTGAAGGAGGTCGTCGCCGAGCAGGCGCTGGAACTGCGACTGCTCAAAAAAAGCATGATCGCGGATGGGGGCGACGAGGAATGAGATATCCTGCCTCCGAGAAGCTTGAGATCATCCGGCTCGTCGAGCAGTCGCATCTGCCGGCGCGCCGCACGCTGGAAAAGCTCGGCATTCCCCGCGCCACCTTTCACCGCTGGTATGACCGGTTCCTGAGCGGCGGCGTCGATGCGCTCGAGGATCGCCGGCCACAGCCAGGCCGGGTCTGGAACCGCATCCCCGACGAGGTGCGGGAGCGGATCGTCGAACTTGCCCTCAACAGGCCGGAGCTGTCGCCGCGCGAACTGGCGGTGACGTTCACCGACGCCGAAAGCTATTTTGTCTCAGAGGCTTCGGTCTACCGTCTGCTCAAGGCCCATGATCTGATCACCAGCCCAGCCTTCATCGTCATCAAGGTCGCCGACGAGTTCAAGGACAAGACAACTGCGCCC
>NZ_JAAKZF010000287.1 GCF_011045125.1 Allomesorhizobium camelthorni | reverse complement strand
GTAGCCGGCGAACGGCCCCTCGACCAGTTTCGGCAGTTGACGATAATAGCCCGCAGGCAGATCGTCGCGAATCTCGCGGATCTGCTCTTCGACCAGGTGATAGTTGTCGAGCACCCATTCGGCAGCGGGGACAACGCCCCGGCCACTCTCCAGCTCCGCGGCGCTGGCGCGATAGCCGGCAAGCAGAACCTTGGCGTTGTCGTTGAGACGTGTGCGCAGGGACAGGACAGCGGGGGGGCGCTTCGTGACGGTCTGCGCCGCTGCGAGGCTTGCCGCGTGCTGCTCGAGTCGTTCGACGCCGAAAAATTCCTCCCGTACCGGCGTTGGATCGTTCCAGGGAGGCGGAGAGGTCCGAGGCCGGGTTGTGAAGGGCAGGATCGTACTCATAAAGGCCTTTCCGCCCAGCATAGCCTGGCGAAATTCGCCTCGACCGGAAGGCCCGCAACGTGCTCGTTCGATATGGCGATGACCGCCGACCGCCCGGGAAGCCGATCGTGGCCGCCGGCAATGCAGTCCCTAAGGAAATGCGCTGTCGGCCGACTCCAAGTTCCTTTCTGAGCCATATCACGATCACCAGATCGTTCAGACGATTATCGACATGTTGCAGACGAGGCGGCCTGAACAGGCTGCGGCGCAACCCTGCCTGACGAGGCGCTCCAAAATGACCCCCGGCGGCCAGGCTTGGGCACCTACTTCCCCTTAAGGGCGTCCTTCAGCCCGCCAATGGCGTTCTGCACGCTGCCTTCAACCTTGTCGGCAGTGCCCTCGGCTTCAAGCTTGGCGTCACCGATGACTTTGCCAACGACCTGTTTGACCGTGCCTTTGGCCCTTTTGGCCGATCCAATAACTCGATCCTTGTCTGGCACTTGCTTCTCCTCGCCCGG
>NZ_JAAKZF010000286.1 GCF_011045125.1 Allomesorhizobium camelthorni | reverse complement strand
GGCGCACATCGCCGAACTCATTGCATGGAAGCCGAACGAGGGCACCAAACTCGCTCTGCTTCTCTCCGCACATTCATCGATTCCACCGCAAATTGATTTAGATCGCGCCAGTTCCGACGAGCTTCAAACGTTGTTTGATGACTTGGACAAGAGAGGAGATAGGCTGTCACAGCTCGGTGCCATTGAGCTTGGGCTGTCGATTTTCGACCGCCACCCGCAAATAGAAGCAGCCATCATTGGCATGATCCAGCAGATTCGTGACGATGATACAGATTCCGCGAACAGTCGATTTCGTCTGCTGTCGGCTCTGGCTGTGCTGGTTGAAGGTGAAGTGTCTCGAGCAAAAACCCTGGCGGGCAAACCTCCGTTTTGGCGCCGCCTGGCTACGATAGCTCAGGCGTCGCTGATCGAGAGATGCATATGTTCATTTCCGGTCGACGTTGGAGGTTTCACCGAATGGGCCCACTCTGGCAGGGGGCAACAGTTTTATCTGCAAACATTGTGTGACTTGCGCCTGGAGCCGAAATGGATGCCCGACTTCATTTCGCCTGAGCAACTGAAAGCGGAGTTTATTGGGAGAATCGCGAATGCCGCGCAACGGCACAAGAACAAGATTGCCTCGCAAGACATCAAAGAGCTAACGCTTGCAGAGGACGAAGGCAGCATCAGGCACCAAATGAACTTTCCAATGCCCTTTCTTCCGGGCCCATTGGAAGGCGGCATAGCGCCAGACATCCCACTGCCACCTGATTTGGAAAGCTCGATCGACGAGGCCCTATCCAAGGAGTCGATTGACTGGAAGTCCTTCATTGGGCTCATAAACTCAGCCCTGATATTCAAACTGGATCCCAAATTTGCCGATCTGGCGGTAGAAGCTCTGCAACGCG
>NZ_JAAKZF010000285.1 GCF_011045125.1 Allomesorhizobium camelthorni | reverse complement strand
ATCCTTAATCGAAAGAATGGCTAACCAGAACCACAGCGCGCACGTCAGGAGCGACGCGAGCATGATCAGATGGAGGACGTGCGACTGCATTCCTATGTGAAGCGCCGGCGGCGCATGCCATGCCCACAGAACCAAAAGTTGCGCAATCACCGCAGGGTACAGTTTGGGCAATGGCAAACGGCCGCCAAACCTTCGGTTGACCGCCAGCGCCAGAAGCGGCGCCACGACGTTCATAAGCAAAATGTGAATCGCCATCTGCTGCGAGAGCGGCCCCACAGTGTAAAGCATGGTCGTCGAACCAGCGGCGGCACGAAATGTTCCGCCTCTAGGTAGTTTCATTGCAAACTGAATTGCAGGTACCTACAAGGACGTAAGTGTATTTTCTTGCGGTGATGTGATGCACGTATCCGAAAAGCTGCGGCGCGGTGACGTTATGGCCGCCGCATGTCCCTCGCGTGAAGTGCTTCAGCACGTCACGAGCAAGTGGGGCATACTGGTGCTGATCGCCCTGGAGACCGGAACGCAGCGTTTCAGCGGACTGAGGCGCAAGATCGGCGGCGTCAGCGAGCGGATGCTGGCGCAGTCGCTTCAAGACCTAGAGGGAGACGGTCTGGTCGACCGCGTCGCATACGATGTCGTGCCGCCGCATGTGGAGTACAGCCTGACGGCGCTGGGGCGCGAGGCCGCGGAGAAGGTGCGCCTGCTCGCCGACTGGATCGAAGACAGCCTGCCGCGGATAACCGAGGCGCGGGAGGAACGGCAAGAAGCCGGCCCGAAACCGGCGCGTCCCCTGTCGGCTGTTTAACAGGAGGCGAACCGGTCCACCGGAACCCGGTATACTCCGGCATGTATGCGGATCGCGATGCCATGGAAACGGCTGTTGCTGCATCGCGATCCGTGC
>NZ_JAAKZF010000284.1 GCF_011045125.1 Allomesorhizobium camelthorni | reverse complement strand
GATCCCGAAATGTGCGGCGTCATGCCGTGATGCGGCATCGATCGCCATGGATGATCCTTGGGTGCCGGCTGCGGGAACCAGACGTCGCCGGCATAGCCTGCGAGTTGGCCGCTCTCGAGCGCGCGGGCGATGGCTTCACGATTGCAGATCTTGCCGCGCGCCGTGTTCACCAGATAGGCGCCGCGCTTCATCCTGGCGATCATCGCCTCGTCGAAGAGATTTTCCGTCTCCGGATGCAGGGGGGCATTGATCGTCACCACGTCGCAGATGCCGACCATGGATGCGGCGTCCGGGTGGAAGGTGACGCCGAGTTCCTTCTCGACCGTTGCGGGCAACCGGTGGCGGTCGGTGTAGTGGAGCTTGACGTCGAACGGCTTCAGCCGGCGCAGCACCGCGCTGCCGATCCGCCCGGCGCCGACGGTGCCGATTTGCATCCCCTCGACATCGTATGAGCGTGCGACGCAATCGGCGATGTTCCAGCCGCCTTTCACGACCCACTGGTAGGAGGGGATATAGTTTCGCACGAGAGCGAGGATCATCATGACCACATGTTCGGACACGCTGATCGAGTTGCAGTAGGTCACTTCGGCGACCGTGACACCGCGGTCCATCGCGGCCTGAAGATCGACATGATCGGATCCGATGCCAGCCGTGATCGCGAGCTTCAGTCTGTTTGCCTTGGCTATTCGTTCCTCGGTAAGGTATGCCGGCCAGAAGGGCTGCGAGATCACGATTTCGGCGTCGACAAGTTCATGTTCAAAAACGCTGTCTGGACCATCTTTGTCTGAGGTTACAATCAGGCTGTGCCCTTGGCTTTCGAGAAATTTCCTCAAGCCGAGTTCGCCGGATACGCTGCCGAGCAGGACCCCTGGTTCAAAGTCGATGGCCTTCGGCGTGGGAAGCGTCTGGCC
>NZ_JAAKZF010000283.1 GCF_011045125.1 Allomesorhizobium camelthorni | reverse complement strand
GATTGTTGCCGCATTGCCAAAGAGCGCGGTCTGGATCGACCTCTCAACGAACAATCTCGAATGCGAGCGCCGTGTCCGCGCCGCCGCCGAGGCTCGCGGGATCGATTTCCTTGATGCTCCAGTTTCCGGCGGCATTGAAGGTGCCGCGGCCGGGACGCTGATGATCATGGTTGGGGGAGACGCTCAAGTCTTTGCACGCTGCACGCCGGTCCTGGACAAGCTCGGCAACCGGGTCATGCACCTCGGGCCACACGGCGCCGGCTACGTCGCCAAGATTGCACAGGTCGTGCTGTGCTATCTCAACTCAGTGGCCCTCAGCGAGGCCCTCATGCTGGGTGTGAAAGGTGGCGTTCCCGCCGATACCATGCTCGGGATCATCCAGGGCAGCACGGGGGCGAGCTACGTCGCTAACCGGTACGGGCCGGCCATTCTGGACGGCAGCTATGACCCAGGATTTGCACTGGGACTTGCCCACAAAGACATGGCCCTGACCCTGGAACTCGCAGGATCTGTCGGGGCCACGCTGCCGATGTGCGAGCAGGTTGAGGCGATCTACAAGGAAGCCGTCGACAAATATGGTTTCGATCAGAACCATCTGATGGCTGTAAAGCTCCTGGAGGAGCAAAACGGCACATTCCTCCGTTCCATCTGACAACGTCGCAAGTGAAAGGGCTACCAATGGCAAAAGAGATGAAAGCCGAGGACTTCAGCGTCCAGGGCGGGCACGCAAACATCTCCAAGGAAGAATGGGAAGCGCGAGTCGACCTCGCCGCCCTGTATCGCCTCGCCAACATCTACGGCTATGACGATCTCATCTGGAACCACATCACGATGCGTGTCCCGGGCACCGACCATCAGTTCCTGCTGAACCGCTTCGGCCTGCTTTACAACGAGGTCACCGCGTCCAACCTGATCAAGGTC
>NZ_JAAKZF010000282.1 GCF_011045125.1 Allomesorhizobium camelthorni | reverse complement strand
CATCCTGCCCTTGATGATAGCGACTTCAACAATTAGCCACGGCGTTGGGCTACTGGAGACGATCCAACACTCAGGCTCCAGAATCAGGCGTTGCGTCGCTCGCATCGGGCTTTATCGGATGGGCCTGTTGTTAGGCAAGCGTCACTCTCCAAATCCAACCTGTTGTCGCGTCATCGCCCCGACGGCAGCGCAGGATCCGTGCTGTCAACTTGGTGGATTGTCGCGATCGTCGAGATCGCGCCGTTCTTCGATGATAGCCCGCGCTTTAAAGACAGCGGCCTGTGCGCGAGGCTGCCAACGCTGGAAGTCATGCAGGGAAAGACCCATTGGTCGTGCCGGCTCCCCCAGAAGCCCAAGCAGCGACCCGAACATGTCCGCCTTGCGCTGAACCGTCTCATCGAAGTGTGCGGGGACTGCGATCGCTGGGACGCTGTAAGGCGGAACGTCCCCGGCCCAGACGCCGGTGACATAGGTCTCACCGGATGTTTCATAATCCTCTTTCTGATCCGACCAGTCCTCGTCCTCGATCGCGAGACGACATGCGGCTTCGAGGTTTTCAGCTTCATAGCAGCGCTGTCGGAAGATCGGCAGGCGATAGGTCGTTTCGATCGTAAACTTGGGCATGGCTTGCTCCTGGTTGAGAATGGAGGATCGACGGCATGGTCGCCCAAATGAAATGACTGAGGCGACATGTCAGGACACAGTGGGATTGAACTGCGCGTCGTTCAGCCATATCTTACGGTTGTCTTACGTCTTTGAGGCTCGACCAATGGCCAACGCACAAAAGGTTACCATCACCGTTTCCACGAAGGGGCAGGTCATCCTGCCCAGCGCGATCCGCCATCGGCGTGATTGGAGCGCGGGAACACGGCTCCTTGTCGAGGAGACAGCTGACGGTGTACTGCTGAAGCCGGCTCCGGTCTTCGCCGAGACGCGGT
>NZ_JAAKZF010000281.1 GCF_011045125.1 Allomesorhizobium camelthorni | reverse complement strand
GCGACGTGGCCGGAGGGCGGCTTCTGAGGCCGGGCGACAGACTCACTAGACGGCTAAGATGAGCCGCGTTGCCGACATGCATTCTCGGGGCCGAGACCTGACCTTCCGCTTTCGGGACGAAGTTACCGACAAGCGGCCATTCCGCTGACGTGAAGGTTTTTCGACACGGGCCGCAGCGCAACGTTTGCCGCTGGCATTGGCGGCCCGCGTTGACAAACCGTCGAAGGAGGAAGCCGCGGGGGGCTGGGTGGGACCTATGGGGAAAGCGCGCGGCCGCGGGTGTCTGTTGAGGAGTTCGGCGCTGACGGCATAAGCAACCGCGCCGGTCTGAGGGGGTGCGGTGGCATGATCGGCAGCAGATCTGACGGTCTCCTTCCTGGCGGTTTCGACTGTCTTGCGGTGCTCAGCCTTATGTGGCGCAAACCGATGCGATCCCGGAATGCCGTGTTTTTCCGGGTCAGCTCCGGCCGATATGACGGGCGGCTCGTCATGCTGCCTGCTCCCGCGGTGGCGCACGGGATCTGGGCTTCTGGCCGCGGCGGAAGATCTCGATGATGCGCATCGGGCCGCCACAGTCGGGGCATGGCTCTCTCAGGGTGAGCGGGATGATGTCAACGCTTGGCGGATCACCCTGTCTGGCCGTGTGCGCTCCGAGCAGGGCGCGGATCTTTGCGACAGTGGCCTTGCGGCCTGCGCTGGCCAGAAGACCGTAATGGCGGATGCGGTGGAAACCGTCGGGCAGCACATGGATCAGAAAGCGGCGGATGAACTCGTCGGTGGCCAACCGCATGACCTTTTGACGGTCGCCGTTTTTGATCCGGTAGTCCTTCCAGCGGAAGGTCACCGTCTCGGCATCGGCGCTGATCAGGCGGTTGTTGGAGATGGCCACGCGATGCGTGTAGCGGCTGAGATAGGCCAGCACGGCCTCGGGGCCGCCGAAGGGGGGCTTGGCG
>NZ_JAAKZF010000280.1 GCF_011045125.1 Allomesorhizobium camelthorni | reverse complement strand
TATTCATCAAGTAACTTGATGGCGATCAGCCTGTTCGCCTTCCACAAGCCGATTGTCGTTCGCTTCGCGAAGCCGCGCGGCACTGCCAAGCTCCGCAAGAACCAACGCTGGTGTGGCCCGCATGACATCCGCCGCCATGCGCTAAGCCGGGACCGCAATACCTGCCAGCGCTGTGGGTACATGGATGTCGACGACAAACCGTCACCCCGAGCGCCGCCGTCGTCAACCACACGACGCGTACAAGGGCACCCCGGCGCCGTTCTTCTGCCTGTAAGCACCCGGGGAATGGTCGCAGCTGGGCGCTAGCTGCCCCTCGACTGCACCATGTCGAGGAATTGCTGCAGGTTCTCGACGATCGCTTGGGCGCCTTCGGCATTGATGGCAAATTCGAAGGCCAGTTCGCCAGTTTCAAGGGTGAGCAGCGCAACCATGGTCTGGCCGTCTTCGGACATCGTGACGTCCATGGAGAAGCGGTGACCGGCATAGGTGAATCGCTCATTCGTGGTTCCTTTCAGCCCAGCCGACGAAGAGCCTGCTTTAGGATCCCGGACGCAAGAAACCCGCCGCTTAGATCATCCTGCCAGAGCGGCGGGCTTCTGGTTCCATATGTGGACGGCTCCCACTTGCAAGTGTTTCCTGCAAATATTTTGATCGGGTCGCTTGCTTCCATATGTGCGGCCTTTGTGTGTGGCCGCACATGACCACTGGCCAAGATGGTTTCCGCAACGCGTGTTCCCAACAGGGTAACGGCCTTTAATGGCCATCGGAACCAACGGAGTATCACGCGTCTTGGATCGATCGATCACACCATCTGCTATTCTCTTGCAAGTTTTCCGCCATCAGCTCAACACGGTAGCACTTTGTCTCCGCTCACCGTGATGGCCAATTTTATGCTGCCTGTGTTCGTTCCTCTGGCCTCTTGTACGTCTCGCCGCTCACCATGAGCTTCCAGGCGTA
>NZ_JAAKZF010000028.1 GCF_011045125.1 Allomesorhizobium camelthorni | reverse complement strand
TTTTTCCGATGCCTCCCAAGCCGTTTTCACGGTTCTGCTCTTTGCGGGTTCAAAAACGCCATCGCGCCTGTTAGTCTCGAAATGTAAAAATACGAAACATCCTGTTACAGGAGAAAGGGCAAGGAAATGTCTGAGAACCAAACCCTCTCGCAACGCTGGGAAAACTATCGTCCGTCCAAGACGCTGTGGTTCTGGAGCGCCGTCGGCGTCGCCGTAGCTACCATGATCATCGGCTTCACAGCTGGAGGCTGGACCACAGGTGGAAGCGCCGCCATCATGGCTGAACGTGCAGCACAGGACGCCCGTGCCGAACTAGTCGCGACGGTCTGTGTCCAAAAATTCGCTGCCGATGCCGATGCGGCGGCAAAGTTCGCCGCATTGAAGGAAGCCTCATCCTGGGAGCGCGATGATTTCATTGAGGAAGGCGGATGGGCCTTGCTGACGGGCATGGAAAAGATTGTTCCTGGCGCAGCCAAGGCTTGCGCCGATCAGCTGCTCGCGATGGACAGTCTTCCGGTACGCGAGGTGCAGACGAGCCCAGCCGCTACGGACAGCTGAACTGTCTGTTACGCCATCCAATCTCGCCTGAGGTGGCTACCTCGGCGTTGCTGGACCAACAGGTGACAACACAGCGATGATCAAGGACGACTCGATCGTGCGATCGTTGACGCTTGTGACAATCGCGTGCGTTTTGCTGGTTCCAGCCAAAGCTCAGCAGCGGATGGTGATCCATGTGGACGATGTCAAAAGACGAACCTGCCCTTCTGTGGAATGCGGCGTCATTGGCCGATTCTTTTTCGGGGAGTCGGTACCCGTCTATGAAAGCCTGAGCGGCTGGTCCCGGGTTTCCGGTTACTATTCAGCAGGATGCCACGAAGGCCGCTCAGCCTTTGTTGAACGGGGACCCAGCGCGTGCACGGAAGCCAACGGTATTGTGCGTGGGGAGCTTGCCGAGTGGGTCAGGTCCGAATTCCTGGCAGAGGACGTTGAGAGTTAGAGCGGCATATCACCTTCCGATCGAGCTATGCTTATTTCCGAGCGGAAGCGGCGGGCAAACACCCCCGGTAGCGGCCTTCGCTCACCTCGGCGGCTATCTCGCGATAAGACCAGGGATCCTTTGGCCGGTTGCCCCATACATAGTATCAAGGCGGTCACAGACTACCTGACTGCCAGATGCTTCGAGACTAACCTGTGCTTCCTGTGCTGCATCCGTGAACGCGGATTTGTATGGTTCAACCTCCAAATCCACCAGGTTCAAGCCTACATGCACCATAGCTGTATTGAGAACTTCCTGGTTCACTCGCATCTCGCACAGTTCATCTGCAATGGCCGCATTGGCCATGTGCGCGATGGCGTCTCGCTGATCTGACAGCAGGCCTGTGACAGGGCAATCGTCGGGCCCGCGATGAAGGTTGCAATGGTGGCAACCGCAAGAAACTCGCGAAACATTCTGTCCTCCATAGAGTTAGAGGGAAGGCGCGATCACCTTTATTTTCAATCGCTTTATATCGGAATTCTACCGCTGGGTATTTGTTCCGGCCGAATCAGTAGCGTGATGGAGGCGACTGCAGAAGCCACGTTACGGCCGACAATGCGTTTTGGTGCTGCCAAGAGCGAGATGCAGCAGGCGCAGAGCACGGTGTTGCGCACCCGGGATTTCTTGGTGCGGCTGCACCAGGCCGACCGTGCCGCGCCAGTGGGAATTCTCACAGACGAACCTACCCACTCCTCATATCCTTTGGGCACAGGTCTTGTTCTGACCTGTTCGGTTGGGGAGGAAAATACCAATGTACAGACACACGGTTCTTGCGGCGCTTTGCGTGACGACGGGTTATGCCTTCGCAGGTGAACTGGACGCCCTGCAAGCAGGGAGTATCGATCTCGGCGGGTTCCGAGGCGTCGTCTATTACACGGAAGCCGATAACAGCTTTAGGGTGGTCGCCACGATCGCTGAAGGCGAGGCGGGCTTGCCCGTGCGCTTCGAGGCAACCCTCGATGAAGGCCAAAGCTTCACGATCTCGGTTCCAGGCAGGGTGGACGAGCCCAGCCAAGCCGTCGAGATCTCGCGGGCCAACGGCAAACTCTTCGTGGCAGGAGCCGAGCCGGCTCCCACACTCGTTCGTGCCGGCCACTGAATCCGTCGCCTCCGAGGACGAACTCGATATCCGAGAAGGAACAAGACAATGTTTTATACGCTCGTCATTCTGGCTTGCCTGACATCCGCTCCGGGGGCCTGCGAGTCGCGCGAGTTGATCATCAGCGATTTGGCCATCCATCCCGGGACCGCTTTTATGCAGGCGCAACCACTTGTCGCCCAATGGAGCGAAACGCATCCCGCCTATTTCGTCCAACGTTGGCGACTGCTACCCGGTCGTGGGGCATGAATGCTGCGCCAGTCGCGCGCGGTTAGCCCTCAATGGCCGCCGGAAAGGACGAGCGTTTTCACGGGAAGCAGCAGCGCCTGGAATCTCAATATGATCGCATGCACCAGCCCGACCGTATCTATGACGTGAAGGAACAGCCATTTGGGCGTGCTCAGCCCCTCTTCGGAAAGAACGTCGTGATTGTTGGTGTAGGCGTTGGCGATGCAGCTGCTGCCCGGCGGAACGCCGTCGAACCCTCCGGCGAATAGCGGCTCCAGAAAGACGGTGATCGTTCCGGGCCGGACAACCTGCTGGGCGTCGATCAACTGATCCGACGCCCGAACCTGACCGGTTGCGATAAGGTCCTGAACCTCGGTGACCACCATCGGAATGATGGTCAAAGGCATGGAAATACAGGTGGCTTCGGCAACCATGCCGACCTTCATTACCTGGGCTTCGAGCTGGCTGAAGCCCGCTATAAGCGTCTTCCTTCCAGCTTCGGCCGGTATCAGAACGCCGGCGGGCCGCATGAAAGGATTTACGATGTCGCCCTTGCGCAGGGTGAACTGCTCCAGCGCGCCGGCGACCCCGGCGTAGACGACGGTCTTGTCGAGTTCGACCTGGGCCTGGGCCAGCGACGCCTCGGCGCTTTTCCTCTGCGCCGGCAGCACGGACGAAATCTGTGATTCGACGGACTGCTTGCTTGCCATGACCGCCGAAATGGCGGCCTGCCGCCCTTCCACGATATTGGCGAGCTTCTCGATCTCGCGCTGCGCGACAGTGCTGGCGTTTCGCCGTTGAAGCTCGGTCTTGGTTTCGAGCTCGTCCAGGGCCTGCTTGTACGAGCTTTGCGCTTCCAGGATGCGGGCGTCGGCGCCGGCCAGCTCGGCCTTGGCCAATTCGAGCGCCGCGTCTATCTCCGCTACGCGCCGCCGCGCGGTCTCGAGCGCCGCTTCCTGCTGCGTGCTGTCGAGCCTGAAGATGCGCTGGCCGGCCTCGACCCTGTCCCTCACGCCCACATAGACTTCCTCGACGCGGCCGGAGCCTTCGGGAAGAATAGGGATCGTGCGATAGAAGGAAACGGCGCTGGACGTCGACGGGTGAAAGTAAAGAATGAGCGTCAGCAGGATTATGGTCAGGCCTATGCACGCCGTTATTCCGTAGCGCAGCTCGTACCATATCGAATAGAGCGTTATCTCGTGGCCGATCCTCTTTCCCTGTACGAAGCGCCGGACGAGAAAGTCGGGCAGGATGGTCACGACAGAACAAAGCAGAACTTCGATCATCGCTCAGTCCCTCCCGCTGACACGCCCTGAAGCTGATGATCGGATGAAGCCTTGGCGGGTTCGTCAAGAGGACCGTTCCGGGCTGTCTCCTTCGGCTCCGGCGGACGTGCGACCTCGACTATGACTGGCGCGTAATTCACGAGCACCTCGGGCGCTTGCTCCGATGGCGCTTCGGCAACCGCAGAACGAGACCGCCCCGTCGCCATTCTGGCGAGCGAGTCGGCCATGCTGGCCAGGGGGGTCCAGAAGTCGGGCACGGGTATGAGCGCCAGCAACAGTGCGGCAACCCAGAATGCGTTGATGTGGGTGAACAGCGCCAGCAACGACAGGACCGCCACCAGCTGGAACTGATGCTGGCTGGCGCCATGGGAGATGCGTTCCGGCAAGGAGTGGAGCCAGAAGTACAAACTGCCTATCCCCATCACGGCCAGGATCAGGAAGATGACCGACCCGGTGAGCAGAACGTCCGTTTCGCCGGGGGCCGTTATGAAGAACGGAAGATAATGGGGCGCCGCCGGATGCATTGCCTCGGACATGCCCACCCCCTTTCGCCCGCGCGAGAACGCCCGAACACTGTTTTTTTAGGCAGCAACATTGCGCCGAGCGAAAGGATACTCCGACCGTGTTCGAATGCAACTGAAGAGCGGCAGTCCCGAGAAGTCCCGTTCCGCTGCCGGAACGGGACTGTTGCGCTATTCGCTTGCGGGCTCCAGCGTCTCGCGGACCTCGTCGATCTTGCCGAAAGCATCGCCGACGCCGAGCAGATCCTTGGCCCAGTCCATCATTTCCTGATCGACATAGTCATCGCCGTATTCGGCGACGCGGTTGTCGTTGGCGGCGTCGAGCAGCGCGGCCTTGAGCGCCTCGTCGTCAGTGCCGACCGAAGCGGTCTCCGCCGCCAGTTCCGCCTCGTCCAGCGATGTTTCCGCATCGACGACGGCGGTGGCTTCGGCACTGTCGAGCAAGCCTTCGACCGCGGCAATCTCGGCATCCAGGGCAGCCTGATCCTCCGGCGCAACAGTTTCGGCAGCGGCGTTCAGATCCGCGAGCCGACCTTCCAGGCTCTCAACTGTCGGATTATCGTAGACACCGATCGCGCCGTCGTACGGTGTCAACGCGGCGGCGTTGACCGCGTCCACGAAGTCGGCCTGCGCTTCGGCCAGCGCAGCGGTCGCATCAGCCACTTTCTCCTGGGCCAGATCGAACTCGGCAGACGCCATGACGAAGGCCGAGATAGCGGCCATGCGCGGCGACTTGCTGTTGAGATAGGCGTGATAATTGCGCTTCAGCGAGTTGAGCCCGGCGAGCTTGGCGTTGAAATTCTTCGGCTTGGCGTCAGGCACGGGCGCGTTGGCCGGCAGCGCCGCCATCTTTACCGCCTTGTTCGACGATTTTGCCGTTTTCGTCTTCACCGACAATGTCTTGGCGCTCGGGCCTTTTATCCGCGACCGCTCCTTGCCGAACACCGAACCGAACACGCTGCCGGCCGTCTTGCCGGATGCTTTCGTGTGGCCCTTCGCATCGGCCGATTTGCCGCGCTCACCGGAACCGCCTTTGCCGTTTCCGCCGCCATTACCGCCACCGTTACCGCCCTTGGCGTATGCGGCTGCGGGTTCGAAGCCGCCCGATATGACCGAATCGAGATTGATGGGCAGTGCGCTGACGGCCAGCGCCGACACCGCGCCGAGCAGGAGTTTCGGGACGCGTTTCATGATTTCCTCCGACTGAAGTCCGCCTCGCTCGTAAGGCTAGGGCGAGCGCCGCGAGCGTCCAATAAATTTGTGTCTCCGCCCGTAAGGCAGTTAGAACAGCCTGAACGGATCGTTAGACGAACAGATCGACCTTTTCGAATTTCGTCACGTCGATGATGCCGACATCGGAAATCCGGAGTTCCGGGATCACCACGAGCGCCAGCAGCGAGTGCTGCATGTAGGCGTTGTTGAGCGAGCAGCCCATGGCGCGCATCGCTTCGGTCAGCTTCTCGGCCTTGGCCGCGACGATCTCGGCGCGCTCGTCCGACATCAGGCCGGCGATCGGCATTTCGACCAGCGCCAGTTCCTTGCCCTTCGAGAACATCACCACGCCGCCGCCGACCTGGCCGAGACGATTTGCAGCCTTCGCCATGTCGTCCTTGTCAGTGCCGACGACGATCATGTGATGGCTGTCATGCGCCACCGTCGAGGCGAGAGCGCAGTCCTGCATGTAGCCGAAGCCCGAGACGAAACCGTTGGTGACGCCGCCGGTGCCGCGATGGCGCTCGACCAGCGCGATCTGGCAGACGTCGTTGCGCCGGTCCATCGCCACCAGCCCCTTCTCGACCGGAAGCTCGGCTTCGAGCGCGCGGGTCGGGGCCTGGTTCTCGATGACGCCGATGACGCGGACCTTTACTTCCTTCGCGCCTTTCGGCGCGGGGATATCGAAATCCGCTGCCTTCAGCCTGCGGCCGAGCTTGACGGTGTTGCGGGCGCTCTTCGGGTAATCGTAGGCGGGGATGTCGATCTCGAGCTTGCCGCCTTTCGCAAGGCGCACGCCGCGGCCAAAAACCTCGTCGATCTTCATATCGGCGAGGTCGGAGACGATAAGGAAATCGGCGAGCCGACCGGGCGCGATGGAGCCAAGTTCGCGCTCCAGGCGGAAGTGTTGCGCGGTGTTCAGCGTCGCCATCTGGATCGCGGTGACCGGCTTAAGCCCCTGCGCGATGGCGTGGCGCACCACGCGGTCCATATGGCCGTCATGCACCAGCGTGCCGGAATGGCTGTCGTCGGTGCAGAGGATGAAATTGCGCGGGTCGAGCCCCTCCTCCGTCACCGCCTTGACCTGCGTCGCGACATCGTACCAGGCCGAGCCGAGGCGGAGCATCGCCTTCATGCCCTGCCGCACGCGGGCAATGGCGTCCTCGACGCGCGTGCCTTCATGGTCGTCTTCCGGGCCGCCGGCGACATAGCCGTGGAAAGGCAGGCCGAGATCGCGCGAGGCGTAGTGTCCGCCGACGGTCTTGCCCGCTTTCACCGTCTCGGCGATTTCGCCGGCCATGACCGGATCATTGGCGATCACGCCGGGGAAGTTCATCACCTCGCCGAGACCGATGATGTTTTCCCAGCTCATCGCCTCGGCGACGTCGGCGACGCTGAGCGCTGCGCCGGCATTTTCGAGGCCGGGCGCGGAAGGAACGCAGCTCGGCATCTGCACATGGACGTTGACCGGCATCGCCATCGCCTCGTCATGCATCAGCCTGACGCCCTCCAGGCCGAGCACGTTGGCGATCTCGTGCGGGTCGACGAACATCGAGGTGGTGCCATGCGGGATGACGGCGCGGCAGAATTCCGTGACCGTGACCATGCCGCTCTCGACATGCATATGCGCGTCGCAGAGGCCGGGCACGAGATAACGTCCGCCGGCGTCGACCACCTTCGTGCCCTTGCCGATGGCGTGCGAGGCGTTGGGCCCGCAATAGGCGAAGCGCCCGGCGACGATGGCAAGGTCCGTGCCGGCGATGACTTCGCCCGAATGCACATTGACCCAGCGGCCGTTGCGCACCACGAGATCGGCCGGCCGGCGGCCGGTCGCCACGTCGACCAGCAAGGGCGCGACCTCGGTCCACGGCTTCGGCTTGATCGATTGTCCGGCGGGCTTCTTTACCATGCGCAAAACTCCTGATTCCGGCGACATTGCCAAGCCTTGCGCACTTTGACCAGTTGCTTGCGGGCGGCGGCACAAGCTTTTCGGCGGATGTCGCGGCAACAAACGCGCTGGGGACAATCGCTACAATCGGAACCGGCCGCTTGCAGCGGGCCGGGCTGCGGCCTATAGCACCCCTTTAATGACCGACGCTCCGTCCCTGCCGCTCTATCCGCACCGCCATCTGCTTGGCATAAGGGAACTGTCTCCCGTCGACATCGAGCTTCTGCTCGACCGGGCCGACGCCGCAGTGTCCATCTCCCGGCAGCCCGAGAAAAAGACCTCGACGCTGCGCGGGCGCACACAGATCAACCTCTTCTACGAAGCCTCGACGCGTACGCAGTCGTCCTTCGAGCTTGCCGGAAAGCGGCTCGGTGCTGATGTGATGAACATGTCGGTGGCGAGTTCTTCGGTGAAGAAGGGCGAAACGCTGATCGATACGGCGATGACGCTGAACGCGATGCGGCCGGACATCCTCATCATCCGCCATCAGTCGGCGGGGGCTGCGGCGCTTCTGGCGCAGAAGGTCGGCTGCTCGGTGGTCAATGCCGGCGACGGCGCGCACGAACATCCGACGCAGGCGCTGCTCGACGCGCTGACGATCCGCCGGGCCAAGGGCGAAATCGCCCGGCTGACGGTGGCGATCTGCGGCGATATCCTGCACTCGCGGGTGGCGCGCTCCAACATCCTGTTGCTCAACGCGCTCGGCGCGCGGGTCAAGGTCGTTGCACCCTCGACGCTGCTTCCCACCGGCATCGCCCAGATGGGCGTGGAAGTTTGCGCCACCATGGCGGAAGGGCTGAAGGACGCAGACGTAGTGATGATGCTGCGGCTGCAGCGCGAGCGCATGGCGGGGTCGTTCGTGCCGTCGGTGCGCGAATATTTCCACTATTTCGGCCTCGACGCCGAGAAGCTGAAGGCGGCGAAGGACGGCGCGCTGGTCATGCATCCCGGCCCGATGAACCGCGGCGTCGAAATCGCCTCCGAGATCGCCGACGGGCCGCAAAGCGTGATCCAGGAGCAGGTCGAGATGGGGGTCGCGGTTCGCATGGCGGTGATGGAGGCGCTGCTCGATCCGCGCCGCAACCGCGATAGGCATTCGGCATGAACGGCGCGCCAGGATCTGCCGGCCTTCGCGCCGCCCCTCACCCTCTCCCCGTGATCCTTCGACAAGCTCAGGACGGGGAGAGGGGTCGCCAGCGTTGCCGCTTATCTCCTCTCCCCGTTCTTACGGGGAGAGGATGCCGCCCGTTCGACTTCGCTCAGGAGGCTGGTGAGGGGCAGCGCGAATCTCGGCAGACAAAGAGCTCCCCATCATGACGGTAACCGTCTTCCAGCATGCCCGCATCGTCGACCCATCGCGAGGCATCGACGAGACCGGCACCATCATCGTCGACGGGAAAAAGATCGCGGCGGCGGGCGCTTCGGCGTTGAACCAGGGCGTGCCGGAAGGCGCGATGATCGTCGATTGCCGCGGCAAGGCGATCATTCCGGGCCTGGTCGACGGGCGGGTTTTCATCGGCGAGCCCGGCGGCGAGCATCGCGAGACGATCGCCTCGGCGAGCCTTGCGGCGGCGGCCGGCGGGGTGACTTCGATCGTGATGATGCCGGACACCGATCCGGTCATCGACAATGTCGCGCTGGTCGAGTTCGTGCTTAGGGCGGCGCGCGACACTGCACAGGTCAATGTGTTCCCGGCGGCGGCAATCACCAAGGGGCTGGAAGGCCGCGAGATGACCGAGTTCGGCCTGATGCGCGAGGCCGGCGCGGTCGCCTTTACCGACGGGCGGCGCACAATCTCCAATGCGCTGACCATGCGCCGGGCGCTGACCTATGCGCGCGACTTCGGCGCGGTGGTGGCGCATGAGACGCAGGACCGCGACCTCGCCTCGTCCGGCGTGATGAATGAGGGGCTTTACGCGAGTTGGCTCGGGCTGCCCGGCATTCCGCGCGAGGCGGAGACGATCCCGCTCGAGCGCGACCTGATGCTGGCGCGGCTGACGCGCGGCGCCTATCACGCCGCGAAAATCTCGACTGAAATGTCGGCGCAAGCCGTGGCGCGGGCCAAGGGCGAAGGCGCGAATGTGACGGCCGGCGTTTCCATCAACCATCTGTCGCTCAACGAAAACGATGTCGGCGAATACCGCACCTTCTTCCGGCTTTCGCCGCCGCTGCGCGCCGAGGACGACCGCCTGGCCATGGTCGAGGCGCTGAGGAACGGCACGGTCGACATCATCGTCTCCTCGCACGATCCGCAGGATGTCGACACCAAGCGGCTGCCCTTCGCCGACGCCGCAGACGGCGCGATCGGGCTCGAAACACTGCTCGGCGCGGCGCTGCGGCTCTATCATAATGACGAGATCCCGCTGATCAGGCTGATCGAAGCGCTGTCGACCGCGCCGGCAAGACTGTTCGGGCTGCCCGGCGGCCGGCTTTCGCCCGGCGCGCCGGCCGACCTCGCGCTGGTCGATCTCGACGAGCCGTGGATCGTCAGCGAGGCCGGCATCCGCTCGCGCTCGAAAAACACCTGTTTCGAAGGCGCGCGGCTGCAGGGCAAGGTCTTGCAAACGCTGGTTTCGGGCCGCACAGTGTTTTCGGCACAGGCCGGCAATTGAGATCGGCCAAAACCCGGGGGACGCCATGTTATACACGCAGTTGCTCGCCGCCCTCGCCTTCGGTTACCTGCTCGGCTCGATCCCGTTCGGCCTGCTGATCACCCGCGCCGCCGGCCTGGGCGACGTGCGCAACATCGGCTCGGGCAATATCGGCGCGACCAACGTGCTGCGCACCGGCAATAAGGGCTTGGCGGCTCTGACACTCGTCCTCGACGCGCTGAAGGGCACGGCGGCGGTGCTGATAGCCGGGATTTACGGGCCGGAGCTTGCCCTGGTCGCCGGCTTCGGCGCGTTCCTGGGACATCTTTTCCCCGTCTGGCTGCGCTTCAAGGGCGGCAAGGGCGTGGCGACCTATCTCGGCGTGCTGGCCGGCCTGGCATGGAAGGTGGCGCTGGTCTTCGCCGCAGTGTGGCTCGCCGTCGCCTTCCTCATGCGCTATTCGTCGCTCGCGGCGCTGATCGCGTCAGTGGCCGTTCCGCTCACGCTGTTTTATCTCGGCCGCGTCGACTACGCCGTGCTGTTCGCCGTCATGACGGCGATCGTCTTCATCAAGCACCGGGCCAATATTTCGCGGCTTTTGGCCGGCACCGAGTCGCGCATCGGGGCCAAGGGATGAGCGAACCCGCCGCCGGTCCCCGCCTGAGCGACCGGCAGCGGCTCGCCTGGCTGAGGCTGATCCGGACGCCGAATGTCGGGCCGGCCACCTTCCGCGACCTGATCAACCGCTTCGGTTCGGCAGAAACCGCGCTGGAGATGCTGCCCGAACTGATGGCGAATGGCGGCGCGCAGCGCAGCCTGCGCATACCTTCGCAGAACGAGGCCGAAGCCGAGATGGAGACCGCGCGGCGCATGGGCGCGCGCTTCGTCTGCATCGGCGAGACGGACTATCCGGCGATGCTGCGGCGCATGGACAACCCGCCGCCGCTGCTGGCGGTGAAGGGGGTTGGCGCGGTGTTTTTCCTCCCCGCTGTCGCGATCGTCGGCGCGCGCAACGCTTCGCTGGCCGGCATCAAGATGGCGCGGATGCTTGCCGCCGACCTCGGCCGCGAGGGCCATGCCATCGTGTCCGGCCTGGCGCGCGGCATCGATACGGCGGCGCATCAGGGCAGCCTTTCGACGGGTACGATCGGCGTGCTGGCCGGCGGCCTCGATCGGCCCTACCCGCCCGAAAATACAGACCTTTGCGACGCGATCGCCGCGAATGGCGGCGCGGTCGTTTCGGAAATGCCGTTCGGCTGGGAGCCGCGGGCGCAGGATTTTCCGCGCCGCAACCGGATCGTCGCGGGCATGGCGCTCGGCCTCGTCGTCGTGGAGGCGGCCAAGCGATCGGGCTCGCTGATCAGCGCAAGGCTGGCGGGCGAGATGGGACGGCTGGTCTTCGCCGTGCCCGGCTCGCCGCTCGATCCGCGAGCGGCCGGCGCAAACGGGCTTTTGAAGGACGGGGCGATCCTCGTCACCGAAACCGCGGACATCATCGAGGCGCTGGCGCCGCTCACCGGGCGGCCGGTGCCGCCAGCTATTCAGCTTGAAGAGCCGCCGGATTTCTCCGCCACGCCGCCGCCCGGCGACGACGACCGCGCCCGCGTGGTCGAGGCGCTCGGCCCGACGCCCACCGGCATCGACGAACTGATCCGGCATACCGGGCTGCATCCGGCGCAGATGTTCATGATCCTTCTGGAACTCGATCTCGCCGGACGCCTGGAGAGGCATGCGGGCGGGGCGGTTTCGCTGGTCGGGTAAGAGCCGGCTACGCTGCCTTGTCTTCACGGCTGGGGCGTATCAGGACATCGGCCGAGATGCCGAGTTCCTCGTTCAGCCGCCGGATCATTTCGATCGACAGGCCGCGTTTGCGGTTCAGCACCTCCGCGACGCGAGCGCGCGTACCGATCAGGGGTTCGAGATCCTTGCGAGTCAGTCCCTGCTGCTCCATGCGGAACAGGATCGCCTCGATCGGATCGGGCGGATCGATGGGATGCATTCTGGTCTCGTAGGCTTCGATGAGCGTCGCCAGCACGTCAAGCCGATCGCCATCAGGCGTGCCGCTTCTTGCGCCCCAGAGGCGGCCGAGTTCCGCCAGCGCCCCATCATAATCTGCTTCCGTGCGGATCGGCTTCAACTCAATCGCCATGCTGCACCTCCGTCACATCGATCCGGTCGTAGGCTTTGTGTGTTCCGATCCATTTGATCCACACGATCGACTTTTCAAAGTCGACAGCCACGACGAGTCGATAGTCATTACCTTTGATGTTGAAGATGATCCTTTCGCCGCTGACGATGCTTGCAGTCGCATAAAGCCGCTTTACATCCGCTGAACTCGTCCAGATCGCCTTGCTGACTTCATCGAACCAGGCGTCCAGCGCGCCCTTTACCGCCGGCTGATCCTTACGCCCTTCGAGGCTGTCGACGAAAGCGCGCAGGGTCCGCCGGGCAATGATCCTCATTCAGCGAACTTATCACGATCCCGTTATGGGAGCAACGCTCATGCGGCGCTGTCCCGCCTGTCGCGGCCGGCCCGTGACGGACGCTCTGCGCGGGCGACCTCGCCTGCCTCGAGAAACGCCATCTCGATCAGGTAGGCGAGCATGTCGCAGCGCTCGTTTTCGGCCATGACGCGTAACTGCCCGAGCATGGACTGGATGTAGTCAAGCGTTTCGGTTCGTTTCCTGCTATCGTTGCGGCGCATGCCCGGTGCTCCTCGTCAGCCGGCAGGTCAAATAGCCGCCAACTTCCCTCCCCGCCCGGGCCGGCGGAATCCGCCAGACCTGGGTCGCATGAAGCTTAGCTAATTTACTTAAAGTTGCAAGAAATTAACATGTATCGCGTTGGTTGCAGCAGGTAGCAAGGCACGAATTTCGGCCGTTCCCCTTGACCGGACGGAAAACCGCGGCCATGTGACGAGACCAATTGACAAGCTATCCGTCGCGCGCAGCGGTTCTTCTTCTCGCGCCACTCAGGAAAATACGAGCGCACATGGACGTCGTCGTCGTCGAATCGCCGGCAAAAGCGAAAACGATCAACAAATATCTTGGACGGAACTACAAGGTTCTGGCCTCCTATGGGCACGTCCGCGACCTGCCGGCCAAGGACGGCTCGGTGAGGCCCGACGATGATTTCGCCATGTCCTGGGCGGTCGACGGGCTGTCTTCCAAGCGCCTGACCGAAATCGCCAACGCGGTGAAGGCGGCGGACGGTCTGATTCTGGCGACCGACCCGGACCGCGAGGGCGAAGCGATTTCCTGGCATGTGCTGGAGGTGCTGAAGCAGAAGCGGGCGCTGAAGGACAAGCCGGTGAGCCGCGTGGTCTTCAACGCCATCACCAAGCAGTCGGTGCTGGATGCGATGGCCAATCCGCGCCAGATCGACGCCCCGCTGGTCGACGCCTATCTGGCGCGCCGCGCGCTCGACTATCTGGTCGGCTTCACGCTCTCGCCGGTCCTGTGGCGCAAGCTGCCCGGCGCGCGGTCCGCGGGCCGTGTTCAGTCGGTGGCGCTCAGGTTGGTCTGCGACCGCGAATCCGAGATAGAGCGGTTCGTCCGCGAGGAATTCTGGCAGGTCGCGGCCATCCTCGACACGCCGCGCCGTGAAAAATTCGAGGCGCGGCTGACCGCCTTCGACGGCAAGAAGCTCCAAAAACTCGACATTTCCTCCAAGGCGCAGGCCGACGACATCAAGGCGATGCTGGAGGGCGCGAGCTTCAAGGCGCTGTCGGTCGAGGCCAAGCCGACCAAGCGCAATCCCGGGCCGCCCTTCACCACCTCGACGCTGCAGCAGGCGGCCTCGTCGCAACTGGGCTTTTCGGCCGTGCGCACCATGCAGGTCGCGCAGCGGCTCTATGAAGGCATGGACGTTGGCGGCGAGACCGCCGGCCTCATCACCTATATGCGTACCGATGGCGTGCAGATGGCGCCCGAGGCGCTGGCGGAAGCGCGCAAGGCGATCGTGAAAGAATTCGGCGACAAATACCTGCCGGAAAAACCGCGCTACTATTCGGCGAAAGCCAAGAATGCGCAGGAAGCGCACGAAGCGATCCGGCCGACGGATTTTTCGCGCACGCCCACCGCGATGCGCAAATATCTCGATGCCGACCAGGCGCGGCTCTACGAGATGATCTGGAAACGCGCCATCGCCAGCCAGATGCAGCCGGCCGAGATCGAGCGCACCACGGTCGAGATCGAGGCGGTCAATGGCGGCCGCGTTGCCGGCCTGCGCGCGGTCGGCTCGGTGGTCCGATTCGACGGTTTCATCGCCGCCTATACCGAGCAGAAGGACGAGGATTCGGAGGACGAGGAAAACAAGCGCCTGCCGGAGATCCGGGCGGGCGAGCAACTTCAGCGCGACGCGATCCTCGCCACGCAGCACACGACCGAGCCGCCGCCGCGCTATTCGGAAGCGACGCTGATCAAGAAGCTGGAAGAACTCGGCATCGGCCGGCCTTCGACCTATACGGCGATCCTGAAGACGCTCGAGGATCGCGAATACGTCACCATCGACAAGCGCCGGCTGGTGCCGCATTCCAAGGGCCGACTTCTGACCGGCTTCCTCGAAAATTTCTTCGAGAAATATGTCGAATATGATTTCACGGCGTCGCTGGAGGAGAAGCTCGACGAGATTTCCGACGGCAAGCTCGCCTGGAAGGACGTGCTGCGCGATTTCTGGAAGGATTTTTCGGCGTCGGTCGACGACATCAAGGAATTGCGCGTCACCGACGTGCTCGACGCGCTGAACGAAGAACTGGCGCCGCTGGTGTTTCCCGCGCGCGAAGACGGCTCCAACCCGCGCATCTGCCCGAAATGCGGCACCGGAAACCTGTCGCTGAAGCTCGGCAAATATGGCGCATTCGTCGGCTGCTCCAACTATCCCGAATGCGGCTATACGCGCCAGCTCGGCGAGGCCACCAATGGCAACGGCGAGAGCATCGAGGGCGAAAACGGCACGAAGGCGCTTGGCAAGGACCCCTACACATCGGAAGAGATCACGCTGCGCAGCGGCCGCTTCGGTCCTTATATCCAGCGCGGCGAAGGCAAGGAGGCCAAGCGCTCGAGCCTGCCGAAGGGCTGGACGCCGGATTCGATCGACCATGAGAAGGCGCTGGCGCTGCTTTCGCTGCCGCGCGACGTCGGCAAGCACCCCGAAAGCGCCAAGATGATCTCCGCCGGCCTCGGCCGCTACGGCCCCTTCGTGCTGCATGACGGCACCTACGCGAACCTGGAAAGCATCGAGGACGTGTTTTCGATCGGCCTCAACCGGGCGGTTTCGGTGATCGCCGAAAAGCAGTCCAAAGGCAGGGGTGGCCGGAACGGCGGCACGCCAGCGGCGTTGAAGGACCTCGGAGAGCATCCGAACGGCGGTGGATCGATCACCGTGCGCGACGGTAAATACGGACCCTACGTCAATTTCGGCAAGGTCAATGCGACGCTGCCGAAAGGCAAGGATCCGATGTCCGTCACGGTCGAGGATGCAGTGACGCTGATCGCCGAAAAGGAAGCGAAAGGCGGCGGCGGCAGGAAGCCGGCGCGCGGCGCGAAGGCGGCGGCAAAGAAACCGGCCGCGAAGAAATCCACGGCCAGGAAGCCGGCGGCGAAGAAAAAGGACTAGGACGAATTGGCGAGAAGCATTTCCGGAAGCAAGGGCAGCGGCGGGAAAACCCGCTCCTCCGACACGCCTGCCTCCGGAAGCGCTGCCCGCGATTTCCGCCCGTCGCGCGACGACATCCTACGCTATATCGCATCCAATCCCGAAAAGAGCGGCAAGCGCGACATTGCCAAGGCGTATTCGCTGAAGGGCGAGGACCGCCTGTGGCTGAAGGACCTGCTGCGCGACCTGCAGGATGAGGGACTTCTGACCAAGGACCGCAAGCGGCTGATCCGCCGCGGCGCCCTGCCCCATGTGGTGGTGCTCGACATCTTTTCGCGCGATGCCGAAGGCGGGCTTCTGGCGCGGCCGGCAGAGCGCTCGACCGAGGACGACGAGTTCAATCCGATCGTGTCGATCAAGCTGCGCCGCGACGCAAGCGGACCGGCGCCTGGTGTCGGCGACCGCGTTCTCGCCAAGACGTTCCCGACCAACGACCCGACCGGCCCGGCCTATACGGCGCGGGTGATGAAGGTATTCGACCGGCAGCGCGAGGCGGTGCTGGGTGTGCTGCGGGTCGGGCATGACGGGACGTTCCGCATCGAACCGGTGGAACGGCGGCAGGCCGAACTGGTGGTCGAGGCGGAATTTTTGAACGACGCCAAGCCAGGAGATCTGGTCGAGGCCGAGCCGGTGCGCGCCGGCCGCTACGGCCTGCCACGCGCCAAGGTGCTGACGGTGGTCGGCTCGCTGACCAGCGAGAAGGCGGTCTCGATGATCGCAATCCATGCCCACGAAATCCCACATATCTTCCCGAAGGACGTGATCTCCGAAGCCGAGGCGGCGAAGCCGGCCAGTCTCGAAGGCCGCGAGGATTGGCGCGACCTGCCGCTAATCACCATCGATCCGGCGGACGCCAAGGATCACGACGACGCGGTGTTCGCCGAGCCGGACAGCGACCAGAAAAACCCCGGCGGCGTGGTGGCGACCGTGGCGATTGCCGATGTCGCCGCCTATGTGCGCTCGGGCACGGCAATCGACCGCGAGGCGCTGAAGCGCGGCAATTCGGTGTATTTTCCGGACCGTGTCGTGCCGATGCTGCCGGAGCGCATCTCCAACGACCTCTGCTCGCTCAAGGAAAAGGTCGACCGGCCGGCGCTCGCGGTGCGAATGGTTTTTGCCGCCGACGGCCGCAAGATCCGCCACTCCTTCCATCGCATCATGATGCGCTCGGCGGCGCGGCTCGCCTACCGACAGGCGCAGGCCGCGATCGACGGCGCGCCGGACGAGACGACCGGCCCTATCCTCGAAACCATTCTGAAGCCGCTCTGGGCGGCCTATGAGGTTCTGAAGCGCGGCCGCAACGCCCGCCAGCCGCTGGAACTCGACCTGCCCGAGCGAAAGATCCTGCTCAAGCCCGACGGCACGGTCGACCGCGTCATCGTGCCCGACCGGCTCGACGCCCATAAGCTCATCGAAGAGTTCATGATCCAGGCCAATGTCGCGGCAGCCGAGACGCTGGAGGCCAAGAAGCAGTTGCTGGTCTACCGCGTCCATGATGCACCGTCGCTGGCCAAGCAGGAATCGCTGCGCGAATTCCTGGCGACGATAGGGCTGTCGCTGGCGCGCGGCGCGCAGATGCGGCCCGCCCAGTTCAACGGCATTCTCGAGCGCGTGCGCGGCGAGGACAATGAAGCCCTGGTCAACGAGGTGGTGCTGCGCTCGCAAAGCCAAGCGATCTATTCGCCGGAAAACCTCGGCCATTTCGGCCTCAACCTGCGGCGCTACGCGCATTTCACCTCGCCGATCCGCCGCTATTCGGATCTGATCGTGCATCGTGCGCTGATCGGTGCGCTCGGGCTCGGCAAGGACGGGCTGACGCGAAGCGAGGAAGAGCGGCTGGAGGATATTTCGGCGCTGATCTCGGCGACCGAGCGCCGCGCCATGGCCGCCGAGCGCGACACGGTCGACCGGCTGATCGCCGCCTATCTCGCCGAGCGGCTCAACGACACGTTCGACGCCCGCGTTTCCGGCGTCACCAGGGCTGGGCTGTTTGTCCAATTGCCGCAGTACGGCGCTGACGGCTTTATTCCTGTGTCATCTCTCGAAGGCGACTACTATATGTTCGACGAAGCCGCCCGTTCGCTCTTCGGCGAGCGCACGGGCAAGGGCTTTCAGCTTGCAGATCGAGTCGAGGTTCGCCTGGTCGAGGTCGCGCCGCTGGCAGGAGCCATGCGCTTTGAGATGCTGACCGATCCAAAACCCCTGCCCGGGTCGAAGCGGTCGTTTCACAAGGCGAAGGGCCAGAGATCGCGGGCCCGCGCATCGCAACCGCGCGGAGGCTCCAACAGGAGACGATGATGGAACAACAGGCTTTTGGCGGCGTGCACCATACTGGCCGCCCCGTGCGGCCGCTGTGGGAAGCCATGAAGCGCGGCTTTCTCGGGCGTTGCCCGCATTGCGGCGAAGGAAAGCTGTTCTCGTCGTTCCTGACGACCGTGGAGCGCTGCGAGCATTGCGGCGAGGAGATGCATCACCACCGCGCCGACGATCTGCCCGCCTATCTGGTCGTCGTCATCGTCGGCCACATCGTCATCGGCGCGTTCATGAGCGTCGAAGCGACCAGCACGCTTTCGACCTGGCAGCATCTCGCCATATGGGTGCCGCTGACCATCATTTCAGCGCTGGCGCTGCTGCGACCGATCAAGGGCGCTGTCATCGGCCTGCAATGGGCATACTACATGCACGGTTTCGGCGGCGAAGAGGATCGCATCGAAACGCATCCCGAGATGTGAACCTTCCAGCCTGGCGCTGGAACAACAGTCAATCGGGTGGGACAATTCCGTTCCGGCGGGCGGCACGGTAGGAACTTTGCATGGACGGCATGACCAGAAAACAGGTCGACAAGGCCGAATCGCGCGATTTCGCGCTCGGGCCTGGACCGTTGCGGCCGCGCGACGCGGCGACCCTCATCCTGCTCGACAAAGAGGGCGGCGAAATCCGGGTGCTGATGGGCCGCCGCCATTCGCGCCACGCCTTCATGCCCGGAAAATTCGTCTTTCCAGGCGGCCGCACCGACCCGGCCGACAGCCGCGTGCCTGTCGCCGAAAACCTTCATCCCGACGAGGAAGCCAAGCTGGCCGGGGCGCCGGGGCGCACCAGCCCTGCCCGCGCTCGCGCCATCGCCATGTCGGCGATACGCGAAACCTATGAGGAGGCAGGCCTGCTGATCGGCCGCAAGGGGCCGTTCGCGACAGCCAAATCCGACTGGCAGGGCTTTGTCGATCAAGGCGTGCAGCCTTCGCTTGAAGTTCTGCGCTTCGTCGCCCGCGCGATCACCCCGCCCGGACGGGTGCGCCGCTTCGACACGCGCTTCCTGGCGGCATGGCGAAGCGACGTGGCCGTCGAACTCGCCGATGGCGGGCCGACCAACGAACTCGAGGAACTTGTCTGGCTGCCGCTTGGCGAAGCCAAAGAGGCGGACGTTCCGACGATTACAAGGACGGTGCTGGACGAACTGGAAAAGCGGCTGGCGGAGGACCCGCTGCTGAGGCCGGGCGGCGCGGTGCCGTTCTACCGCATGATCCGCAACCGCTTCGTCCGCGACGTCCTCTAGCTTTCCCGGCCAACAATGTCCGAGACCATTCAACCGCAAGCCGAAGCCGTGCGCATGCGCTGGCTGTCGATCTCGGCCGCCATCGCCTCGATCAGCGTTGTCGGCATCGCCATCGGGCTCGGCATGCCGCTGCTCAGCATCATCCTGGAGACGCGCGGCCACTCGGCCAGCATGATCGGCCTCAACACCGCTATCGCCGGTCTCGCCTCGATCGCGGCGGCGCCGCTCGCGACCCCGCTCGCGGTGCGCTTCGGCGTCGTCTGGACGATGCTGGCAATGATCGTCGCCGGCGCGCTCGCCTTTGTCGGCTTCTATTTCGCCACCGCCTTCTGGATGTGGTTTCCGCTGCGCGTGGTCCTGCACATCGCGCTGACCGTGCTTTTCATCCTGTCCGAATTCTGGATCAGCACCTCGGCGCCGCCCGAAAAGCGCGGCTTCGTGCTCGGCATCTATGCGACCGTGCTGTCGCTGGGCTTCGCGGCCGGACCCTGGCTGTTCTCGCAGATGGGCAGCAGCGGCTTTCTTCCTTTCGGCGCAGTCTTCGTGCTGGTCATGCTGGCCACAATTCCGGTGCTGGCTGCGTGGCGCGAAAGCCCGAAGATCATCGTCGACGGCGACGGGTCGCGCGACTTCTTCCGCTATATCTGGCTGGTGCCGACAGCGACGGCCGCGGTGCTGGTCTTCGGCGCTGTGGAGACCGGCGGCTTCGCGCTGTTTCCGGTCTATGGCAGCCGCATCGGCTATTCGGAAGGGGACGCTGCGCTGCTCCTCACCATGATCGGGCTCGGCAACGTCGTCATGCAGATTCCGCTCGGCATGGTCAGCGATCGCATTCGCGACCGCCGGCACCTCCTGCTCGCCTGCGCGACGGTGGGGCTTGCTGGCATGATCGTGCTACCGCTCGTATCCGGCAACTGGCACCTGATGGCGGCGCTGCTCTTCGTCTGGGGCGGCGTGGTTGCGGCGCTCTACACGATCGGGCTGGCGCATCTCGGCTCACGGCTTTCCGGCCATGACCTTGCCAATGCCAATGCAGCCTTCGTGCTGTGCTACGGGCTCGGGATGGTGCTCGGCCCGCAGGCGATCGGCATCGGTATGGATCTCATAGGAACCGACGGCTTCGGCTGGTCGCTGGCGCTGTTCTTCGCGGCCTACATTGTTCTGGCCGTCAACCGCATCGCCGCGAGCCGGCGATAGCGCGGATCAAACGGTGTTTGCGAACCCGCTCGACGGCCGCCGGGGTAGTGTCTCAGTTTGAATTTTGGCTCACGACCCCTAAGCCAACCTCGCCTATTCAGGCTTCCGCACTGTAATGGCAACCCAAGGCCCTTGCTGACCATCATAGCCGCCTCCCAGATGCTCGGTGACTGACACGATTTCCCATGGACCGGAGCAGCGATATGCTTCGGTGACGTCCTCTCGCGAGAGATAGTTGAAGTAACGACCGTAACGGTCGCGCCCTTCTGTGCCCCCACCCTTGTAACTGGCGAAGTGTAGGCCGCCGGGTTTCAACGCCTTGAAGACAAGCGCGAGTATTTGCGGCAGGGCCTCTCGGGGCACGTGCAGCAGGCTCGCACTCGCCCAAACGGCGTCATAAACCTCAACGGCATCAAGTTCATCAAAGCGCATAACGCGGACGTTTCGGCCAAGACATTCCTCGGCCTTTCGGGCGATTTCAGGCGTACCGTCCGTTGGATCGACCTCGAACCCTGCGGCGATCATTGCTTCGGCATCTCGCCCTCCGCCGCACCCAAGCTCCAAAATGCGCGCTTCCGGCGGGAGCAGATCGAGAAAGGAGGCAAGATGCCTGCTGACCCTCCCGATCCCGCTCGCTACATACACCGGGGCCGATGCGGAGTAGAAATCCAGCGTTGCGCTGTCTCGTGCGGTATCCAATTGCATCTCTCTTGATCGTCTGGGCAGGCCGACATCTAGCAGACAACCGGTCCTATAGGCTACGTCGGCTCACCACCAGCCGCCGAAATTCAGGCTGAGACACTACTGCCGCCGTCTCATATGTCCTGAACCCGGACACGGACTTGACATTCCGGCAACGTTCTTTATGTGTCGCGCCAAGTTTTCCGCGTCCGGGTGATCGCCCGTGTTCCGCCGGCTCGAACTCCAGACACATTAACGGACGAAAATCATGGCCAAAGCCGCAAACATCAAGATCAAGCTTCTGTCGACCGCCGATACCGGCTTCTTCTACGTGACCAGCAAGAACAGCCGCACCAAGACGGACAAGCTGTCCTTCCGCAAGTACGATCCGGTCGCCAAGAAGCACGTCGAATTCAAGGAAACGAAGATCAAGTAATCTTCATCCTGCACGGGTAACGCAAAGCCGCCTTCGGGCGGCTTTTTTGTTGCCTGCTCGGCCTATGCGAGCTTCTGGATTTGCGTCGGTTGGGAAAAAGGGGGCCGGCCAGCGATCTGACAGCGGTACGAGGAGGCCACTATGTGTCAGTGCCGGCCGGCCAACCCCATGGACCCAGGAGATGCGGCGGACCTGAGCATCATGGGGTATCCTGCTTGCGCCGCGCCAACGTCCCTCGCACCGGCGCTTTCAGAAGACATTTGCGCAAGAGCTTTTAAAAATCAATAGTTTCTTAACCAAGCCTGCCGAATCGCTTGGAACAAGGTTAAATTCCCGGTTTTGGGGGCCTGTCTTCACCCCATGGGGCGGGCGGCGTCAGGCAGCCTTGGCGACCACCCGGTTGCGGCCGCCGGTCTTGGCCTCGTAGAGCGCCAGGTCGGCCCGCTTCATCAGCGCCTCGACCGTGTCG
Organism: Allomesorhizobium camelthorni; assembly: GCF_011045125.1. GTDB lineage: Bacteria > Pseudomonadota > Alphaproteobacteria > Rhizobiales > Rhizobiaceae > Allomesorhizobium > Allomesorhizobium camelthorni. The sequence goes on along the minus strand of NZ_JAAKZF010000028.1, from coordinate 48,943 downwards.
GTTCCGCGCTTCAGGGACGAGACGCCGACGCTGACGGTGACGTCCATCGTCTGGCCCGACTTGCCGACCGGAAACGGCGTCTGCGCGATCTCGGCGCGGATGCGCTCGGCCACCTTTTCGGCGACGCCGCCATCGGTGTCGGGCATCACCACGACGAATTCCTCCCCGCCGAAACGGCAGGCGAGATCGATGCCGCGCACATTCTTGCGCAGGCGCCTGGCGAATTCGCGCAGCACATCGTCGCCGCCGTCATGGCCGTGCGTATCGTTGATCAGCTTGAAACGGTCGAGGTCGGTGATCATCACCGAAAGCGGCCGGCGGCGCGCCACCGCGCGGTCGAACAGCGTTTGCAGATGGCTATCGAGGTAGCGCCGGTTGTGCAAACCGGTCAACCCGTCGGTTACCGCCATCTCGATGGTCTGCGTGACGCTGGCGCGCAGATGGTCGTTGTAGCGCTTGCGCCGGACCTGGGTGCGCAGCCTGGCGATCAGCTCCTGCTGGTCGATCGGCCGGATCAGATAATCATTGATGCCGAGTTCGAGGCCGCGGATCAGGCGCGCATCCTCGCCCTCTTCCGCCAGCAGTATGATCGGCAGGAAGCGCGTGCGATCGAGCGAGCGCAGCTGCGAGCAGAGCCGCAGCGGATCGAAATCGGCGAACGACGTGGAGACGATGACGCATTCATAGGGCTCCTCCGCCGCCTGGAAGAAGCCGGCATGCGGATCGGTGGCGACATCAAGGTCGGCCTTGTCGCGCAGCATCTTCCTGACGCGGTCGCAGGAGGACTGGCGCTCGTCGATCAGCAGCACCTTCGGCCGCGTCTCCTCAGCGGCGGGCTTGCGGCTCAGCAGCTCCTCTATGCCGATGTTGCGCGTGGTCGAGGCGCGCAGGCGCAATTCGTCGGTGAGCACCTTCAGCCGGACCAGGCTTTTCACGCGGGTCATCAGCTGGAGGTCGTTGACCGGCTTGGTCAGGAAATCGTCGGCGCCGGCTTCGAGGCCGCGGATGCGGTCGGAAACCTGGTCGAGCGCGGTGATCATCACCACCGGGATGTGCGAGGTGGCCGGGTCGTTCTTCAGCCGGCGGCAGACCTCGAAACCGTCCATGTCGGGCATCATCACGTCGAGCAGCACGACGTCGACCTTGCCGTTCTCGCAGGTTTCGATCGCGTCCGGCCCGCTTGTCGCGGTCAGCACCTCGAAATATTCGGCCAGAAGCCTCACCTCGAGCAGCTTCACATTGGCTGGAATGTCGTCGACGACAAGGATGCGGGCGGTCATGCTAGTTAAGCTCCGGAACGGGCATCAGGCGTCGCCCAGATAGGATTTTATCGTTTCGACGAAGCGCGGCACCGAAATCGGCTTGGAAATATAGGCCTCGCAGCCGCCCTGGCGGATGCGCTCCTCGTCGCCCTTCATGGCGAAAGCGGTGACCGCGATGACCGGAATGGTGTGCAGGTCGTCGTCCTCCTTCAGCCATTTGGTCACTTCGAGGCCGGAGACTTCGGGCAGCTGGATGTCCATCAGGATCAGGTCCGGCTTGTGCAGACGGGCGAGATCGAGCGCTTCGAGGCCGTTGCGGGTGCGCACGGTCTCGTAGCCGCTGGCCTCTATCAGGTCGCGAAAGAGCTTCATGTTCAGCTCGTTGTCCTCGACGATCATCACTTTCTTGGTCATAGAATTCCCGTCCCGATCGCTGCTTTCGCATCCGCGACCACCATGCACCCGCCAAGGTGCATCAAACCCCGCCGCAAGGCTAACCCAAGATGATTGACGAAACGGAAACCTGGACGCGGAAACGTGTCAGGACTTTCTCGTCGATGATCGCAGGGCGGGCCGGCGGCCTTGCCGGGCGGGGCGGTTGCGGATACTGCGAAGTTGAGTTTCCATTCTAACCGCACGAAAGCCGATATGGCCAACAATCGCTCAACGCGCGAGAACGCCGAAAGCATCGCCATCGAGGCGCTGGGCTTCGTGGCCGCCGACCCGGAGCTTCTGCCGCGCTTCCTGGCGATCACCGGCATCGAGGCGCAGGCGATCCGCCACGCGGCGCGCGAGCCGGGATTCCTGGCCGGCGTGCTGCAGTTCATACTGGCGCATGAGCCGACCCTGCTCCGCTTCGCGGCCGAATCGGGCGTGGCGCCCGCAGACGTGGCGAAAGCCATCCGCTACCTGCCGCTCGGCGACGACCGCCACGACATCTCGACCTGACCCTGCCCTGCGGTCACAGAACGAGGCGCATCAGAGGCCGGCCGGCCTTGCGCTCGGCGAGCCGTTCGAAGCCGGCACTTTCGAAAACGCGCGTCGAGCCGACGAACAGGCCGAGGGAGCGCGAATCCTTCGACTGGTCCATCGGGCAGGCTTCGAGGAAGCGCGCGCTGCTTTTCCTGGCGAAATCGACGCCGGCCGCGACCAGATGGTGGGTCAAACCTTTGCCGCGCGCGCTGTTGCGGATGAAGAAGCAGGAGATCGCCCAGACCGCGGGATCGGCAGCGTCGGCCGGATCGACCGGGGCGGAGCCCCTGCCCTTGTTGTTCCACTGCGGCACGTCGGCGCGCGGGCCGATCTGCATCCAGCCGGTTGCAATATTGTCCTCGAAAGCCAGAAGACCGGGCGGCGGACCCGATTCGATGAAGGCGCGGATGAAATCCTTGTTGCTGGCGTGACTTGCGTCGCGGCGGGCGGCCGGCGGGAGACGGAAATAGGTGCACCAGCAGCCGTAGCAGGCGCCCTGCTTACCGAACAGATCCTCGAAAGCCGGCCACAGATCGGGGGTAAGCGGGCGAATGTCGGGGACCATGAAGCACCTCCGCGGCCGCCGCCTTGCCGGCGGGCGTCAGCTATCCTACCATTTGCGATGTTCCGCATATGTTCTCAGAGATGACCCTTCCTGTCAACGATCCCATGCATGGTTTTTGCCGCGACTGCTTCGCTCCGCAGCCGCGCGCAACCATGCGCTGCGCAAGCTGCGGGAGCCCGCGGCTCGCCCGGCATCCGGAACTCTATTCGCTGGAGATCGCGCATATCGATTGCGACGCCTTCTATGCGGCGGTGGAAAAGCGCGACAACCCCGAGCTGAAGGACAAGCCGGTGATCATCGGCGGGGGCAAGCGCGGCGTCGTCTCGACCTGCTGCTACATCGCCCGCATCCACGGCGTGCGCTCGGCCATGCCGATGTTCAAGGCGCTGGAGGCCTGCCCGGAGGCGGTGGTGGTGAAGCCGGACATGGAAAAATACGTCCGCGTCGGGCGCGAGGTGCGCGAAATGATGCTGGCGCTCACCCCTCTGGTCGAGCCGATCTCGATCGACGAGGCGTTTCTGGATCTCGCCGGCACCGCGCGGCTGCACGGCAGGCCGCCGGCGCTGGTGCTGGCCGGCTTCGCGGCTTCCGTCGAGAGGGAGATCGGCATCACCGTTTCGGCGGGGCTCTCCTACTGCAAGTTCCTGGCCAAGTTGGCGTCGGATTTTCGCAAGCCGCGCGGTTTTTCGATCATCGGCGAGGCCGAGGCCGTGGGGTTCCTGGCGGAGCAGCCGGTGACGATGATCTGGGGCGTGGGAAAAGCATTCGCGGCGACGCTGGAGCGCGACGGCATCCGGCTGATCGGGCAGTTGCAGCGGCTGGAGCGCGGCGAGCTGATGCGGCGCTACGGCGCGATGGGCGACCGGCTTTTTCACCTGTCGCGCGGCATGGACGAGCGCCGCGTGCATCCCGAGCACGACGCAAAGAGCGTGTCGGCCGAGACGACGTTCGACACCGACCTCGCCTCGCCCGCCGACCTCGTGCCGATCCTGCGTGCGCTGTCCGAAAAAGTCTCGGCGCGGCTGAAGAAGGCGGGGATCGCCGGGCGCACGGTGGTGCTGAAGCTGAAGACGCAGGATTTCAAGCTGCGCACACGCAACCGCCAGCTCGGCGACCCGACCAGGCTCGCCGACCGGATTTTCCAGACCGGGCTGCAACTGCTGGAGAAGGAGACCGACGGGACGAAATACCGGCTGCTAGGCATCGGCGTTTCCGACCTTTCCGGCTCGGAAAAGGCCGACCCGCCGGATCTGGTCGATTTGCAGTCGCGAAAGCGGGCGATGGCCGAGGGCGCTATCGACGCGCTGCGCGAAAAATTCGGCGGGCGGGCGGTGGAGACGGGATACACGTTCGGCCGGGGCCACCGCGGCCGCCCCGCGGGCGCGGAGGAGGATGACGAGCCGGAAGTGCGGCATCCGTGGGAGCGGATTTGAGGGGTGCGTCCTTCGAGGCTCGCTGCGCTCGCACCTCAGGATGAGGGAGGTTGGTGGCTCCGGCGGTCCAGTCCAATGCCGCTGGTACTAGCTGGGAATAAGGCCGGTGTTCGCTGCGCGGAGGTTTCCTCGATTCATGCGAGCTAAGCTGAGATTTTCCGCTACGGACTTGCGCTGAAAATATGCTCTCTGTGAAAGCGCAGCAGTTGACGATCAGGAAGAAAACGACGTGGCATTTTGAGAGTAGGGGCATTCGCCAATTGGAGCATCTTATCGCGCGTATCAGGCTTTAATCGTGGGGAAAACACCATGTATCCGTCATCTTCAAACGTTATCAAGCCCTTGTCGAACGCACGGTCGTGAAGCCGATTGAGACAGATTCCGTTTGTGGGATCAAGTCGGCGACCGATTTCCAGAGACCACGGCTTTATGTGGCCGGCGACGAGGAGTTCGGGCTGCTCAATTCCGGTAACAGCGCACCGATAGTCATAGGCACTGAGAACCATAGTCCGAAAAAGATCCTGTCTCGATCGTTGTTTGGCAATTCCGAATCGATCCAATGAAGTTCCATCGTGGACGTATTCGTTAGTAGACTCCTCATGAAACGTCAGAGAACTATGCAAGCTTTCTTCCAGAGCGTGCGATTCATACAAAAGTGTTTGGAAAAATTCTGACCAAACTGTACGATCCAAGGCGCTGGCGTTTTGCATCCCGGCTCGTGGCAATGTCTCGTCCAGAGCAGCCAAGTTCGCAAGTTTCAATGCTACAGATGACGGAGATCTGTCGATCCCCTTGGACAGTTCGATGATTTCTGGATTTCGAGAATGAATCCGCCCGAACGGTATCTGAACGTATAGAGCGATAGCCAGACGTACTTCATCCGCTGTCCACAATCGTCGCGTCACTAGAACCATCCCTGTTGGGATGCCTTTCTGATCCGGTGTCGAAATTCGCTGGCCGTCATTTGAAATTTCCGCCCTTCGACCGCCCGGCAGTCTTCGATAGAATGCAGCAGGTGATCGTCATCATTTGTCGCGTCTGGCCGGAGCGTAGCGAGGCCGATCTTATCGGGGATGAAGAACTCGCCATCGAAAAGATATTCCTTTAACTCTTCGGCACTTAAGCTCTCCAAGCACACAGAAGTCGCCTCGAAATTTATAATTGGAGGCGTCTCTATATAGATACGTTACTTGGGTCAGCAGGGTCATTCTGAATCAGCTTGCGTTCGGTGCCGACGCTCAAGAGCAGACTAGGCAGTCGGATGCTAGAATGATGCACATGAATTGTCGACATTCATTCTGCTGCCACCGCAAGATGATGGCGGCGATCTGAACACGGCATTTTTCCTCGAATCAACGCGCTGGGACAATTTCGGAGATAATGTCACGAACGTTCCAAGATGCAACGCCAAGTTCATTTTTGTTCCCGACAGTAATAACTCGCGCCCAACCAAGTGCATCGCCGTCCGCCAATGCCTGTTCTATATTCGGTTGACCTCTGCGCATGGGGTGAATCAAGGAGTCCCCTCACACCAGTTCCACCTCCACCACCCCCGGTACGGCGCGCATGGCGGAGGCGATCTGGGGCGAGATGCGGTAGCGGTCGGGGAGGCCGATCTCGATCTCGCCCTGCCCTTCCGGCTTTATCACCACGACGCTGACCTGGCCGTCGCCCTTGACGGTCAGTTGGCTTTGCAGCGCCGGCACCGGGCGGTCGTCGCGGACGAAGATGCGCAGCGCCTTCTGGACGCGGCTTGCCTCGTCCTCCAGCGAATGCACGGTCTGGATGCGCAGGTTTATGCCTTCCGGCCGGTCCTCGGCGGCGACGGTGATGACCACCGAGCGGCCGGCCTCGAGCAAATCGCGATATTGCGCCAGCCCTTCCGAAAACAGCACCGCTTCGTACTGGCCGGTGGTGTCGCTGAGCGCCACGACGCCCATCTTGTTGCCGGTGCGCGTCTTTCGCTCCTGCCTGGAGGTGACGGTGCCGGCGAGCCGGCCAGCGGAGGCGCCGCGCTTCACGGCCAGCGAGAAATCGGCGTAGTTCTGCACCCGCATTCGCTCCAGCACCGCCTTGTACTCGTCGAGCGGATGGGCCGAGAGGTAGAAGCCGACGACCTGGAATTCGCGGTGCAGGCGGTCGGCCGGCAGCCACGGGTCGGCCGCGGGCAGGATGAGCGTCTGCGACTGGCCGGCGAGCGAGACGCCGAAAATGTCGGCCTGGCCGGAAGCGGCGTTTTCCTGGGCGCGGGCGGCGAGCCCCATCATGCGCTCGACGCCCGCCATCATGGCGGCGCGCTCATGGCCGAAGCAATCCAGCGCGCCGGCGGTGATCAGGCTTTCGAAGACGCGCTTGCCGACGATCTTCGGGTCGATGCGCTCGCAGAAATCGGCGAGGCTGGCGAAGGGCTTTTCGCGGCGCTTTTCGACGATGTGCTCGACCGCCGCCTCGCCGACGCCTTTCAGGGCGGCCAGCGCGTAGAAGATGCGGTTTTCCTCGACCTCGAAATCGCCGAACGAGGTCATGACCGAGGGCGGCACGACGTCTATGCCCATGCGCATCGCGTCCTGGCGGAAATCGGCAAGCTTGTCGGTGTTTCCCATGTCGAGCGTCATCGACGCGGCCAAAAACTCGACGGGATAATGCGCCTTCATGAAGGCGGTCTGGTAGGAGACGACCGCATAGGCCGCGGCGTGCGATTTGTTGAAGCCGTAATCGGCGAATTTTGCCAGGAGGTCGAAGATGAAGTCGGCCTGCGGCTTGGCGAGACCCTTCTCCATCGCACCCGAGACGAAGCGGGCGCGCTGCTGGTCCATCTCGGAGCGGATCTTCTTGCCCATGGCGCGGCGCAAGAGATCGGCTTCGCCGAGCGAATAGCCGGCAAGCTCCTGCGCGATCTGCATGACCTGTTCCTGGTAGACGATGACGCCCTGGGTCTCGCGGACCAGATGGTCGATCATCGGGTGGATGGAGGCGATCTCCTCCTCGCCATGCTTGCGGGCGTTGTAGGTCGGGATGTTCTCCATCGGGCCGGGGCGGTAGAGCGCCACCAGCGCGATGATGTCCTCGATGCGGTCGGGCTTCATGCCGATCAGCGCCTTGCGCATGCCGGCCGATTCCACCTGGAAGATGCCGACCGTCTCGCCGCGCGACAGCATGGCGTAGGTCTTTTCGTCGTCGAGCGGGAGCTTTGCCAGGTCGATCTCGACGCCGCGGCGGCGCAGCAGCTTGACCGTGGTTTCGAGCACGGTGAGCGTCTTCAGGCCGAGAAAGTCGAATTTGACGAGGCCGGCGTCCTCGACCAGCTTCATGTTGAACTGGGTGACCGGCATGTCGGAGCGCGGATCGCGATACATCGGCACCAGTTCCGACAGCGGCCGGTCGCCGATGACGATGCCGGCGGCGTGGGTCGAGGCGTGGCGGTAGAGGCCTTCCAGCTTCATCGCCATGTCGAGCAGTGTCTGGACGATCGGCTCCTTCTCCGCCTCCTCGGTGAAGCGCGGCTCGTTGGCGACCGCTTCGGCGAGTTTCACGGGATTGGCCGGGTTCTGCGGCACCATTTTGCAGAGGCGGTCGACCTGGCCGTAGGGCATCTGCAGCACGCGACCGACGTCGCGCAACACCGCACGCGCCTGCAGCGTGCCGAAGGTGATGATCTGGCCGACCTGGTCGCGGCCGTATTTGCCCTGGACGTAGCGGATCACCTCCTCGCGGCGGTCCTGGCAGAAATCGATGTCGAAGTCGGGCATCGAGACGCGGTCAGGGTTCAGGAAGCGCTCGAACAGCAGCGAGAAGCGCAGCGGGTCGATGTCGGTGATGGTGAGCGCGTAGGCGACGAGCGAGCCGGCGCCCGAGCCGCGGCCGGGACCGACAGGAATGCCTTGCGCCTTCGCCCATTTGATGAAGTCGGCGACGATGAGGAAGTAGCCGGGGAATTTCATGCGCTCGATGATGCCGAGCTCGAATTCCAGCCGTTCGCGGTACTGCCCCTCGCTGTAGCCTTGCGTCAGCCCGGCGGTCTCGAAGCGCATTCGCAGGCCTTCGCGGGCCTGGCGGCGCAGTTCGTCCGCCTCGGCCTTGAGCGCGGCGGTCGGGTCGGCTTCGTCGCCGCCGGTGAAGCGCGGCAGGATCGGCGCGCGCTTCCTGGGATAGAAGGAGCAGCGCATGGCGATCTCGACCGTATTGTCGACCGCTTCGGGCAGATCGGCAAAAAGCTCCGCCATCTCCTTCTGGCTCTTGAGGAAATTGTCGGGCGAGAGCCGCCGCCGCTCGTCCGAGGCGATCACCGCGCCCTCGGCGATGGCGATCAGCGCGTCATGCGCCTCGTAATCCTCGCGGGCGGGGAAAAACGCCTCGTTGGTGGCGACCAGCGGCAAAGCGAGGCGGTAGGCGAGGTTCACGGTGGCGGCCTCGACGGCGCGGTCGTAGCCGGAGACGCGTTCAAGCTCGACATAGAGCCGGTCGGAAAACAGCGAGATCAGCGATTGCAGCCGGCTTTCGGCGAGATCCGCATGGCCGGCCTTGAGCGCTGCGCCGATCGGCCCGCGCGGTCCGCCGGTGAGGCAGATTAGCCCGTCCGACATGCCGGCCAGCCATTCGGTGGTGATCTGGACGGGCTCGCCGGGTGGCGTGTCGAGATAGGCGCGGCTGACCAGGCGCACCAGATTGCCGTAGCCGGCCTCGGTGGCGGCGATGAGCACGACCGGATAGAGGTCCGGCCCTTGGCGGCGGTGGCCGTTGCTTCTTGAAGCTTCGCTGGTCTCGCCGGCGAAAAGCAGGTCGGCCTGGCAGCCGATGATGGGCTGGATGCCTTCCTTCACCGTCTTCTGGGCGAATTCGAGCGCGCCGAACAGATTGTTGGTGTCGGTGATGGCGATGGCCGGCGCGCCGTCCTTGACGGCATGGCCGACGATCTTGCCGATCGGCAGCGCGCCTTCGAGCAGCGAATAGGCCGAATGGACGCGCAGATGGATAAACGCGCGGCTGGCTGGAGCCGGCGCTGCCGTTCTGGCCATCGCCTCCCGCATCAGCGGATCGCGTGGAAGTCTCTCATCCGCCATGGTTTTTGCCGCTCGAAGGACTCAGGGGAAAGGTGAGATGTATTGTCCGGGAACGCGCCGCGCCAGTCCAGCCTGAATGGACGCCGGCCACAGGCTTTTGAATGCGCAGCGCAACCGGAATATGTCCGGGCTTTATTCTGTGCGGCTAACCCGTTTGGCTAACTGTTTGCGCGCAAGCGTCAGGAAGCGTTGCCGCACGTGTTCAAATAGACCTGGTGGCAGATAGCCGAGCGCCACTGTCTCCGGCTTCTTCCCTGTAGCGGACGAAGGTCTGGGCCAGGCCACAGGAAGTCATTCCATTCACTCAACATGATCCAAGAACGTTGATCGTCGAGGCGGAGCCGTCGTTTCGTCTCTTGCGGCAATTCGATAGCAAATTCCATGTCTCTGGGCGGCGAATGGGTTATTGGCAACGCCAGAACGCGTTTTCGCTCGCCAACGCCGGCTGCGACGACAACGATCGCACACGGGCGGTCTTTCAAGCCTTCTTCGCGGCCAGAAGCGGCTTCGGAAAGCCAGAGATAGGAATATCGTATAACCAGACCGGGCTTAGGGTCCGGCCAAGTCAAGGCCGCCAGCCCTTTAATTCTTCGTCGAGTTCCTCATGTCCGGCTTCCATTCTGGAATCTTCGATGAGTTTCAGGTCTTCATCGGTGATGTCTTCGATCGACACGACCCGCCGATCGCGTCGCTTCAGCCGCTCATATTCGTCCGCCGAGATCAGCACCAGCCGCGGGCGGCCGTTGCGGGTGATCGTCACCGGCTCGGACAGCGCAGCATCGGTGACGCTGCCGTATTTCTTGATGAACTCTGCCGACGTGACGCGCATCTCCGAACCTCCGAAACATTCGAATGCTTCGAATTATACAGAAAACGAGAAAAGCTGCAAAGTCGACACTGCTACGTGCCGTTCCCAGCCTCCGGCGCCCACTCAAAGCAGCGCGGCGATCGATCCCCGCAGTTCGGCCGGGCTGGCGATGATGCGCGCCGCGCCGGCGGTCTCGAGTTCCTGCCGGTCGCCATAGCCCCAGAGCACCCCGATGGCCAAGACGCCGTTGGCGTTGGCGCCGGCGACATCGTGCGCGCGGTCGCCAATCATCACGGTGCGGCGGGCGTCGAGAGCTTCGACGGCGAGTATATGGGAAATGAGTTCGGCCTTGACGGAGTTTTGGCCGTCCAGTTCGGAGCCGTGGACCACGCTGAAATAGCGGCGAAGGTCGAAATGATCGATGATTTCGCCGGCATAGGTCTTCAGTTTCGAGGTCGCGACCGCCAGGAAAAAGCCGTCGGCGACGAGTTCGGCCAGCACCTCGGGAATGCCTTCGATCAGCGTGTTCTCGAACTTGCCGATTGCCGCGTAACGCTCGCGGTAGAGCCGGACGGCCTCGCCGATCACCGCGGCGTCCTCGGTTTCGAGCAGCACCGCGAAGGAGGACTGGATCGGCGGACCGATGCACCAGCGCAGGTCATCCGCCGCCGGCGCGGCGCGGCCGAGCTTTTCCAAGGCGTAGCCGAGCGACCTGGTGATGCCGACGAACGGGTCCGTCAGGGTTCCGTCGAGGTCGAAGAGAACGGCCTGGCGGCCCGACGATACGTCCATCCTACAAGAACTCCATGATAACGGCGTCGACGGCCAGGCTGTCGCCGGGTTTTGCGTTGATCTTCGCGACGGTCAGATCGCGCTCGGCGCGCAGCACGTTTTCCATCTTCATCGCCTCGACCACCGCCAGCATTTCGCCGGCCTTCACTTCCTGCGCCTCTGCAACGAGGATCGAGACCACCAGTCCCGGCATCGGGCAGAGCAGCAGCTTCGAAGTGTCGGGCGCGATCTTCGCCGGCATCAGGCGGTCGAGCTCGGCGGTGCGCGGGCGCATCACACGAGCCGTCGCCGCCATGCCCTTCCAGGCGATGCGGACGCCGTTCTCGACGGGGCGGATTTGCGCGGCGACCTGCCGCCCGCCGACGGTTCCTCGCCAGACCGGCTCGCCAGGCCGCCAGTCCGACGCCACCGTCAGCGGAGCGCCCTCCTCCACCGACATATCCATTTCGAGCGGAATCGAAACCATGCCTTCGCCGAGCGCAACGTTCAGATATTCATTGCCGAGGCGGACCACCCAGTCGGGTTTCAGCGCGCCGGAATGCGGCGCCAGCCTGCCCGACAGCCGGTCGAGCCGGTCGCGGCGTAGAAGCTCGACGGCGGCTGCGACCGCCGCCAGCACCGCCTTTTCATCGGCGTCCGGAACGATCGCCGCAAAGCCGTCCGGATATTCCTCGGCGATAAAAGCCGTTGAGATGCGGCCCTCGCGCCAGCGCGGATGCCGCATCAGAGCGGCGAGGAACGGGATGTTGTGCTCGATGCCGTCGACCACGAATTCGTCGAGCGCCTCCGACATGGCGTCGATGGCCTGCAGCCGGTCGGGCGCCCAGGTGCAGAGTTTTGCGATCATCGGATCGTAGTGCATCGAAATCTCGGAGCCTTCGGTGACGCCGGTATCGTTGCGGATGACGATGTCGCCGGATTTGCCTTCCTCCGGCGGGCGGTAGCGCGTCAGGCGGCCGATCGACGGCAGGAAGTTGCGGTACGGATCTTCGGCATAGAGCCGGCTTTCGACCGCCCAACCGGTCAACTTCACGTCGTTTTGTTTTATCGCCAGCTTCTCGCCTGCCGCGATCCGGATCATCTGCTCGACCAGGTCGATGCCGGTGACGAGTTCCGTCACCGGATGCTCGACCTGCAAACGCGTATTCATTTCAAGGAAATAGAAGTTTTTCTCCGCGTCGACGATGAATTCGACCGTGCCCGCACTCTGATAGTCGACGGCCTTGGCCAGCGCGACCGCCTGCTCACCCATGGCACGCCGTGTCTTCTCGTCGAGAAAGGGCGACGGCGCTTCCTCCACGACTTTCTGGTTGCGGCGCTGGATCGAGCATTCGCGCTCGCCGAGATAGATGCAATTGCCGTGGGCGTCGCCCAGGACCTGGATCTCGATGTGGCGCGGATCGACGATGAACTTTTCGATGAAGACGCGGTCGTCCCCGAACGAGCTCTTGGCCTCGTTCCTGGATGACTGGAAGCCGTCGCGCACCTCACGCTTCGACCAGGCGATGCGCATGCCCTTGCCGCCGCCGCCGGCCGAGGCTTTGATCATGACAGGATAGCCGATCTCGCCGGCGATCTTTTCCGCATGGGCGGCGTCTTCGATGACGCCGAGAAAACCAGGAACGGTGGAGACCTTCGCGGCGTTGGCGAATTTCTTCGATTCGATCTTGTCACCCATGGCGCGGATCGCCTTGGGTTTTGGGCCGATGAAGATTATGCCCTCGGCTTCCAGCGCCTCGCAGAAGGAGGCGCGCTCGGAAAGGAAGCCGTAGCCTGGATGCACCGCTTCGGCGCCGGTGGCCTTGCAGGCTTCGATGATCTTCTCTGGCAGGAGATAGCTTTGCGACGCAGCCGCCGGCCCGATATGCACCGCCTCGTCCGCCATCTCGACATGGATCGTATCGCGGTCGGCGTCGGAATAGACGGCGACCGTCGCAATGCCCATTTTCTTCGCGGTCTTGATGACGCGGCAGGCGATCTCGCCGCGATTGGCGATCAGGATTTTCTTGAACATGCGAGCGGCGTCCCTCCCGGCGTGGCGCTCCGTTCTATGGGCTAAGCGGGAATGTCTCAAGCGCCCGAAACGTCATCATGCGAGCGGCTCAAAAATGCATGTCGCGTTGGAACGGGCCGAAGCGGATTCCGGAAGTGACCATATAGGCCGCCGACCAGCCGATGATCAGGAAGCCGGTGACGCCCTCCAGTGAGGCGAGCAAACGCCATTTCTCGGCCGGGGCGACGTCGCCGAAGCCTATGGTCGCGAAAGCCGAAGTCGAGAAATAGAAGGCGGTGTCGAAATCGGCAAAGGCGCCGACGCCGACCAGGCCTGCCGCCCACAGGGCCATTTCCACGCAGAGGAGGATCATGAGACCCGACGCCAGCGCCAGCAGAGCCACCACTTTGGCCCATGAGCGATTTTCCAGAACAGGGCGCGCGACGAGGAAGTCCATGAGGCGGGTAAGCGCCACCAGCCCCATCGCATGGATGAGGAAGGTCAAGAGGTTCAGAATCGCCGCAAGCAGGAGATTTGCCGCCATGGCGGATGCTTAGCGCGGGAACCGCGTCCCGGCTATGCCGAAAGCCGGCGCTCTACACGTCATGAGTGCTTGATCGGGCGGTGAAAAGCTGAAACTTTGCCGACCGAATCCGTATGGGAGCAAGAAGATGAAAACACGCGCCGCCGTGGCTGTCGGGGCCGGAAAACCGCTGGAAATCATGGAAGTCGACCTGGAGGGACCGCGCGAGGGCGAGGTTCTGGTCGAGATCAAGGCGACCGGCATCTGCCACACCGATGAGTTCACGCTGTCGGGCGCGGACCCGGAAGGCATCTTTCCGGCGATTTTGGGCCATGAGGGCGCCGGCGTGGTGGTCGATGTCGGCCGCGGCGTCAGTTCGCTGAAGAAGGGCGACCACGTCATCCCGCTCTACACGCCGGAATGCCGGCAGTGCCCGTCCTGCCTGTCCAGGAAAACCAACCTCTGCACGGCTATTCGCGCGACACAGGGCCAAGGGCTGATGCCGGATGGCTCGAGCCGGTTCTCGGTCGGCGGCGAGAAGATCTTTCACTACATGGGCTGCTCGACCTTCTCCAATTTCACTGTGTTGCCAGAGATCGCGCTGGCCAAGGTCAATCCCGACGCGCCCTTCGACAAGATCTGCTACATCGGCTGCGGCGTCACCACCGGCATCGGCGCGGTGATCAACACGGCCAAGGTCGAGATCGGCGCGACGGCGGTGGTGTTCGGGCTGGGCGGCATCGGGCTCAACGTCCTGCAGGGCCTGAAACTCGCCGGGGCCGACATGATCATCGGCGTCGACATCAACAATGACCGCAAGGCATGGGGCGAACGCTTCGGCATGACACATTTCGTCAATCCGAAGGAGATCGACGGCGACATCGTGCCTTACCTCGTCAACATGACCAAGCGCGGCGCGGACCAGATCGGCGGGGCCGACTACACGTTTGACTGCACCGGCAATGTGAAGGTGATGCGCCAGGCGCTGGAAGCGAGCCATCGCGGCTGGGGCAAGTCCGTGGTCATCGGGGTGGCCGGCGCCGGCCAGGAAATCGCGACCAGGCCGTTCCAGCTGGTCACCGGGCGAACCTGGATGGGCACCGCCTTCGGCGGCGCGCGCGGCCGCACCGACGTGCCGAAGATCGTCGACTGGTACATGGACGGAAAGATCCAGATCGACCCGATGATCACCCACACGATGCCGCTCGACGACATCAACAAGGGTTTCGACCTGATGCACAAAGGCGAGAGCATCAGGAGCGTGGTCATCTATTAAGGTCGCTGTAAGCTCAACTCCGCCGGCAGATTAGTTAGCAACTGCCACACGCCGTCCACCGAGGAGGTATGCACATGCTCTTCCCATCGACGATAGCCGGCAGTCTGCCGAAACCGGGATGGCTGGCCGAGACCGAAAAGCTCTGGCCGAAATGGAAGCTGGAGGGCGAAGCGCTGGACAGCGGCAAGCGCGACGCGGCGCTGATCTGGATCAAGGAGCAGGAGGACGCCGGCATCGAGACGGTGTCGGACGGCGAGCAGTTCCGCACGCATTTCGTGCACGGCTTCCTTGAGACGGTGGAAGGCATCGACTGGACGCTGATGACCAAAATGGGCATCCGCAACAACCGCTATGAGGCGGATGTGCCGACGGTGACCGGCAAGCTGCGGCGCAGCGGCCCGGTGCATGGCGACCAGGCCGCATTCTGCCGCCAGCACACCAAGAAGCGCCTGAAATTCACCCTGCCCGGCCCGATGACCATCTGCGATACGCTGGCCGACGCTCATTACGGCCGGCGGGCCGACATGGCTATGGCTTTTGCGGAAATCCTGAACGAGGAGGCGCTGGAGCTGGAGGCTGCGGGCGTCGACGTGATCCAGTTCGACGAGCCGGCCTTCAACGTGTTCATGGCCGAGGTGAACGATTGGGGCATCGCCGCGCTGGAGCGCGCCGCGCGGGGACTGCGCTGCGCGACGGCGGTGCATATCTGCTACGGCTACGGCATCGAGGCCAATCTGAAATGGAAGGAGACGCTGGGGTCGGAATGGCGGCAATATGAGGCGATTTTTCCCGCCATCAACGCATCTTCGATCCGCCAGGTCTCGCTGGAATGCGCCAACTCGCGCGTGCCGATCTCGCTGATTTCGCTGCTGCCGGACAAGGAACTGCTGGTCGGCGTTATCGACGTGGCGTCGAACTTGGTCGAGACGCCCGAACAGGTGGCCGCGACCATCGCCGAGGCGCTGGGATATGCCGACGCCGAGCGCATCCAGCCCTGCACCAATTGCGGGATGGCGCCGCTGTCGCGCGCTGTCGCCACAGGAAAGCTGCGCGCGCTCGGCGCGGGCGCGGCGCTGGCCAGGAACCTTCAGCCATAGTGCCGATGGAACAGCCGATCATCTATGTCGACGCCGATGCCTGCCCGGTGAAGGCGGAGGTGGAGAAGGTCGCCGAGCGGCTCGGGCTGGTCGTTACCTTCGTGTCGAATGGGGGCCTGAGGCCGTCGCGCGACCCGATGATCAGGCATGTCGTGGTGCCGAAGACCGCCGCAGACGCCGCCGACGACTGGATCGTCGAGAATGCGAAAGCCAACGACATCGTCATCACGGCCGACATTCCGCTGGCGGCGCGCGCGGTGGCGCTGGGGGCGTATGTGCTCGGCCCGACCGGAAAGCCGTTCACGCCCGAGACGATCGGCATGGCTGTGGCTATGCGCGACCTGAAGCAGCATCTGCGCGAGACCGGCGAGAGCAAGGGCTACAATGCCGGCTTCACGCCCGCCGACCGCTCGCGCTTTCTGGGCGCGCTGGACCAGATGGCGCGCAAGGCGATCAAGGCGACGGAATAGCGCCCACACTGGCGCATCGCCCAGGTTGCAAAGAATTCTCCACGCCGACCGCGATCCGGATTAAGGTCTGCGCTTGCAACTTAAGCGATGAGGAGGACCGTTTCATGCCAGTGCATTTCATCGGAACCGTTTCCGTTTCCTGGCTCACACAGCCGGGCGCCGACCGCGACGTGAAACTGGATCAGGACTTCGGGTTCGAGGATTCCGGCGGGCTCGTCTGGACCGCAAAGAAGAAAGCGATCGTCAACGGCGCGTCGATACCGCAGATCTTCTGGTCGACTTTCGGATCGCCCTTCATCGGCGACTATCGCCGCGCCTCAGTGCTGCACGACTATTATTGCGAGGTGCGGACCCGTCCTTCGGCCGCGACGCATCTCATGTTCTACGAAGCCTGCCTGGCGGGCGGCGTCGGGCCGGTGAAGGCGAAGACCATGTACATCATGGTCAAGACGTTTGGACCAAGCTGGACCGTGGTGGCCGAGAGCATCGTGGTCAACGGCCACACCGTGATCGAGAAAGGCGGCATGCTGACATTCTCGCGCACCATGCCGCGAGCCGAGTTTTCCGAGATGATCCAGTGGATAGAAACGGAGAACCCGCCGATCGCAGACATCGATGCGGAAATCGAGAAACGCGCCGTGGTGGTGCCCGTTCTGCCGCTCGCGGAACTGGGAATTGAGGTTGATTGAGTTGAGGAGCCGGCGCACAAATGATATCATTACGATATCAGGGAGAGATTTGTGATGGGCAGTATGGTGATCAGAAACATTCCGGACGATGTACTCGAGCGATTTAAGCAACAGGCCCGGAGCGAGGGTAAATCGGCAGAGCAGCTTGCCCGCGAGGCCTTAGCCGAAAAAGCCAAACCGTCGCGAGAAGAGATTATTCGCCGCATGGACGAAATACGCTCTCGATCCCAACCGGTGGATCTGGAAACCGCGCTTCGCATCATGGAGGAGGCGCGCGCCGAACGGGATGCAAGGCCCTATGTACCGGGCCTCGATAATGATCATTGATGCAAACGTCGCTACGTACTGGTGCGTACAGACGCCCTTGACTGCCTCGGCCAAAGCGATTTTAGCCCGGTCGGACTTGCGAGCGCCCGCTCTGATAAGGATCGAAACCACCCATGCTCTGTTGAAATATGTGCGCGTAGGACTGATCACACATGACCAATTTCGCGACGGCATCCAGAGTATCCAGGACGCAATCTTTGAATTTGCCGATGACGGACATCTCTTGGGCGTCGGAACGGAGATCGCGCTCGCAAACAGTCACGCCATCTACGACTGCCTCTACCTTGCGCTGGCGCTTGAACGGCGCGAGCCGTTGGCGACGGCTGACAAACGCCTGGCCTCGCTGGCGCGAAGCCTCAACATCGAAACGCAACTGATCGGGCCTGAACCTTGAAACCAATCTCTCTCTCAAAATCCCATGGCGGCATCCAGGGCGTCTATTCGCATGCGTCGGAGGCCTGCGCCTGCGACATGAATTTCGCGGTATTCGCGCCGCCTCAGGCGGTGGAACAGCACTGCCCGGTCGTCTGGTACCTGTCCGGCCTGACCTGCACGCACCAGAACGTCATGGACAAGGGCGAATACCGGCGCATGGCCGCCGAACTCGGGCTGATCGTCGTCTGCCCCGACACCAGCCCGCGCGGCGCCGAGGTGCCCGACGAGAAGGACAACTGGCAGTTCGGCTGCGGCGCAGGCTTCTATGTCGACGCGACGCAGGCGCCCTTTGCGAAGAACTACCGCATGTATTCCTATGTCATGGAGGAGCTTCCGACGCTCATCGGCGAAAACTTCCCGGTCGACATGGATAGGCAGGCGATCTTCGGCCACTCCATGGGCGGGCACGGCGCGCTGACGATGGCGCTGAGAAATCCGGGCCATTTCAAAAGCTGCTCGGCCTTCGCGCCGATCGTCAATCCGATGACCGCCGGATGGTCGAAGCCGGCGCTCGAAAAATATCTCGGACCGGACGAGGCCGCGTGGCGGGCATACGACGCCTGTGCGCTGGTCGAGGACGGCTATCGCTTTCCGGAGTTTCTGGTCGACCAGGGCACGGCGGACGGCTTTCTCGACGACGGGCTGCGGCCGTGGCTGTTCGAAGCGGCTTGCGCAAAGGCCGGCATTCCGCTGACGCTGCGCATGCAGGAAGGCTACGACCATTCCTATTTCTTCATCTCGACCTTCATGGAAGATCACCTCAGGTGGCATGCGGCGAAGCTTGGCGCGTAACGGCGGGCTCGCGAAAATTTCACTCCTGGCCTGAAACACGCCATTAGGGCGAAGCGTATCTTAGCGGCAGTCTCATAAACGTTGCGGCCGCCGAGCCGCAGGGAGGAACCGCGCATGGACAACCCGCATATCCGCGAAATGGCCGACGCAGCTTCCGCGTCCGCCGAGGCCGGGACGCTGGTCTACCGGCAATCGGCCTGGACCCGCCTCACCCACTGGGTCTGGGCAATCTCGCTGTTTTTCCTGCTGCTCAGCGGCTTGCAGATCTTCAACGCGCACCCGACGCTTTATATCGGCGACCAGTCCGGGTTCGGCTTCGACAATGAAATCCTCGCGATCAGGGCGGAAAACACGCCGGAAGGTCCGGTCGGCTATACGCGAGTGTTCGGCCAGCGCTTCGACACGAGCGGCGTGCTCGGGCTCTCCTGGGTTGGAGACACGCCGGTCGGGCGTGGCTTTCCGGCCTGGGCGACGATCCCGTCCTACCAGGATCTGGCGACCGGGCGCGTGGTGCATTTCTTCTTCGCCTGGATCCTCGTCGTCACGCTGCTCGTGTGGCTTGCGGCCAGCCTCGCTAATGGCCATCTGCGCCGCGACCTAGCTCCGCAGCTCCAAGATTTGAGGCGGCTGCCGGGCGACATAGCCAGCCATGTGCGGCTGCGCTTTCACCATGCGCGCGAATACAACACGCCGCAGAAGCTCGCCTATGGCGGCGTGCTCTTCATCCTGCTGCCGCTGATGATCCTGACCGGGCTGGCGATGTCGCCGACGATGAACGCCGCGATCCCGTTCCTGGCTGATGCGCTGGGCGGGCGCCAGACGGCGCGCACAATCCACTTCGCCGCAATGCTGCTCCTGGTCGGCTTCTTCATCATCCACATGCTGATGATCCTTGCCGCCGGGCCGATCAACGAACTGCGCTCGATCGTCACCGGCTGGTACCGCACCGACCCGCCTATTGATGGCGAAACCAATTCCGGAAGGAGCGCGTGACCATGCAGAAATTCCAGATAAGCCGCCGTAAATTCCTGACCGCCGCCGGCATCGGGGCGTCCGGCCTGGCGCTGTCCGGCTGCGACGTCTTCGACGGGCTCGCCCGCGACAGCGCGGTGCGCGATTTCATGGAAGGCACCAACGGGCTCACCTACCGCGTGCAACGGCTGATAACCGGCCGCGATGCGCTGGCGCAGGAATTCACCGAGGCCGACATCCGCCAGCCGCAGCGACCCAACGGCGTGACCGCGCCGGACGACGAATTCTACAAGGGGCTTTTGCGCAACGATTTCGCCGACTGGCGGCTGGAGGTCACGGGCCTCGTGGAAAAGCCGCTGTCGCTGTCGCGCGCGCAACTGCTCGCAATGCCATCACGGACGCAGATCACCCGGCACGACTGCGTCGAGGGCTGGAGCTGCATCGCCAAATGGACGGGGGTGCCGCTGTCACTGGTGCTCGACGAGGCGAAGGTGAAGCCGCAGGCGCGCTATGCCGTCTTCCATTGCATGGATCCGATCGAGCAGGGCCTGGCGGGCGACATCAAGTATTACGGCTCGGTCGATTTGATCGACGCGCGCCATCCGCAGACCATCCTTGCCTACGGCCTCAACGGCAAGCCGCTGCCGGTCGAGAACGGCGCGCCGCTGCGGGTCCGGGTCGAGCGGCAACTCGGCTACAAAATGCCCAAATATCTGCACCGGATCGAGCTGGTCGACACTTTCAGCGCAATCGGCGGCGGCAAGGGCGGTTATTGGGAGGATAATGGTTACGACTGGTATGGCGGAATTTGAAGATTCAGGTGATGCCGGCCTGCAATGGCGGCTTTCTGCGCTGCCAGTGCTCACGTATCCGAAAGTGCGCTCCGCTCCGGTTCTCGAAATCCACCATTTTGGTCGCGGCACGCCTATCTTCGATTCCGGCTCGGCCTGACCTGAATCTCAACAAACCTTAGCTGGTCTCCAGTCAAAGAATTCCCACTTAAATACAAGCGTTTGCTCGATAATTCCTTCGAGAGGGTTGTACTCCCAACTCCTGTCCGCCATTATTGTCGTCCGATCCACGCTCATTGCGGGCGCGGCGATTTCAGCCACCACAGGAGGTATATCGGGTGTCCGACACCACGAACATTTACGAAGAAACGCCGGATCTCGACACGATCGGCGGCCGTCTGTCGCGAGCCCGCGAGGGAAGCGGACTCAGCCTTAAGGAGCTTGCCCTGCGGCTTGGGGTGAAGACGGCGACAGTCCAGGCATGGGAAAGCGACCGCTCGCAGCCCGGTTCGCACCGGCTGACAAAACTGTCCGGCCTGCTCGGCGTCAGCCTTTCATGGATACTCCACGGCGTCGGTATCGCGCCCTCGGAAGAGAGAGATGCTTCTCAAAGAGCCGATCTCGTCAACGCTCAACTCGCCCGCCTGGTGCTGCTGCACGCCGAAACCGGCCAGTTGATCAACCGTTTGCAGAACGACGTGGAACGGCTGGGCGCAACTCGCTAACCGGATCTGCTTCAGGCCACCCTGTCGATCAGCGGCAGCAGGTCGGGGTGGATGGACGGCGACACCTGCTTGATGAACTTCAGCAGTGCGCGCTCGTTTTCGTGCAGCGCCGGCTTGCCGCCGATCCGCTCGACCAGCCACCTGGCTTCGCAGGCGTCTATGGCTTCGGCGCGGCGGGCCTGCGCCTCGCGCGAAAGATTGTGGGCTTCCCAATCGGTGTCGATGCTCGCCGACGGGCTGTAGGCGTCGAGTATGCCGGCGACGCTGCCAGCGGCCATGCGTGCGAAAAAGCTTCCGATGCCAGCTTCAGGCGCGTCAACGAAGGCATCCTGGTGCAGTGCCTTCTCGCGCGTCGGCGCCTCGTAGCCCGATCCGCACATGACGAAATTGGCCATCGCCTTGACGAAAAGGTCGTTCCACGACGGATCGTTCTGGGCGCCGGCGGCGCGCTCGTTGATCGTCAGCAGCACCTCGGCCTCGGCGCGGGTTATGGCGATGTTGCCGTCGCCGCCGAAGGCGTAAAGGATCCGGCGCAGCAGATCGACTTCGCCCCTGGTGATGCGACCGGGCGCAAGCTCGCCGCCCTTGGTCAATGCCCCCTTGCCGTCCACGACCGCATGCATGACCTGCTGCAGCGCGTAGGCCGAGAGCTTGTCCGGCGAGAACTTCGCCTTTTCCAGCACCGTCACCAGAAGTTCGAGTTCGGCCCGCGTGTCGACCACGCCGTCGCGCGAGACGACGCCGATCAGCCACTCGGCATTGGCGGCCGAGACGTAGCCGGAGGGCTTTTCCTGATGGACGATATAGTCGGTGATCGCCTCGATGAAGAAGACCGGCCATTCCGCGCATTTCTCGATCGCGGAAACGTCGAGCGCGAACAGTGATTCGGCCTCTTCGGATGTGACGACACCGTCGCGGAACACCTGGCCGCGCAGCAGGAGCACGTCGTCAGCGGTGATGCGGTTCTTCGCTGCAAGTCCGCCAACGGGTGCAGCCACGATGCCTTCGCCCATTTTCCCGTCCCCAAACCAACGAAAGCGGTCATTGCCGCCTCCAAGCCGGGAGCAAGACTAGCAGCATTGGTTTGAAGAACAGGTAAAGGGCGTGGTTAGCGAAGGGTTGTTGAAAGCCATGTCGCAAGCACGTGACAAAGTGTCGGGCATGAGCTACACACGGGCCGTCGAGGGGCTTTCGAGTCCCTACCTGTTTGCGGGAGAGAGCAGCGAGAGCTGCCGCCGAAGGGGAAATCGCCCGAAATCTCTCAGGCAAAAAGAACCGTAGACGGGAAAGACACTCTGGAAAGTCGGGGCTGGACCCCGCGCCGAAGGTGTAAGCGTCGCCGACAGAGTTCCGGTTGCGCGAGTCTCTCAGGCTTCAGACAGAGGGGCACGGAATGGCCGCCATAGCGGCCGCTTGCGTGCGCTCTGGAGAAGTCATGACCGACGGATCGACAAGAACACTACCCCTCGATGATCTGCACAGGTCGGCAGGCGCGCGCTTCGGAGCGTTCGCGGGCTGGTCGATGCCGCTGACCTATCCTGCCGGCGTGATGAAGGAGCACCTTCACACACGCGAACAGGCAGGGCTGTTCGATATTTCCCACATGAAGCTGTTCGAAGTGTCCGGGCCGGACGCCGCGGCGCTGCTGTCGAAGGCCTGCCCGCTCGACGCCAATGGCCTCGAAGTTTCGCAATCGAAGCTGACTTTCTTCCTGAACGATCAGGCCGGCATCCTGGACGACCTGATCGTCACCAGGCTCGGCGCAGACCGCTTCATGGTCGTGGCCAATGCAGGCAATGCGGCAGCGGACGAAGCGCATCTGCGCAATCTGGCGAAGGGCTTAGACTGCAAGGTCGATCTGCTCGACCGCGTGTTCCTGGCCATTCAGGGGCCGGAAGCCTGGGCCGTGCTTTCCCGCGCCGGGATCGAGACCGGATCGCTCACCTTCATGCACGGCATCGAGCCCCGACAAAACTGGTTCATGAGCCGGTCGGGCTATACGGGCGAGGACGGGTTCGAGATCGGCCTGCCGGAAGCCGACGCGCGGGCGCTGGTGGAGAAACTGCTCGCCGACGAGCGCGTCATGTGGATCGGGCTTGCGGCGCGCGACAGCCTGCGGCTCGAAGCCGGGCTTTGCCTGCACGGGCAGGACATTACGCCGGAAACCGATCCGGCGAGTGCGGCGCTGATGTGGGCCATTCCCAAGGATCTCCGCGCCGCCGGCGCTTTCATCGGAGCGGAAGCCTTGCGTGAGATCGCTGCGCGCGGACCGGCGGAAAAGCGCGTTGGCCTGAAGCCGGAGGGCCGCCAGCCGGTGCGCGCCGGTGCGCAGCTTTTCGACGAGAACGGCAATCCGGCCGGCCGGGTCACGTCGGGCGGCTTCGGTCCTTCGGTCGGGCACCCGGTCGCCATGGGCTACGTCTCGTCCGGCTTGGCCAAGCCCGGAACGAAACTTTTCGCAGATGTGCGCGGCACCAAGATCGCCGTCGACACGCATCCCCTTCCCTTCACGCAGCATCGCTACCGCAAAGGATAGTTTTTCATGGCGACCACCTATTACACCGAAGACCACGAATGGATCCGCGTCGAGGGCGGCGTCGCGACCGTCGGCATCACCGACTATGCGCAGGAGCAGCTAGGCGACCTGGTGTTCGTGGAACTGCCGGAGGCCGGGCGCAAGGTCGCCAAGGGCGACGTCGCAGTCGTCGTCGAATCGGTAAAGGCGGCGTCCGACGTCTATGCGCCGGCGGACGGCGAGATCGTCGAGGCCAACACCGCGCTCTCCTCCGACCCGGCGCTGGTCAATTCGTCGCCCGCCGGCGACGGCTGGCTGTGGAAGATGAAGCTGTCCGACGACAGCCAGTTGACCGGCCTGATGAACGAGGCCGGCTACAAGGCAATGATCGGCTGAGGAACTGGACATGACAGACAACCGCGCTGAATTCGCCGGCCGCCATATCGGGCCCGGCCCTGCCGATACGAGGGCGATGCTCGCCGCGCTCGGCCTGCCCTCCGTCGAAACGCTGATCACGCAGACCGTGCCGAAATCGATCCGGCTCAACCGGCCGCTGCACCTGCCCGGTCCGGCGACCGAGGCCGAGGCGCTGGCCGAGCTTTCCGAGAAGATGGGCCGCAACCACGTGCTGAAGAGCTTTATCGGCCAAGGTTATCACGGCTGCCGCGTGCCGCCGGTGATCCAGCGCAATCTGTTCGAGAACCCCGCCTGGTACACAGCCTACACGCCCTACCAGGCCGAGATCAGCCAGGGCCGTCTCGAACTGCTGTTTAATTTCCAGACGCTGGTCACCGAACTGACCGGCCTGCCGGTGGCGTCGGCCTCGCTGCTGGACGAGGCGACCGCGGTGGCCGAAGCGGTAGGGATCGCGTTCCGCCACCATCGCGAGAAGCGAAGCCGCGTCGTCCTGGCCGGAGAACTGCACCCACAGATAGTGGACGTGGTGAAGACCCGCGCCGAGCCGCTGGGGATCGAGGTCAATGGTGGCGAGATCGACGCCGACACGGCGGCGGTCATCGTGCCGTGGCCCGACACGTTCGGTGTTTTCCACGACCACTCGACAGTGATCGCGAAAGCAAAAGCCGCGGATGCGCTGGTCGTCGTCGTCGCCGACCCGCTGGCGCTGACGCTGCTCGAAGCACCGGGAAAACAGGGCGCCGACATCGCCGTCGGGGCCATGCAGCGCTTCGGCGTTCCCATGGGCTACGGCGGTCCGCACGCCGCCTATCTCGCCGTGTCGGACCGGCTGACGCGGCTGATCCCCGGCCGGCTGGTCGGGCAGTCGACCGACACCAAAGGGCGGCCGGGATACCGGCTGGCGCTGCAGACGCGCGAGCAGCACATCAGGCGCGACAAGGCGACCTCGAACATCTGCACGGCGCAGGCGCTGCTGGCAAACATGGCGGCTGCCTTCGCGATCTGGCACGGGCCGCAGGGTCTGCAGACCCTGGCACGGCGGGTCCATGCGCCGGCGGCGCGGTTTTCGGCCGGGCTCACGGCGGCCGGATTTGCGGTCGCTGGCAAGGAGATATTCGACACGGTTACAGTGACGGTCGAAGGGCAGGCCAAAAGAATTGCCGCCGAGGCCGAACGCACCGGCCGGCTGATCCGCGTGATCGACGAGAACCGCGTCGGGATCAGCTTCGACCAGACTTCGGTCGAAGAAGACCTGCAGGCGCTGTCGGGCCTGTTTGGGGCTACGCCGCCTTCGGAAGCGGAGCTGATGCTGCCGGAACGGCGGCGCGGCGAGAACTTCATGACGCAGCCGGTGTTCCACGAGGTCCGTTCCGAAACGGAGATGATGCGCTATCTCAGGCGGCTGGCCGACAAGGACCTGGCGCTCGACCGCACCATGATCCCCCTCGGCTCGTGCACGATGAAGCTCAACGCGGCGGCCGAGATGATGCCGGTGAGCTGGCCGGAAGTGGCGAACATGCACCCGTTCGCGCCGGCGGAGCATGCCGTGGGCTATCGCGCCATGACCGACGAACTGGAGGGATGGCTCGCCGAAATCACCGGCTTCGACAGGGTCTCGCTGCAGCCGAACGCCGGCAGTCAGGGCGAATATGCCGGCCTGCTCGCCATCCGCCGCTACCACCACTCGCGCGGAGAAGCGCACCGCAAGGTCTGCCTGATCCCGTCCTCGGCGCATGGCACCAATCCGGCGAGCGCCCATATGGCCGGCATGGATGTCGTCGTCGTGCGCTGCACGGAGGAAGGCGATATCGACACCGCCGACCTCACGGCGAAGGTGGAGCAGCATTCGCAAAACCTCGCGGCGCTGATGATCACCCATCCCTCGACGCATGGCGTGTTCGAGGAAGGCGTGAAGGACATCTGCGCGCTGGTGCACGAGCATGGCGGACAGGTCTATCTCGACGGGGCCAACCTGAACGCCCTGGTCGGCCTGGCGCGGCCGGGCGACATCGGCGGCGACGTCTGCCACATGAATTTGCACAAGACCTTCTGCATTCCGCATGGCGGCGGCGGACCGGGCGTCGGGCCGATCGGCGTCAAGTCGCATCTGGCGGCGTTCCTGCCCGGCCATGTCGAGGCGGGGACGGAACACGCTGTGTCGGCCGCGCCCTATGGCAGTGCGTCGATCCTGCCGATCACCTGGATGTACATCCGCATGATGGGCGGCACCGGCCTCAAGCAGGCGACGGAACTGGCGATCCTCAGCGCCAACTACATCGCCGAGCGGCTGAAGGCGCACTATCCGGTGCTGTTCAAGGGCCGCAATGGGCGCGTCGCGCATGAGTGCATCCTCGACACGCGCGTGTTGAAGGAAAGCGCGGGCATCGGTGTAGAAGACGTCGCCAAGCGCCTGATCGACTACGGTTTTCATGCGCCGACCATGTCGTGGCCGGTGGCCGGGACGCTGATGGTCGAGCCGACCGAATCCGAGCCGAAACGGGAGATCGACCGCTTCTGCGACGCGATGATCGCGATTGCGAGGGAAGCCGAGCGCGTCGCCAAGGGCGAGTGGCCGGCCGGCGACAACCCGCTGGTAAACGCGCCGCATACGGCCGCCGAAACGCTCGCCGCCGACTGGACGCATCCCTACACGCGGCTCGAAGCCGCCTATCCGGATGGCGATCCGGACAGTTCGGCCAAATACTGGCCGCCGGTCTCGCGCATCGACAATGTCGCCGGCGACCGCAACCTGGTGTGCTCGTGCCCGCCGATCGAGGCGCTGGCCAGCTGACAGCGAGCATTTCGGAGGAAAAGGCCGGCACCACGCCGGCCTTTTTCAATTCGATCGCCGTGATGTGGTGAACGGCGGCCACCCTTACGCGATCGTGAAAATCTAGAACGGGATCGCGGTTGTCTCCTTGGCTGTGCGGATCACGAACATTGTGTAGTAGCGCGCGACGTTGCTGCGGTCCCGGAAAAGCCGCTCGCACAGTGCATCGAACTCGTCCATGTCGCCGAGGCGCAGCATCAGGATAGCGTCGGTCTCGCCGCTCACGCTGTAGGCTTGGATCACCGCCCGCTCCCTGGCGGCAAGGTCGAGAAAGCGGCGCATGTGCTGCTCGCCATGGCGCTCGAGTTCGACTGTAACGATCGCCCTCAGTCCCTTGCCGGCCTTGGCCGGATTGAGGATGGCAACAACGCGCTCGATGACGCCGGTGGATTTGAGCCGCCGGATACGGCGTAGACAACTCGAAGGTGAAAGTCCGACCTCCTCCGCCAAGTCGGCGTTGGTTCGGGAAGCGTCCTGTTGCAAAAGGTCGAGGAGTTTCCTGTCGATTTGGTCCATTTTGTCCGCCAACAGATACGAAGTCTCTTCATGCAATATTATTGCATGAAACCGCAAATTTTGACCACAAATGCGAATGGCACCGCGCTAATCATTTTGGCGGCAACTACGGAGACACCGCAATGACTATGCGATCTGCCCTTTATCGAAGGACTCTGGAAACCCTTGAAATCTATTGGGAACTCGTGCGCATCATCGTACCGATCACGCTCGTCACGCAAGTCTTGGTGGAACTTGGATTCATTCGAGCGGTCTCACCGTACCTCGCGCCGCTCATGAAGCTGGTTGGCCTGCCGCCCGAACTCGCCCTTGCCTGGTTGACAGGATTGCTTGTGGGAATCTGGGGAGCGGTGGTGATTGTATTCACGCTGGCACCGATTTCCGCGCTGAGCGCTGGAGACATGACCGTTTTTTCAGCACTTTTGCTGTTCGCGCATGCCCTCCCCATCGAACAACGCAT
Source organism: Allomesorhizobium camelthorni (assembly GCF_011045125.1). GTDB lineage: Bacteria > Pseudomonadota > Alphaproteobacteria > Rhizobiales > Rhizobiaceae > Allomesorhizobium > Allomesorhizobium camelthorni. The sequence continues at coordinate 21,223 of NZ_JAAKZF010000028.1, read as the reverse complement.
CATTCAGAAGGCTGGACCAAGTTTCGTGGTCACCGTCGTGCTTCGCATAGGCGGCGGGCTAATCTTTGCCGCGCTGCTGCACCAGATATTTTCGGTAACAAGCTGGTTGTCCGCGCCGTTGGAACCGGCGTGGGTACCCATGAGCGATAGTACCGACTGGAGCGATTTTACTCTAAGCACAGTAAAGACCCTGGCAATCATGCTGATCATTTTGCTGGGCCTGAGCTGGTTGATGGAGCTTCTTAAGGTATCCGGCATCTTGGGCTGGCTGAACAAGGGGCTTACGCCACTCTTCCGCCTAGCCGGCATTCAGTCACAAACCGTACCGTTCGCCGCCGTCGGCCTGTTTCTTGGAATCTCATACGGTGGAGGGCTGCTTATCCGTGAGGCCCGTGTGGCGTCCATCGAACCACGTCAGATCTTCCTTGCCTGTGTCTTCATGGGTTTTGCCCACAGCATCATAGAAGACACTTTGGTTGTCGTCGCTCTGGGCGCCGACTTTACCAGTGTTTTCTTCGGCCGTTTGGTTTTCGCTGTAGTTGCGACAGCACTGATTGGGCGGACAATAGGCTCGGTGTCAGATAGTATGTTTTTCAGGACGTTGTTCCGTGAGAACAGCCCAAAACTTCCACAATCGGAACCTGCGCTTGGCAGCTGATTGCGTTGCCAATCGGCTGGACAGCACCTGGTGCTCTCCAGACTGTGTGGAAATGCACTGCCTCCAAGCGAGAGCGCTTTCCGCGTGCCGCGCGGAACGGTCGTTCCGTGTTGTTCGTTATGCTGTCGATTTCAACCGGAATCCGTCCCAAGGATCCGACCGGAAACCGAAGGCCGAATGTATTTCATCGCGTTCGCAACGGACTATGACGGCACGCTCGCGCATAATGGGTTGGTCACAGCCGCCTCCCTGGACGCGCTGAGGCGTCTGAAGGAAAGCGGCCGGAAACTTATCCTCGTCACAGGGCGCGAGTTGCCGGATCTCAAGCATGTATTTCAAGACCTGGCCATGTTCGACAAGGTCGTGGCTGAAAACGGCGCGCTGATCTACACGCCGGCCAGCGAGGAGGAGCGCACTATCTCGCCCCCGCCGCCGCCCGAATTCGTCGAGGCGCTGGCGCGGGGCGGGGTCGCGCCGCTGTCGGTAGGACGCTCGATCGTGGCGACGTGGGAGCCACACCAGACCACGGTGCTCGAAGTAATCAAGGATCTCGGCCTCGAACTCGAGATCATCTTCAACAAGGGCGCGGTCATGATCCTGCCAAGCGGCATCAACAAGGCCGCCGGCCTCGCCGTCGCGCTGGAGGAACTCCGGCTGTCGGCCCACAATGTCGTCGGCATCGGCGACGCTGAGAACGACCATGCCTTCCTGCGCGCCTGCGGCTGCAGCGCCGCGGTCGCCAACGCGCTTCCCGCCGTCAAGGACACGGCGGACCTCGTTACGCGTGGGGCGCGGGGAGAAGGGCTGGAAGAACTGGTCGAGCAGTTGATCGCGCGCGATTGGGACCTCGGTTTCTGCCGCCGAAACGGCATTCTTGTCGGCACGGAAGAGGACGGAAGCGAGGTTCACCTGTGGCCGACGGACACCGTGCTCATTGCCGGAAGTTCCGGCATAGGCAAATCGACGCTCGCAACCGCGCTGACCGAACGCTTCATCATGCAAGGCTTCCAGTTCTGCGTCTTCGATCCCGAAGGCGACTATCACGACCTGGAAGGCGCGGTCACGGTCGGTGACGGCTCCGTTCCGCCGACGCTGGACCAGACCATGAAACTGCTTGAGAAGCCGGTCGACAACGTCGTGCTCAGCACGCTCACGCTCGACGTCGAGGAACGTCCGGATTTCTTCGCCGATTTCCTGCCGGAACTCGGCCGTTTCCGCTCCCGCACGGCAAGGCCGCACTGGCTGATCGTGGACGAAGTGCATCATCTCTTGCCGAAGCGGCGGAACGACACGCCGCTCGTGCTTTCGATGCAACTGCCGGGCACGATCCTCATCACCGTTCACCCCGACGCGGTGGCGACCGACGCGCTCGGTCTTGTCTCCGCCGTGATAGCGCTGGGGCCGCAGGCGGACGAGGTGATCCGCGTGTTCTGCCGCGAGACAGGTATGCAGCCGCCTGAAGGGCTGGTCGCCCCGGACGACGATCGCGTGCTGTTCTGGCGGCCGAAATCCGGAGAGGCCGCCAAGTTGATCAAGGCGGAAAAGCCAAAGCAGTCGCGCAAGCGGCACACGCGCAAATATGCGGAAGGGCAACTCGACGAAGCGGGCAGCTTCTATTTTCGCGGGCCCGACGACGCGATGAAGCTGAGGGCGCACAATCTGATGATGTTCGTCCAGATCGCCGAAGGCATTGACGATAAAACCTGGCAGCATCATCTGCGCAACGGGGACTATTCCGACTGGTTCCGCAGGCAGATCAGGGACGACGCGCTGGCGGATGAGACCGCCGAAGTCGAGGCCGACCAGGCGCTTTCCGCCGAAGAAAGCCGCAAGCGCATTGTCGGCGCGGTTCGCCGGCGCTATACGGCGCCTGCCACTGCCTCCTGATCGGCCGCCGAACGGAACGCGAACCTCTGTCGCACGCCGAAAAAAACGGGCAGTATCCCAGCCTATTCGAATCACCGGAACGCCTGCCACTTCATGGATGAAAGCAACGACCTCTTCGCCGGGCTGGAAAAGCCAAGCCAGCGCACGCCAGCTCGCCCGGCCGATCCCCTTGTGCAGGCGGCGGCGGTCGCCAAGCGCGGAGCGACGCCGCAGGTGAAGGACGGCAGCGAAGGCTACAGCGCCGCCGACATCGAGGTGCTGGAAGGGCTGGAGCCGGTGCGCCGCCGGCCGGGCATGTATATTGGCGGCACAGACGAAAAGGCGCTGCACCACCTCTTTGCCGAAGTCATCGACAATTCGATGGACGAGGCGGTGGCCGGCCACGCCACCTTCATCGACGTGGAGCTTTCCGCCGACGGTTTCCTGACGGTCACCGACAATGGCCGCGGCATTCCGGTCGATCCGCACCCGAAATTCCCGAAGAAATCGGCGCTCGAAGTGATCATGTGCACGCTGCATGCCGGCGGCAAATTCGATTCCAAGGTCTACGAGACCTCGGGCGGCTTGCACGGCGTCGGCGTTTCCGTGGTCAACGCGCTGTCGGACAATCTGGAGGTCGAGGTTGCGCGCGGCCGCCAACTCTATCGCCAGCGCTTTTCACGCGGCATTCCGCAGGGCGGACTGGAATCGCTCGGCGACGTCCACAACCGGCGCGGCACAAAAATCCGCTTTCATCCCGATCCGGACATCTTTGGTAAGGGTGCGCATTTCGAGCCGGCGCGGCTCTACCGCATGGCGCGCTCCAAAGCCTATCTGTTCGGCGGCGTCGAGATACGCTGGTCCTGCGATCCGCTGCTGATCAAGGAAAAGGACCCGACGCCAGCCAAGGCGGTGCTGCATTTCCCCGGCGGGCTGAAGGATTACCTGAAAGCCTCGCTCGGTGACGAATTCCAGGTCACGCGGGAAATCTTTGCCGGCAAAAGCGAAAAGCAGGGCGGACACGGCTCGATCGAATGGGCCGTCACCTGGTTCGGCGGCGACGGCTTCGTCAATTCCTACTGCAACACCATCCCGACCGGCGAAGGCGGCACGCACGAGACCGGCTTCCGCAACGTCTTGACGCGAGGCCTGCGCGCCTATGCCGATCTCACCGGCAACAAGCGCGCCTCGGTGGTGACCAGCGAGGACGTGATGATCTCGGCGGCCGGCATGCTGTCGGTGTTCATCCGCGAGCCGGAATTCGTCGGCCAGACCAAGGACAAGCTCGCGACCGTCGAGGCGATAAGGCTGGTCGAGACGGCGATCCGCGACCCGTTCGACCATTGGCTCGCCGACAATCCGCAGGAGGCTTCGAAGCTTCTCGAATGGGTGATTGCCCGCGCCGACGAGCGGGTGCGGCGGCGCCAGGAAAAGGAAGTGTCGCGCAAGAGCGCGGTGCGCAAGTTGCGGCTGCCGGGAAAACTTGCCGACTGCACGCAAAATGCCGCGGCCGGCGCCGAACTCTTCATCGTCGAGGGCGATTCGGCCGGCGGCTCGGCGAAACAGGCGCGCGACCGGCAGATGCAGGCCATCCTGCCGCTCCGCGGCAAGATCCTCAACGTCGCCAGCGCGGGCCATGACAAGCTGACCGCCAACCAGCAGATTTCCGACCTGATCCAGGCGCTGGGCTGCGGCACGCGCTCGAAATACCGTGACGAGGATCTGCGCTACGACCGCGTCATCATCATGACGGACGCCGATGTCGACGGCGCGCATATCGCCTCGCTGCTGATCACCTTCTTCTACCAGGAGATGCCGGATCTCATTCGCGGCGGCCATCTCTATATGGCCGTGCCGCCGCTCTACAGCATCCGGCAAGGCGGCAAAGTAGCCTATGCGCGAAACGACGCTCACAAGGACGAATTGCTGCGCACGGAATTCACCGGCCGCGGCAAGATCGAGATCGGCCGCTTCAAGGGCCTCGGCGAAATGATGGCGGCGCAGCTCAAGGAAACCACGATGGATCCGAGAAAGCGCACGCTGCTTCGGGTCGACGTGCTGGACGACGAAGCGGCGACCAAATCCGCCGTCGACGCGCTGATGGGCACAAAACCTGAGGCGCGCTTCCGCTTCATCCAGGAACGGGCCGAGTTCGCGGCAGCGGAAGAACTGGATATCTGAGGGCCGTAAGGTGGGCATCCCGTGAGCGCCACCAAACTCCTGCTCGTCCTGCCGCTCGTCGCGGCTCTAGGCTACCTGGCGCTGGTCGGCCTGATGTATTTCTCCCAGCGCGCCCTGCTTTACCCCGGAGCCGGCGCAGCATTCGCCCCGGCATCACGCGCCGAATGGGGCGAGCAGGTCTCGATCGCAACGCCGGATGGCGAGACGCTGCATGCGCTTTTCAGCAAGGGCGAAGCCGGCAAGCCGTCGGTGCTTTTCTTCCTCGGCAATGCCGACCGGGTCGGCAATTACGGCTTCCTGGCGCAAGCGCTTGCGGCGCGCGGCATCGGCCTTCTGGCGATTTCCTATCGCGGCTATCCGGGCTCAACCGGCTCGCCAAGCGAGGAAGGCCTGCTGACGGACGGATTGGCGGCGTTCGACTGGCTTTCGGCTCGCACCGAAGGCCAAATCATCGTGCTCGGCCAGTCGCTGGGCAGCGGCGTCGCAATCAATACGGCAGCGCAAAGGCCGGTGGCTGGTGTCATCCTGGTGTCGGCCTATCTGTCGGTGCTGTCGCTCGCGCAGACGCACTATCCGTATCTGCCGGTTGCCCCCCTCATCAAAGATCCCTTCCGCTCCGATCTCAGGATTGCGAAGGTCACGCAGCCAAAACTGTTCATCCATGGCCGGCGCGACGACATCATCCCCCTGTCCTCCGGCGAAGCGCTTTACGCCATCGCGCCTGAGCCCAAACAGATGCTGGTCCGTGACGCCTACGGCCACAACGATCTGTGGAACGAGGGCATGACCGGCGAGATCATCCGGTTTGTGGAGGCGCTGAGCAGGAATGGCGGTTAGGCGGCGCTCATCCTAAGCCTTTCCAAGAGCGTCGGGTTGCTTGATCTCGATCTCGACGAACGCAATCGGGTGTTCTGAGCCGTTCATCACGTCGTGCTTGATTCCAGACGGTCTACGGTAGGCTTGGCCTGCCGCGAGAGGAACGTCGGCGACATTGACCCCGTCGTGAACCCGAAGAGTTCCGGCCGTCAGCATGATGACGAAATAAGGCCACCCATGTTCGTGCCATCCGGTGGCCGCACCCGGCTCGAAGTCCCAACGTGTGATTTTCACCGCGTTGTCATCCAACTGGACCGTGGGCATAGCCGGTATTTCGCATTTGAACGCCAATTCAGTCTCCGTCGTTCATAGAACCGTTTCGGCTCAAGCCGCAGCGATTGCCAGTGCGTGGCCGCGGGCGTTTTCGCGCAGCGCGTCGAGGTGGATGGATTTCAGCAGGCCGGCGAGGTCGCCGGTTGCCGCTTGCCCGCCCAGTTCCTTCAGCATCAGCCAGGTGACCTCCTGTGCGCCGGCAACGCGCTTGCCGTTGGCGACCTCGCGCCAGATTTTCAGCGCGCGCAGGATGACGGCATGGGTGCCTGCGGCAAGCCCGGCGCTGCGGAACAGCGCCGACAGCGCCCCGTCGTGACCGCCGGAGAGCAGCGCCCTCACCCGGGGCTCGGCCTGTCCGGTCAGCGCCACCATGGCCGAGCCGAAGAAATCGACCTTGCCGTGGGCGATGGCGCGGATGATGAAGCTCGACGTCAGGTCGCCGCGCAGGCGCAGATGCTCGATAAGCGCGCCGTGTTCTTCGGCGCGCGTGTTTTCGATGACGGTGAGCGAAGCCTTCACGCAGGCGTCGCGCATGACGCGGTCCGCGCGTGATCCCATCAGCGCCGCGATCAGCGGCGCCTGCTTCAGCGCGTCGCCGAGCTTGACCAGCAGCATGTGCCGGCAATCGGCCGGCAGGCGCGGATCGGCGATCATCGCCTCGCGCACCGAAGGCAGATGACCGTGGCGTTCGGCCATGCGGCGGAAGCTGAGAGCGGCAATGGCAGCACCGGAATTGGCGATAAGCTCGACGCAGGCCTCCGGCTCGCCGATCTCGGCGAGGGCCGCGGCGAGCGCCATCGACACGACCGGACGCCCGGCGACGAGCTTCTGCACGGCTTTGGAACCAGCCGCAACGCGGTCGATCAGGTCGGCATCGGTCAGAAGCGGCGAACGCGCCAGCACGAAGGCGGCGACCTCGGGCTGGTCGGAAGCGAGCGCCGCAATGATCTGGATCGGCGCGTGATGGCTCATCGACAGTGCTTCAGCCATGGCCAGGCGGACCTTGGCGGATGGATCGTCAAGCAGCAGCGTGAGTGCGGCCTCCGCCGCACAGCGATCCTCGAACGGCAGGTCCCGCTCGACATAGGCGCGGGCGAGCGCGCTCACGGCCGCGGCTCTTTCGGAGACGCGGGCCGTGCCGATCCATTTCAGGAAATGCCCCACTACCATGAATGTCACTCGCACCCTGCCGGCAAAGATTCCGGCCCCCGGAAGGACGCTAGGCAGAAATGGTTTACGAAGCGTTCACCATACTTCTTAACCGGCTTGCCCGCCGGGACGGCAGCGCCTATCAAACGGGCGTGCAACGGAGGAACACGGCATGGCTGGACTGTATCTCGAGGAGTTCGAGCCTGGCCGGACGTTCAAGCACACGCTGCGCAAGACCGTTACCGAAAGCGACAACATGCTGTTTTCGGTGATGACGCTGAACCCGCAGCCGCTGCACATCGATTTCGATTTCGCCGCCAAGAGCGAATGGGGCAAGCCGCTGGTCAACTCGCTGTTCACGCTCGGCCTGATGATCGGCATTTCGGTGAACGATATAACCGTCGGCACGACGGTCGCCAATTTGGGAATGCGGGAAACGGTGTTTCCGCATCCGGTGTTTCATGGCGACACGATAAGCGTCGAGACGGAGGTGTTGTCGGTCCGCGAATCGAAATCCAAGCCCGACCGCGGCATCGTCGAATTCGAGCACCGTGCCTTCAACCAGCACGGCGTGCTGGTCGCCAAATGCACCCGCCAGGCGATGATGCTGAAGAGGCCGGCCTGATGCGCTCGCTGCTGTTCGTGCCGGGCGATTCGGAAAGGAAGCTGGAGAAAGGCTTTTTGGCAGGCGCCGACGTGGTCATCGTCGACCTCGAGGATTCGGTCGCGGCCGGCAACAAGGCGGCGGCGCGGAAGATTGCGGCGGATTTCATTCGCGACAACCGTGCGCGAACATCTGCCGCGATCTATGTGAGAGTAAACGATCTTTCGTCCGGCCTGACCGACGACGACCTCGCTTCGCTGATGCCGGCGAAACCCGACGGCGTCATGCTGCCGAAGTCGAACGGCTTCGCTGATGTGCAGCAGCTTTCGGCCAAATTGCGTGTCCGCGAGACTGAAAACGGGCTTCCGGACGGCGGGACAAAAATCATCCCGATCATCACCGAAACGGCGGCGGGCCTGCTGGCGGCGGCAAGCTACAGCGCGAGCCCCCGCCTCTCCGGCCTGACCTGGGGCGCGGAAGACCTTTCCGCCGCGACCGGCGCGCGGGCCACGCGTGACCAGAGCGGGCGCTATACCGACGTGTTCCGGCTGGCGCGGGCAATGACCGTGCTTGCCGCCTCGGCAGCCGAAACAGCGGCGATCGATACGGTGTTCGTGAATTTCCGCGACGTGGAAGGCCTGCGCGCCGAATGCCTCGACGCGGAGCGCGACGGGTTTACCGCCAAGATGGCGATCCATCCGGATCAGGTGCCGGTCATCAACGCGGCGTTCACGCCTTCGCCGGAAGCGGTGGCCCATGCGCGGGCGGTGGTCGAGGCGTTCCGGGAAGCGGGCGATCCGGGCGTCGTCGGGATCGAGGGCCAGATGTACGACCGGCCGCACCTGCGCCGCGCAGAGAGGCTGCTGGCTCGGGCTCGGGTTGCGGGTATAGAGTAAGGGTGCGTCCTTCGAGGCTCGCTGCGCTCGCACCTCAGGATGAGGGAAGTTGGTGCTGGGCCGACAATCTCAAAGGTCGGCGCTGGAACCTCGAGGCCGGTGTTGGCCGGCACCTCAAAAAGGCGGGTGTTGGACGATGATCTCAATGTTGGTGGGTCAACTTCGAAGATTTGACTTAGGTACCCTACGGTCCTCATCCTGAGGTGCGAGCGCAGCGAGCCTCGAAGGACGCACGAAGAACTGGGACGGCTAAACAGCCTCAGTTAATCCTTGCCCCAGCGCGGGCGGCGCATCTGGAAAGTCTCATTGACCATGGAATAGTCCATGTAGCCGAGGCGGGCGACGTTGCCGGCCTTGACCGCATCGAACAGGCCGTCGGTGAGCATCGCGTCGTCGATATGGACGCCGACCACCTCGCCGGTGACGACGAACACGCCGGCATCGCTGCCATCGAGCGCCTTGGGGCGCAGGATTTCCGTCACCTTGCATTCGAGCGCTGCGGGAGCTTCGGCCACGCGCGGCGGCGTGACCAGCCGCGACGCCGCGGGCGTCAGGCCGGCATAGGCGAATTCGTTGACGCCGCGCGGCGCATCGACCGCGCTGCGGTTCATCTGCTCGACGAGCGCGCGCCCAACCAGATTGACGACGAACTCGCCGGTTTCGCGCGCGAAGCTGGCGCTGTCCTTCTCGCCTTCCGACGAGAACCAGACCAGGAAGGGACTTGTCGAGAAGGCGTTGAAGAAGGAATAGGGCGCGAGGTTCACGTCGCCATTGAGGGCGATGGTCGAGATCCAGCCGATCGGGCGCGGCGACACGATCGCCTTGAACGGGTCGTGCGGCAGGCCGTGGCCTTTTGCCGGCTCGTAGAACACGCTATGCCTCCCACGGCCCGGCATAATCGGCGTAAAGCGCCGCAGGGTCGGGACGCGGGCGCTCCGGCGCGGGGCCTTCATAAGAGCCGATATGCACGAAGCCGACCACGCGCTCATGCGGCGCAAGGCCGAGTATGCGCCTGCCTTCCTCCACATCGGAATACCAGTTGGTGATCCAGTTGGTGCCGTAGCCGAGCGCGCTTGCCGCGAGCACAAGGCTCATTGCCGCCGCGCCGCCGGACAGAAACATCTCCCATTGCGGGATTTTCGGATTGTCCTTCGGGCTCGAAATCACGCCGATGACCAGCGGCGCTCGCGAGAATCGGGTCAGTTCCTGGTTGCGGCGGGCTTCCGTCAGCGGGCCTTCGCGCTTCTCGGCGAGTTCGGCGAGCTTTTCGCCGATCTCCTCGCGCGCTTTGCCGCGATAGAGGATGAAGCGCCATGGCGCGAGCCGGCCGTGATCGGGCACGCGAGTGGCGATCCTGATCATCGTTGCGATTTCATCGTCACCGGGTGCCGGTTCGCGCAATTCGGGGATGGGCGCTGAATTGCGCTTCAGCATGAAGTCGATGATCGGCGAGGTCATGTGGAACTTTCCTGATTGGCAAGGCTCGCAACGGTCGCGCCCGCCGCGGCGATCAATGTGCCGGGTTCGGCCGCGAATACCGCATCATGCGCTCCGGCGGCGGCCCAGACGCGGTCGAAGCGCAGCAGCGCCGCGTCGGCGAATGCCGGGATGGCGGCGAGATGGCCGATCGGCGAGACGCCGCCGATAGCAAAGCCGGTGACCTCGCGAATATGGCGCGGATCGGCGCGTTTCAGCGGCTCGGCCGCAAGTGCCGCCGCCTTGGCGAGATCGAGCTGATGCTCGCCCGAGAACATGAACAGATAGAGCCGGCCGGTCCGCTCGCCCTGGAAGATCAGCGATTTGACGATCTGCGCGACCGCGCAGCCGCATTGCTCAGCCGCCTCGGCGGCGGTGCGGGTCGAGGCGCCCATGCGGCGGATCTCGATGTCCAGACCGGCGGCGCGCGCGGCCTCGGTGATCCGCGCAATGCTGCCGCTTGCGTTAGGTTTGTCGTCCATCACTCTGATTCCAATGGTATTTCAACCACCATGCCATCATAGGCCGGTTCGACATTGTCCGGCGTTTCGCGCATCACCGTTGCATAGTCGAGAGGGACGTGCATGTGGGTCAGAACCGCGCGCTTCGGCGCCAGGCGCTCGATCCATTCCAGCGCTTCCGAAAGCGACAAATGGCTCGGATGCGGGCGGTATTGCAGCGCGTCGATGACCAGTACGTCGAGGCCGGTGAGCCGCGCAGCCGTCGCCTCGGAAAAACCGCTGACATCGGGGCAATAGGCGACCGAGCCGATGCGGAAGCCGAGCGACACCGCGTCGCCATGGATCTGCGGCAGCGGCTCGAAGGTGAGCGCCCCGCCCTCGCCTTCGATGGTGAAAGGAACCGCGTGGTCGATGAGATTGGCGCTGACGATCGGCGGATAGGAACTGCCTGGCGGCCTCGCGAAGCAGTAGGAGAAGGCTTCGCGCAGCCGCGCGAGGGTCGGGCCGTCGCCATAGACCGGGATCAGTTGCCGCTGCTCCAGCCAATAGCCGCGCAGATCGTCAATGCCGTGTATGTGGTCGGCATGGGGGTGGGTGTAGACGACGGCGTCGACGCGGCGCACCTTGGCCATCAGCATCTGCTCGCGGAAATCGGGTCCGGTGTCGATGACGACCGTAGTCTTGGCGCCATTCGGCGCGATGCGCTGCACCAGCGCCGCAGCGCGCAAGCGGCGGTTCTTCGGCTCGAGCGGGTCGCAATCGCCCCAGTCGCCGGTGATGCGCGGCGTGCCCGGAGACGAGCCGCAGCCCAAAATGGTGAAGCGCAGCAGGCCCGCCACGCTCAGGCGTTCCCGGCCGGACGCGGCATCTTGGTGAACAGCCGGAAGAAATTGGCGGTGGTGATTTTTGCGATTTCGTCGGCGCTGACGCCAATCGTTTCGGCAAGCATCGCCGCGGTGTTGGCCACATAGGCCGGCTCGTTGCGCTTGCCGCGAAAAGGCATCGGCGCGAGATAGGGCGCGTCGGTCTCGACAAGCAGGCGGTCATGCGGCACCGAGGCAGCGATGTCGCGCAATTCGCCGGAATTCTTGAAGGTCAGTATGCCCGAGAATGAGACATAGCCGCCGAGTTTGACGCCTGTTTCGGCGAGTTCTGGCCCCGAGGAAAAGCAGTGCAGGATGAAAGGGAAAGCGCCCTTCTGCGTCTCCTCCTCAAGTATCGCGGCCATGTCGGCGTCGGCGCTGCGCGCATGGATGACCAGCGGCAGGTCGGTTTGCCGCGCCGCAGCGATATGGGTGCGGAAGCCCTTCGCCTGCGCGTCGCGCGGGGATTTGTCGTAGTGGTAGTCGAGGCCGGCCTCGCCGATCGCCACCACCTTCGGATGCGCCGAAAGCCGGACCAGGTCCTCGGCCGTCACGTCGGGTTCCTCGGCGGCATTGTGCGGATGCGTGCCGACCGAGCAATAGACTGCGTCGAACGCCTCGGCGATCGCCAGCACGTCGGGAAAGCGCCTGACCCGGGTCGAGATGGTGACCATGCGCGCCACGCCCGCCCTGGCCGCGCGCTCGACGATCGCCGCGCGGTCGTCGGCGAAGTCCGGGAAATCGAGATGGCAGTGGCTGTCGACAAGCATGCTTTGGAAAGCCCTACTGTTCCGCCGCCGCCGGCTCGACATAACGTGGGAACACCGCCGCCGGCGCGGGCAACGGGGCGCCCGGCTTCAGCGCATGCGCCTCGCCGGCATGCTCGAATGCCCGCTCATCGGCCGGCACGGCCAGAAGGTCGAGCAGCTTTGCCGCCGATGTCGGCATGAAGGGCTGGCACATCAGCGCGACGCGCCGGATGGTCTCGGCGGTGGTGTGCAGCACCGTCTCCATGCGCGCCGGATCAGTCTTCTTCAGCGCCCACGGCTCCTGGCCGGCGAAGTAACGGTTGGCCTCCGCCACAACGCCGAAGATCGCCGCCAGCGCCTGATGGATCGACTGCTCGGCCATGGTCCTGCGCGCGGTGGCGAGCGCTTCGTCGGCCATGGCAAGGATCGCCCGGTCGGCATCGGCAAGCACGCCGCGCGCGGGCACGACAGCGCCGCAGTTCTTGGCGATCATCGACAGCGAGCGCTGCGCCAGATTGCCGAGGTCGTTGGCGAGATCGGCGTTGGTGCGGTTGACGATGGCTTCGTGGCTGTAGCTGCCGTCCTGGCCGAATGGCACCTCGCGCAGGAAGAAATAGCGCACCTGGTCGAGGCCGTAATGCTCGATCATGGCGAACGGATCGACGACGTTGCCGACTGACTTCGACATCTTCTCGCCGCGGTTGAACAGGAAGCCGTGCGCGAACACCCGCTTCGGCAGTTCTATCCCGGCCGACATCAGGAAGGCCGGCCAGTAGACGGCGTGGAAACGCACAATGTCCTTGCCGATGATGTGCGTCGCCGGCCAGAAATCCCACTTTTCGCCCGTCGTGTCGGGGAAGCCGGCCGCGGTGATGTAGTTGGTCAGCGCGTCGACCCAGACATACATGACATGCTTTTCATCGCCCGGCACCGGCACGCCCCAATTGAAGGTGGTGCGCGAGACCGAGAGATCCTTCAGCCCGGATTTGACGAAGCTCATCACCTCGTTGCGGCGCTCGGCCGGCGCGACGAAATCCGGTCGCTGTTCGTAGAGCGCGAGAAGCTTGTCCTGGTAGGCCGAGAGGCGGAAGAAATAGGTCTCTTCTTCGTTCCATTCGACCGGCGAGCCGAGCGGCTCGCGGCGCACGCCGTCCTCGCCGACGGTGGTTTCCTTCTCGTCGAAATAGGCTTCCTGCCGCACCGAATACCAGCCGCTGTAGCGGTCGAGATAGATGTCGCCATTCGCCGCCATGCGCTCCCAGATCGCCTGGCAGGCCTCGTAGTGGCGCGGCTCGGTGGTGCGGATGAACTCGTCATTGGAGGCGCCGACGGCCTGCTCCATCTCGCGGAAGATTGCCGAATTGCGGTCGGCCAATGTCTTCGGCGCCACACCCTCCTGATCGGCTGTCTGCTGCATCTTCAGCCCGTGCTCGTCGGTTCCGGACAGGAAGAACACGTCCTTGCCGTCGAGCCGCTGGAACCGCGCCATCGCGTCGGTGGCAATCACATTATAGGCATGGCCGATATGCGGCTTGCCGTTCGGATAGAAGATCGGGGTGGTGATGTAGAATTTTTCGCGTGACATGAAAGGCCGTTCGAAATGGCGACTTGGGAAAACGTCGCGGTGAGATAACGCATCGGGCTGGCGATTGCCATACGGCAAGGCGGCAGCGTCACATTCGAAGCGCCTCGTTGAGGCGGATGATCATGCCGAGCGCGTGCTGTTTCTTGTCGAGATTGTAGGTCTCGGTCTCGGTGACCGAAGTCAGCGCCTCGTGCCAGCTCTCGGTCAGCCGGTTGGCGCGCGGCCCCTGGCCTTCGAGTGCGGCACGGCTCGCGGCATCAGCCAGAAGATCGAGCGCGTGGCGGTTGAAGATGTCGAACGGGATGTCCTGGCCGCGGCCGCCGGCGACTTCGGCGAGCTTGTGGGCGGCGGCGATGTCGAGTTTCGGCGCGGCCACCATCCTGTCCATCGCTTCGGCGATTTCCAGCCCGCCATACTGCGTCAGGAGGATCGCCTCGCGCACGCTGCCCGCCGCCCGTTCGGCGAGCGCCGCGCGGGCGGGCGCATCCTGCGGCGGCTCCTGGCCTGTATCTTCCAGCGCCGCCATGAGCTCGCCCGGCTCGAGCGGTCCCAGCCGGACGATCTGGCAGCGCGAACGGATGGTCGGCAGCAGGCTGCCCAGCGCATGCGCGATCAGCACGAAGATCGTGCGGGCCGGCGGCTCCTCCAGATTCTTCAGAAGCGCATTGGCGGCGTTGACATTCATGTCGTCGGCGGGATCGACGATGACGACGCGGTAGCTGCCGTCATGCGAGGTCATCGACAGGAAACGGCTGACGCGACGGATCTCGTCGACCGTCACCACTGTCTTGAAAGTTTTGGTCTTGTCGTTGAACGGCCGTGTCAGATGCAGGACGGAGGGGTGCGCGCCCATCGCCACCTGCCGGAACAGCGGCGACGCCGGATCGGGCGCGACCAGTTCGGCCGGCGCATCGCCATGCGAAGGATGGCGCAAAAGGTGGCCCGCCAGATGAAAGGCCAGCGTCGCCTTGCCGACGCCCTGCGGCCCGGCAAACAGCAGCGCGTGCGGCAGCTTGCCCGAGCGATAGGCCGCGGCCAGCATATTCGACGCTGCTTTATGACCATGCAGATGCGGGTTTTCCGAAGGCTCGGGCACGCCTTCGAGGGTGTCGTGCTGTTCCGGCGCGATACGTTCGAACATCACCCCTCCTTCGCCCGGCGCGGCTCGGCCCGCGCCTGGAGCGCGGCGAATACCGCGGCGGTCACCGCATCTTCGACTTCATCGGGGCTTGCAGAGGCGTCGATGACAACGCAGCGCTCCGGCTCGCTGCGTGCAATGGCGAGAAAGGCTTCGCGGCGACGCTCGTGGACCGCCAGCGTCTCCTTCTCGAAGCGGTCGGGCGTGTCGTCGCCGCGGCGCACGTTTGCGCGCTTCAGCCCCTCGGCAGGGTCGATGTCGAAAATCAGCGTCAGATCGGGGATCGTGCCGTTGACCGCGACCCGCTCCAGCGCCGTCATGAAGCCGGGATCGAGGTCGCCTGACCCGCCCTGATAGACACGCGACGAATCGAGAAAGCGATCGCAAAGCACAATGCTGCCGCGCGCAATCGCGGGAGCGATCAGCTGTTCGACATGGTCGGAGCGGGCGGCGGCGAAAAGCAGCGCCTCCATCTCCGGCCCGAACGGCTCGGCGGCGCCCGACAGGATGACGTGGCGCACGGCCTCGGCGCCAGGCGAGCCACCAGGTTCGCGGGTGACGACGAGGTCATAACCCTTGGCGCGCAGCTTCGCGGCGAGCCGGGCGATCTGCGTCGACTTGCCGGCCCCTTCCCCGCCTTCGAAGCTTATGAAAAATCCGCGCGCCAACTGGCCCGATCCTCTGCGTATGTTTTGAGAACACCGGTAATAACCCCCGATGGAAAAAAGTCCACGCCGAACGCCGCCTCAGCGCAGCCAGCCGACCAGCAATTCGCCGACCGCGTCGAGGGCGCGTTGGTGCAGCGCGCCGGTGTCGACGCTTTCGGCGGCGTAGAGCGGCGTTTCCTGGCTGAGCGTCTCGCCGATGAAGACGCGCAGCGACCCGATCTGCGTGCCTTCCTCGACCGGCGCGATGACCGGCCCTTCATAGACGATGCGCGCGGTCAGCCGGTCGCGGTTGGTGATCGGCACGAAGATCGAAATCGGCCCATTGGCCTTCAGCGCCACGCCGGATTTCGCGCCGCCATAGACCTGCGCCTCGCCGACAGTCTCGCCCTCGGCGAAGAGTTCGCTCTTCTCGAAGGCCCGCATCCCCCAATCGAGGATCTTGCGCGCTTCCTCGGCGCGCTCGCGCTCGGAGGTCATGCCGCTCAAGGCAACGAAGAGGCGCCTGTCGTCTCGCGCGACGGAGCCGACGATCGCATAGCCGGATTCCTCGGTGTAGCCGGTCTTCATGCCGTCCGCCCCGATGTTCATCGCGAGCAGCGGATTGCGGTTGCGCTGGGTGATCTTGTTCCAGGTGAAATCCGGCTGGGAATAATATCTGTAGAAGTCCGGATACTCGCGGAAGATGTGCAGCGCCAGCTTCACCAGCTCGCGCACCGTCACCATCTGGCCCTCGGCAGGCAGGCCGGTGGAATTCCTGAACACCGATTGGGTGAGGCCAAGTTCGCGGGCGCGTTCGGTCATCAGCGCGGCGAAATTCTCCTCGCTGCCGGCCATGCCTTCCGCGATGATGATGCAGCCGTCATTGGCCGACTGGACGACCACGCCCTGGATCAGATCTTCCAGCCTGATCTCGGAATTGAGTTCGGCGAACATCGTCGAGCCGCCCGACACCGCCCCGCCGGTGCGCCAGGCGTTCTCGCTGACCACGAATTTGTCGTCGAGCGAATAGCGCCCGGCCTCGATGGCGTTGAACACCAACTCCATTGTCATCAGCTTGGCCAGCGAGGCCGGCGGGATCGGCTGGTTCGGATTTTTTGAAAACAGGATCGTGCCGGTTTCGGCGTCGATCATGAAGGCCTGCGCCGCCTTGGTCTCGAACAGTTGCGCCTGCGCCGGGGCGATGGCGCCGAGCGCCGCCACGAAGCCCAAAATGCAAGCCAACGTCGCCCGGCGGAATTCCATCAACATCGCTGCCCTGCCCTTGTGCATGCCATGCACGATGGCAAGGCTAGCAGGGATTTAGACGCCGGATCAACATGGACAAGGTCGCGCCATACGCGCGGCCGGAGAAGGCGGCTTCAATCGCGGATTGTCATGGCGTCGGGGGCGCCGTTCGCCCACGCGGCTTCCAGCATGGCGTCGAGCCCGTTGCGGCCATCGGAATAGAGATTGACCGAATGGAGCTGTGCTCCGTCGATCTCCGCGGTCTCCAGCGTGGCGCGGCCGAAGCCCGACAGCGCGCGGGCGACCTTCTCGGCCTCGGCCAGCGTGGCGAACGAGCCGGCGGCGACATAGGGTTGCACCGCGGCGCCCGCCCCTGCCGGGTTGAGCCGCTTCCAGGATCGCGCGACATCGTCCGGCGACATGGCGTCGCGTTCGAGTGCGGCGAAGGCGGTTGCCGCCTTCTGCAACCGCTCGGGCGCGTAGGACATTGTCGCCAGCGCGACCTGGGTTTCGAAGATCATGTCGACGCCCGGCCGGTCCGGCGCGATCGGGCCGAAGGCAGGCAAAGCGAGATCGCCGAACGCTCCGGCGTCGGCCGCCATAACGGACTGGACCTGCGGCTGCGCGGCAGGCGCGCTGTCCGACATCACACCCGGAAAGGCTGCTGATCCAGCGATATCGGCGCTTGGCGTCGGACCGTTCATGGCGATCATGACGCCGGTGGCGAGGCCGTCGGACGGGTCTGGAGCACGGTTGCCGGGCCGGTACGAGGCCATCAGGAACTGGTCGTCGCGGCCGTGCAAAGGCGCGCGGCCGACATATTCCACCTGCACCTTGGCGGTACCGACATGGGTATAGTCGAGCAGTTCGGCGGCGCGCTTCGACAAATCGATGAGTCGGCCATGCGAATAGGGGCCGCGGTCGTTGACGCGCACGATGACCGAACTGCCGTTCTTCAGATTAGTGACGCGGGCGTAGCTCGGTAGCGGCATGGTCGGATGCGCCGCCGTCAGATGCGTCATGTCGTAGACTTCGCCATTGGCGGTCAGCCGGCCATGAAAGGCGTAGCCATACCAGGAGGCGGCGCCGACCTTTTTGTAGTTCTTGTCTTCCTTCGGATAGTACATCTTGCCGCGCACCTTGTAGGGCCGGCCGAGCTGGTCGCGGCCACCGCCGCGCTGCAAGTTCGATTTTTTGGTGGTGACGCGCGGGCTCGCCTTCACGCCATATTCGGACTCGGCAAAGTACTCCTTGGAGCGCTTGTTCTTTGTGTTGACCATGCCCTTGGATTGCGGGGCGCTGCAGGCGGCGAGAAATACCGCAGCGATCGCCAACGCGGCCACAGCGGAAGCGCGACCAGGACGCGTCAGCGCCAGATTGAGCATATGCGATTTATCCCCGACTTTTCAGATTTGCCCGCCGCGCGCCGAGCGGATCGGCGGCGATTGGCGCATGCGAACTCTTCCGGCACCCCTGCCCCGGCCTCTCACTGTATGCCGGAATAGTTTGACACGCTATTAATCGATTATGTCGGGAAACGGGCGGGATTGTGGCGCGGCCGGCGTGCGAAAATCTATGCACTGCGCGCTCGAATCCGCTGTAATCGGCATATCGCGGGCCATGGCTGGCCATATGTCCAAGAAACCGTGCCTTGAAAAAACAGGCATCTTCGCGCATAGAGCGGCTGCCCGGAGGGATGGCCGAGCGGTTTAAGGCACCGGTCTTGAAAACCGGCGTGGGTGCAAGCCCACCGTGGGTTCGAATCCCACTCCCTCCGCCACTTGCCCTTGTTTTAATTGATCTTTTCGCGATTTCTGCCGGAATACGTACAAAACTAGGTGCAATGAAAAGACGCCGGTTCCCCCCGCCAACGCTCCCGTTGATTTCCAAGGGTTTCCTGCCACTATCGGCGTGCGCCATGCGCGACATGGAGGGGGCTTATGGAGCAGGATTGGGATCACATCCGCCGCACTAGGTATTCGCCCAACGACGTGCCACCTGATTGGCCCGACGGCGTAAAGGGCATCAGCATGAACGGGGCCGCCCTACTTGGCGTCCATGCCGCTACCAATCAGCTATACTGGGACGGCCAGCCCCTCGTAACCGAGCGCCGGTTGGCCACGTTTGAAAGGATAATGGCCGGGATCGTTACCGCCTCCACAGCAATCGTTGCTGTGGTGGAGGTTGGACGCGCTGTTGGCTGGATTACGCTCTGAAAGGGAAAAGCCCGCCACTTGAGCGGCGGGCGCTAGTTCGGGAGGAAAAGCCCGCCAATCCACTCCCCAATGGATGGCGCGCGGTCAGTGTCTTTGCCCCTTTGCCTGTCAACGACGATATGCCTCGGTTAGCTGGATAATAAGCGCGCGGCGGTTGAAGCATTGCATATTCGAGTGGTGTGACTTTGCCGCCACAGACATGAAAATGGTGCGCCACCGTTTCCTGCACGGCCGCTGTTGCCTGTGCGACATGCGCGCGACATGGAGCCCGCTCACCCCAGCCTTCAAACCCTGTGTCCCGCCTTATTTCGCCTTTTGCTAAAGTAGCAATCTGTTATGGTTATTCGCTACGATGGGAAGAGATCGGAATGGCTATTCGGTGGATATGTGACACCGAGGGGAAGCCCGCATATTACCAGGAGGGCCAGCGCATCTACGCACTCCAAACCGCGACTTGCGAATTCTGCGAAAACGGCGGCTGGTGGTATCAAATGGAGCGCGGCGCAGCGGCCTATTACGTCAAAGATGATCAGGTCTTCACACCGGACGGCAGGCCAGCTTTCCATTATGCATGAACAACGAAAGCCCGCCAGGGCAAGCAGAAGCTCATCGTGATACGTTCCCTGCCATGGGCCGGATCATAGACGCCCTCGCTATACTCATCTCAGCCGCCGCTGCCGCCGTGGTCGTCGCCCTGTGGGTCGGCGTCGTCGCGCCGACGGTCGCGATGAAATTGGTCGCAGCGCTGGCCATCGCGGCCGCTATCCTCATCGCCTTAGCCTTCATTGTCCATAAAAGGGAAAAGTGAACCGGCGTCGCTTTGTGCCCCAAAGAAAAGCCCGCCAGGGCGAACCGTGGCGGGCTCTCGATTGGTCGCGGGGCTGGCCCGTCGCGGCCGTCATCCTCATTGGCGTACTGCGATTGCGGAGCCCGAATATCCGCCGAATTCTGACGTTGTCGCTTCCGGCCCCGCTCCTACATGCGTACCGCAAGACATAGGAGTTTCATGTGTCCGGAACCGGTTGGCAAATTGCGGTAGACGATCGCGGGAAGACACGACACTTTATCGTTGGGGTTCGCGATATAGAGGTCGCACAGGCGAAGGCGTTAGCCCAGTGCGAAAGCGCCACGGTTCTGTCGCGAACGAAATTGACGGAAGAAGATTTTGACAAGCTTGGACTAGTGGACGGCTGTCTAATTGAAGCGACAGGCCGGGACTGAAATCATGCCCACCGGACCTGAAGGCCGGAATTGAAAGAGGCGATCGAATTTCTCCGGTCGCCCCTGTTCGATTCGGCGCTGCCGCTCTGCGTATCGCATCTGGCGCTGTTGAACGGACCCACTGAAGGGTGCTGTCAAGCTCTGCTCTGGCGATCCGCTGTGACAACGAGCGCTTCATCGCTCGCTGGCCGAAACCAGCAATGGGATCATGTCACCAAATACAGTGGAGGGCAAACGCCAAATCGCAACGGGTCGGCAAACATCGACGTGCAGCCACCCCAAGGAAAAAAGCCCGCCACTGAAGCATCGGGCGCGCCTCATTGGCAAGGTTCTTGTCTATGCCCGCCTCGGCGAGAGTGATAGGTGCATCACTGGGTTTTTTCCGTAACCCGGTGGTCGCCGCCACCACGAGACAGCATCCCCGCTTCCCGCTGCGCGGCCATCAACTCGCCAAGGCGGCGCGTGGCGCGGATGCGGATTTCGGCGGCGTCGGTTTTCAAGCTGCTTGTTCTTCGCCTTGCCCGACCCCTTAATTTGCCGGTGCTGGTTGGGCAGGTTGTTCGGTGGTCGCAGGCGGTGCCGTCGTCTCAGCCGTAGGCCGCATGACGAAATAAAGGCCGGCAATGATGAGTAGAACCACGACGGCAGCGATAATCCAGGTTTGCGTGCTCATATTCATGGGTAGGCCCTCCCGTACGCGCCCCTGGCCTCAGGCGAGAATGGCACCCCGCAACGCGAAGACAATGCTCGCCACCGAAGCAGCGGGCCAGTTTCCTCTGGCGCCTAACGTCTACGCGTTTGACTGTCGGGGAAATAACGCGCCGACAATGTTTGGCAAGACGATCTGCCATGAAAAACGCCCGCAGCCGAAGCCACGGGCGCTCTAGCCTGGGTGGGACGCACAACCAAGACCGCTACCCGTTCAGTTTTCATGATTTCGTTTGGGCAGTCATCAAAAGCCGGGAAGACGAGTTCTTGCAAAAGGAGGCTGAATTTAAAAGGCAGGAAGCTGAAGAAAAGCGCCGGCCAGGACGATAGAACAACGGGCGTAGGCGTGCGCGAGACCACGCTCAGGGTATCGGGTGCGCCGGATCGCCCGCACACGTCCTGCACAGCGCT
>NZ_JAAKZF010000279.1 GCF_011045125.1 Allomesorhizobium camelthorni | reverse complement strand
GGCGAAGGCCCTTTGCAGCCAACGCTTGAGCCGTGAGGGCAGCATGTCCTCACTTGCCTCGTCCGCATAGGCGACGTCGCGGGCGAGATGCGCCAGGCAGGTCTGATGCGCATTTGCGTGCCCTTGCTGCGCGGCATAGCGATCGGAACACCAGACGTCGGGCCGATGGCCGTCCATCAGGGTCCGGACCACGACGGCGCCGCGCGTTGGCGCCGCTTGATGAACAACCGCTTCGGGGCAGCGAAACACCCAGTGGTAGGCGTTGCTTCCTTCGATCCGCACGCCGGTCTCATCGGAGGCGATGACCTTGGCCCGGCGCAACGCCGCGACGGCCTTGTCGCACTCGGCCGCGAAGGCGCCCTGCGCACGGCGCAACATGTTCATCAGTCCGCCCTGGCTGATGGTGAGACCGAAAAGGTTCGCGAACGCGCCCTGCAGCCGCTCGTAGGATAGGGCCTGGAAAGTCTTGAGATAGGTCGCTACGGCGTGCACGCGTGGCCCAAACGGCGTCCCCTTCGCCGCATCTGGCACAGCCGCGACGACCAGCGTGCCGCAGGACGGGCAACGGACTGCCAGACGCCGATGGCGCTCAATCAAAGGCCTGATCGCGGGAAGCTCAATCTTGTTGTGCTCGCTGACGGTTTCGGCGGGAAGATCGTTCGACAGGCTGGCCCGGCAGCAAGGACATTGGTTGGGATGATGGTCGATGATGCGATCGGCATCCTCGCTCAGGGCGCGGCTGTGACCCTTATGTCCCGGCTTGGCGCCGCCGGGCTTCGCCTTGTCCCGACGCTCCTTGCGATCGCTCGACGGAGGCTTCGATGACGTGCGCGACGTCTTGTCCGGTCGCTGCATCCGCAGCACCAGATCGATCAGTTCCTCCTTCGTCAGACGCTGCAAATCACTGCGATCCATATCCACATGGATTCAGGGATTCTTGCTCCTGACAAGGGCGTGGGTAATTAC
>NZ_JAAKZF010000278.1 GCF_011045125.1 Allomesorhizobium camelthorni | reverse complement strand
CGGCCACGACGGTGGGCCGCTATGCCAGGAAGTGCGCGCGCTGCCGGTCGACGCAAAGGTCGAAAACATCCTGCTCGAAGCCCTGACGCCGGACAGGATCGCGATCGCCGTCGCCGCACTCGGCCAGATCGAGGAGGAAACGCATCAACTCGAGCGGCAGTGGGCCTTGCGACGCGAACGGGCGCGCTACGAGGCGGAAAGGGCGCGACGCCAGTATGACGCGGTCGAACCCGAAAACCGTTTGGTGGCGCGTTCGCTGGAGCGCGGCTGGGAAGAGAAGCTGCGTGCTGCCGAGGCGGTCGAACAGGATTACGAAAGGTGGCGGTCTGACGAGCCCCTGGTCCTGAGCGAGGCGGACCGCGACGGTTTGCTGGAGCTGGGCGAAGATCTGCCCGGCATCTGGCATTCCTCGTCGACGACGGCGGCCGAGCGCAAGAGCATCCTGCGCCTCATTATCTGCGAGGTCGTCCTCGACCAAAAGCGCCTGCAGGGGCAGGTCTGGCTCAAGATCCTGTGGCAAACGGGAGCGACAAGCGAGCACTCTCTCCAGAGATGCGTTCACACCTATAGCCACTACATCGATATCGACAGGCTGCGCGCGCGGGTGACGGAGCTGAACGCCGCCGGCAAGATGGACAAGGAAATTGCGTCGAGGCTGAACGCGGAAGGCTTCATCGCGGCGCGGAACTGCGCCTTCAAGGGTGACAATGTCTGGCTGTTGCGGAGACGTTGGGGCGTTCCCACGGTCAAAATCAACGGCACGAGCGCCAACCCTGATCGATGGCCGGACGGAACCTATTCCGTCCAAGGGGCTGCCGCCGCTCTCGGCGTCACGCCACAGACCATCTTCAAATACCGGGCCCGTGGCCTGGTTGAAGGCCGGCAGCTGGCGAAGGGACAACCGTGGCAAATCGAGCTCACGGACGAACTGATCGAAACTCTGCGTATCCGCGCACAACGCAATAGACGATCGAGGAGGA
>NZ_JAAKZF010000277.1 GCF_011045125.1 Allomesorhizobium camelthorni | reverse complement strand
TCACCAATGATTTCATGATGCCTGTTTCCTCGATCGTCTATTGCGTTGTGCGCGAATGCGCAGAGTTTCGATCAGTTCGTCCGTGAGCTCGATTTGCCATGGTTGTCCCTTCGCCAGCTGCCGGCCTTCAACAAGGCCAC
Source organism: Allomesorhizobium camelthorni (assembly GCF_011045125.1). Lineage (GTDB taxonomy): Bacteria > Pseudomonadota > Alphaproteobacteria > Rhizobiales > Rhizobiaceae > Allomesorhizobium > Allomesorhizobium camelthorni. The sequence continues at coordinate 863 of NZ_JAAKZF010000277.1, read as the reverse complement.
GGGTCCGGTATTTGAAGATGGTCTGTGGCGTGACGCCGAGAGCGGCGGCAGCCCCTTGGACGGAATAGGTTCCGTCCGGCCATCGATCGGGATTGGCGCTCGTGCCGTTGATTTTGACCGTGGGAATGCCCCAACGTCTCCGCAACAGCCAGACATTATCACCCTTGAAGGCGCAGTTCCGCGCCGCGATGAAGCCTTCCGCGTTCAGCCTCGACGCAATTTCCTTGTCCATTTTGCCGGCGGCGTTCAGTTCCGTCACACGCTCGCGCAGCTTGTCGATATCGATGTAGTTGCCGTAGGTGTGAACGCATCTCTGGAGAGAGTGTTCGCTTGTCGCTCCGGTTTGCCACAGGATCTTGAACCAGACCTGTCCCTGCAGGCGTTTCTGATCAAGGACGACCTCGCAGATAATGAGGCGCAGGATGCTCTTGCGCTCGGCCGCCGTCGTCGACGAGGAATGCCAGATGCCGGGCAGGTCTTCGCCCAACGCCAGCAAACCGTCGCGGTCCGCCTCGCTCAGGACCAGGGGCTCATCAGACCGCCACCGTTCGTAATCCTGTTCGATCGTCTCGGCGGCGCGCAACTTCTCTTCCCAGCCGCGCTCCAGCGAACGCGCCACCAGGCGATTTTCGGGTTCGACCGCATCGTATTGACGTCGTGCCCTTTCCGCCTCGTAGCGCGCCCGTTCACGTCGCAAGGCCCACTGACGCTCGAGTTGACGCGTTTCCTCTTCAATCTGGCCGAGCGTGGCGACGGCGATCGCGATCCTGTCCGGCGTCAGGGCATCGAGCAGGATGCTTTCGACATGTGCATCGACCGGCAGCGCACGCACTTCCTGGCATAGCGGCCCTCCGTCGTGGCCA
>NZ_JAAKZF010000276.1 GCF_011045125.1 Allomesorhizobium camelthorni | reverse complement strand
GAGCGCTCTGAACAAACGAATCAAGCGTTGCCTCCTGCGCACACTCGCCTGCCAATCGGCAAAAATAACGCGCTGAACGAGGTACGAGGGATTCGAAGCTACTATGCCCTTCTTCCACTTCAGTTGTGATACGCCGAGCAACGTGGACTGGAGTGTCTTTGACATCTTCATGCAGCTCATCAACTTGCTCATCATCTAAAGGGTTGGCGTTGAGCATCTTCATCCTGTCCGGCGTCAGCGCCAGTGAGACAGAATTGGCTTAACGAGGAAGGGAGGATTTCTGGCTCATCGTAGCCCTTCAAAGGAGCGAAGATGAGACAGAAAGCCGGGACACCGAAACCGTCTGCAGAGACGGTCATCAAGGATATCCGCCGCGCTACCCGCAAGCAGTATGGGGCGGAAGAGAAGATCCGCGTCGTGCTGGAGGGTCTGCGCGGCGAGGAATCGATCGCGGCCCTGTGCCGGCGCGAAGGGATTGCCGAGAGCCTTTATTACAATTGGTCGAAGGAGTTCCTCGAGGCCGGCAAGAAGCGGCTGGCGGGTGACACGGCGCGCGCCGCCACCAGCGACGAGGTCAAGGTGCTGCGCCGCGAGACGCGCGATTTGAAGGAGGTCGTCGCCGAGCAGGCCCTGGAACTGCGACTGCTCAAAAAAAGCATGATCGCGGATGGGGGCGACGACGAATGAGATACCCTGCCTCCGAGAAGCTCGAGATCATCCGGATCGTCGAGCAGTCGCACCTGCCAGCACGCCGCACGCTGGGGAAGCTTGGCATTCCCCGCGCCACCTTCCACCGCTGGTATGATCGGTTCCTGACCGGCGGCGTCGACGCCCTCGAGGATCGCCGACCACGGCCGAAACGGGTCTGGAACCGCATTCCCGACGAGGTGCGGGAGCGGATCGTCGAACTTGCCCTCAACAGGCCGGAGCTGTCGCCGCGCGAACTGGCGGTGACGTTCACCGACGCCGAAAGCTACTTTGTCTCGGAGGCTTCGGTCTACCGCCT
>NZ_JAAKZF010000275.1 GCF_011045125.1 Allomesorhizobium camelthorni | reverse complement strand
CAAAGAAGACTGAATCAGCACTTCAAGGCTGCTTCAACCCGGACTTTTTCAACACAATCGGTCTGTCGCGAATCTTGGTATTTGCACGACCTACCACGGGCCTATTGCGGCTTGGAGTCAGCACCGATGCCGCTCGCGTCAAACTGCAGGCGACGGCCCAAAGCTAAGCCAGGCGCTCTACAATGGTTTTACCGTCGATGGCGTCCTCTCCGCCCCACCGGAGCCCAGTGTGTGGCGGTCTATGACCGTGCCGTTGGAGACAAGCTCAAGGCTGGCCAGGTCCACGCTTTGGAACGACAGCGGCACTCACACCGGCGCTGAAGCAGCTGAACGTCAGGGTGATAAGCGATGACCTAAGCTGAGGGTCAGTCTCGCATCTCACGCCCCACCGCGTATCAAAACCCCGGTGTTGTGCGATTAATTAGCCGATCCTGGTCGGTTCCCAGCCAGGTGCGAATTGATGCTGCCGACTCCGTCCTTTCTGGAGGGGCGGGAGAGCGCGTCGAGGATGGCGATGTGTTCGCCGCAGGCACGTTGGATGCGCGCCTCGCTCAGCTCATCGAAATCGGCGTACTCGGTCATCCGCCTCAGATTGTTCTGCTGGCGGATGGCCTGCAGCAGGAAGCGATTAGCCGTCGGACTGGTTAAAATGACGATAGAGGCGCAACCGCTACCTGCCAATGTCCGCTTTCGGGGAATGGCGACGCCCGTGCCTATGACCGACATCGTCCGTATTCTGTTGAAAAACCCGCCCTTGCGATGAAGGTGGAGTCCTGATTCAGTCGTCCCGTTGTTGATTTCCGCTGAGAACTGACCCGGCATTTCCGCCGAGAACTGACCCGCCTCTCATGTATCTTTCGGGTCTGGTGCGACGGTCAAGTTCCTGTTTTTCTCCTTCCTGGTTTTGGCCTCTTGAGCCGAGCTGTTTTTGAATCGGAAGCTGTCGTTTCCGGTCTCGAGGATGTGGCAGTGGTGGGTCAGGCGGTCGAGCAAAGCGGTCGTCATCTTGGCA
>NZ_JAAKZF010000274.1 GCF_011045125.1 Allomesorhizobium camelthorni | reverse complement strand
AGCCTAGGCGGTACCGATAAACACGCCACAGCATCAGGCCCTTTCCCCGGTCGCTCTATGCCGGATACGCCACTGATTTAGCTTTTTTGGACGTTGGCCAGGAACACGAAGCCTGAAATGAAGCTTGTCAGGAAGAACAAGACGGGCCCCCATCGCTGGGGGCCACGCCACACCGCACTGCCGGCTCCCCGCCCAGTACCGCAGAAGCTGACCAAACTGATAGTATCTTGAAAGATGCAAGTCTCGACAATCGTCCGCTACGGACGCTAAAGAAAAGTTCTGAGCTCACCATCGAAATAACCAATAGCTATGGCCGATCTCCGTCCAAAATCATCGTAAGCAGATGCAGGTGACTATCATGAAATGGCAGGGCTCCCCACAGCGCGAGCGGTTGCTCCCAAGTGGTGACCACGGCGGGCCGTTCGTCAACTCTCGAAGTATGACTACTTTGCACTTCGCTTTTTTTCGTTTTCTACAGGTGCCAGCTATAGTACTTCACGTTTATCCTACAGGACTTCAAGAGGTTAGAAGTTCTTTTTTGACAGGGCGCATCTCTGACGGCACTTTCGCGAAGTGCTTCCCCAAATAATCTTTCTAGAGGCAGGCCCCTCCAGGACTACAATGTGAAATCTCTATTAGTAGGCTGCAGCCCGAGAGAACACCTGCATGACGGCCACGCCGCTAACAATCATGGCAATGCCAATGATTGCTGCCATATCCAACACCTGTCGGAAGATGACCACGCTAATGGCCGCGGTAAGCACGATGCCGAGACCTGACCATATGGCATAGGCAACACCGAGTGGCATGCTTTTCAGTGCTTGCGACAGGAACCAGAACGATACCCCATATAAGGCGATGAAAGTCAGCGTGGGCGCCATTTTTGTAAACTGTTGGGATTTCTGCAGAAAAGTAGAGCCCGTGACCTCGAATAGGATCGCGAGGCCGAGGCAGGAGTAGGCGACAAGAGCGCTTCTCACTGCCATGTCGATTCATGATTGTCGGAAGCCTCGG
>NZ_JAAKZF010000273.1 GCF_011045125.1 Allomesorhizobium camelthorni | reverse complement strand
ACAAGCTATGCGATCGTCTGGGGCGGTCCGGCAAGCCGCTGGCGTTTTGCTATGAGGCCGGCCCGTGCGGCTATGGCGTTTATCGCCAACTCACAAGCCTGGGCCATCGCTGCGACGTGGTGGCGCCATCGCTGATTCCGCGGAAGCCTGGCGATCGGGTGAAGACAAACCGTCGCGACGCCACCATGCTCGCCCGCCTCAATCGGGCCGGAGAGTTGACCCCCGTCTGGGTGCCCGATACCGACCACGAAGCCATGCGCGACCTGATCCGGCTGCGCAGCGTCGTGCGCCAGGTGGTGACGCGCGCGCGTCAACATCTTCAGGGATTTCTGCTGCGTCACGGGCGCAAGCATCAGCGGGGTACCGCCTGGCGAATGGCTTACCGGCGATGGCTTTCGACCCTGGCCTTCGAACATCCCGCTCAGCAGATCGCATTTCAGGACTACGTCGATGCCGTCATGGATGCGGAACGGCGCCTGCAACAGGTCGAGGAACAGATACTCAGCCTGCTCCCGGAATGGAACCAGCGCCCGGTGGTTGATGCCTTGCAGGCAATGCGCGGCATCGCGCTGATCAATGCCGTGGTGCTGGTCGCGGAGGTCGGCGACTTCACACGCTTCTCCAATCCACGCCAGCTCATGGCCTATTTCGGCCTGGTACCCGGAGAACAATCGAGTGGCGAGACCGTCTGGCGCGGCGGCATCACCAAGACCGGCAACACCCATGCCCGGCGCGCGCTGGTCGAGGGCGCCTGGGCTTACAGGATGAGGCCGCGCATCGGCCGGCACAAGGTCGACCGGATCGAGGCGCTGCCAAAAGTCGTTCGCGATATCGGGTGGAAGGCGCAGGTTCGACTGTGCACCCGATATCGTCGGCTGAGCGCGCGCGGCAAGAACGCCAACGTCGTTAATGTCGCCATCGCACGCGAGATGGTGGGCTTCATCTGGTCGATTGCCTGCACGGTTCAATCCGCGCCAAAGGCGGCGTGACCAGTATTTGAAAGACAGCCAGCAGAGGAGATCGCAAAACT
>NZ_JAAKZF010000272.1 GCF_011045125.1 Allomesorhizobium camelthorni | reverse complement strand
CCGAGGCCCTGTCGGGATGGCTGGCGATCCAGTGCCGCAGGGCATCAAAGCCGGTTCTGAACCACGACTTTCGACGGTATCCATGGCTTGCGCGGGCGATGTTGGCGTGACCCTTGGTGGCGGATGCGCAGGCATGCGCCCATGCCAGGGCCAGAGCGACAACAGCCATGAGCAGGCTCAGCTTGGCGGGCTGCGTCAGCTTGGTGTCTTCCATGTTGAGGCCGCGTGTCTTGGTGTCGCCGAACAGGCATTCGATTTGCCAGCGCCTTTTGTAAGCGGCCAAGGCGCCGTTCGGCTCGCAGTTGGTAGCGATGATGATCATCGTGCCGTCGTTGCGCCGTTTGGCGGCGAAGCAAAGCGTGCCCGCGAAGCGCTGCTGCATGCCTTCAAAACGACCCTTGTGGACGGCCAGTTGGCGACGGCTTGGCCTGCGTCTCGTGAGCGAGGCAAGCGATGCGACGCGGCCGTCCTCAAGGATAACAATAAGGTTCTCCTTCACGCGGATGGCAAAGGGGATGTTGTTTTTGACAAGGAATTCAAACCACTGGTTCCCGATGAACTCCCGGTCGGCGAGCAGGATCCTGATCGAGGCGGCGTCGAAGATCGCCAGATAGCGCTCCATCAGCGTCATGCGATCTTGCATGCTGCTGCCACCACCATCATCAAGCACAGTCCACAGGATGGGGATGCGAACCCGACGCGCCGCGATGCACAGAACCAGCAGATTGACGTCCTTGGCGCCCAGCTTCCAATTGGTCCGGTCAAGGCACAGCTGGAAGGGCGGGCGCAGGTTCAGCAGCACCACCAGCGTGCGCGCCAGCCAGTCCTCGTCGAGCCGAACGAACTGGAAGAAGCGCTGAAGACGCCGATAGTTGGAGGCAAGACGCGCCGGGCCGCGGAAATGTCCGGCGATGTGGCTCAGATTCACCGTTCGCCCGCAAACAAGGCCAAGAACGACAACGACCAGCGTCTCAAGCCGGCTGTTGCTCAAAGGCACATGGCGCGATAGCGTCGAAGCGAGAGTGTCGGGACGGCAAGGCATTCGGAAGGAT
>NZ_JAAKZF010000271.1 GCF_011045125.1 Allomesorhizobium camelthorni | reverse complement strand
GGCCGAGGGACTGGTCGGCGGCGAAGGCTTCGCGGTCGATGCGAGCCTGATCCGCGCCGATGTCCATCGGCAGCGTTCGGTTCCGGGCGATGAAGGTCTGCCGCCCGAAGTGGTCGGTCGCGCCGTGCGCGAGTATCTGGATGTGCTCGACGATGCCGCGTTCGGCGGTGCGACACCGGTTCTGCCGAAGCGTATCGCTCTCACCGACCCCGCATCACGCTGGACAGCGGCAACGCGCGAGCGCGCCTTCTACGCGTACAGCACCAACTATCTGATCGACCTCGATCACGCGGTGATCGTTGATGTCGAGGCAACGACGTCGGTACGACGGGCCGAAGTGACCGCCCAGCGCAGGATGATCGACCGGGCGCAGGCACGGTTCGGCCTGCGGCCCGACCGGCTGGCTGCCGATGCCAGCTATGGCGATGCCGCCAACCTGGCCTGGCTGGTCGAGGACAAGGGCATTGCGCCGCATATCCCGGTGTTCGACAAATCCGCCCGCACCGACGGGACATTCGAGCGATCGGCCTTCACCTTCGACCAGAAGGATGACAGCTATATCTGTCCCGGCGGTAAGCGCCTGCGCCCTCGAAACCGGAACTTCACCGTCCCCCGGTCCAATGTTGATCAAGGCGGCTTCATTCGATATCGCGCGCGCCAGCAGGACTGCGGCGACTGCGCTCTACGGCAGCGCTGTACGCCCAACATGCCGGCTCGCAAGATCATGCGATCAATCCATGAAGGCGCCCGCGACATCGCGCGCGATATCGCCATGACCGAGGCCTACGTCACTTCACGAAGGCAGCGAAAGAAGGTCGAGATGTTGTTCGCGCACCTTAAACGCATCCTGAAGCTCGATCGCCTGCGCCTGCGAGGTCCAAACGGCGCCAAAGACGAGTTCCTCCTCGCTGCCACCGCCCAGAACCTCCGCAAGATGGCCAAGCTGATCCCGATGTCACCTCTGCCGGCCCCCGCCTGAGAGGGCAAGGCATCCATCGGTCACGTCGAGCGGGCCAACACCTCGCTCCGATCATCGACTTCTTCAACACAATC
>NZ_JAAKZF010000270.1 GCF_011045125.1 Allomesorhizobium camelthorni | reverse complement strand
TAGATGTTTAGTCCCGGCATTTGCTGGAGCGGATTAAGCTTGAAGCGTTCGGGCTGTGCAGCCCAAGCCTTGCAGATGAACTCATAGGGCGTGAGGCCTTTGAGGGTCTTGAGCCTGCGGCCGAAGTTGTAGGCCGAGATGAAGTCGGCAAGGTGCTGGCGCAGCTGATCATGGCTCTCATAGTAGAAGCGCCTGACGGTCGCATCCTTGATGGTCCGGTTCATCCTCTCGACCTGGCCATTGGTCCACGGGTGCCTTGCCTTGGTCGTCCGGTGCTCAATGTCGTTCGTGGCGCAAGCGTATTCGAAGGCATGGGCCCAGAAGCGTTCGCCGTTTGCGATGGCCTCCTTGATCAATGGCACGGCCGAACCGCCGGCGCCGGGCGTGGTGAACTGGATGCCGTTGTCGGTGAGCACAGTGTGGATCCTGTAGGGGACGGCCGCGATCAGACGCAGCAGGAAGTCTCTGGAGACGGCAGTGGTGGCCTTCTCATGCAGTTCGACGAAGGCGAACTTCGAGGTGCGATCGATGGCGACGAACATGTGCAGCTTGCCCTGCTCGGTGCGCACCTCGGCGACGTCGATGTGGAAGTAGCCGATCGGATAGCTCTTGAACTTCTTCTTCGCCGGCTTGTCGCCTTCGACATCCGGCAGGCGGCTGATGCCATGACGCTGCAGACAACGATGCAGTGACGAGCGCGTCAGATGTGGGATCGTGGGTTGCAAGGCATAGAGGCAGTCATCGAGCGGCAACAGAGTGTAGCGTCGGAAGGCGACGATGACGGCCTCCTCCTCGGGCGAGAGCACCGTCGATCTCGGCTCTCTCGGACCGGTCGGCAGATCGGCCACCGAGGCCCGCTCCCTCCATTTGGCGACGGTCTTCTGGTTGATCCCGTAGCGTTTGGCCACCGCCCTCAGGCTCTCTTGACTATGCTGTATCGCTCGACGGATCGCCTCTGTCGTCGTGGCGCTCCCATGAAGAACCTGGCCCATAGTGCATCCTTTGATTCGGAGGATAAGGATGCCCCATCAAAACCTGGGATCAAACATCTAGC
>NZ_JAAKZF010000027.1 GCF_011045125.1 Allomesorhizobium camelthorni | reverse complement strand
TTTGGCCCGCCGATCCGATCGGCGGTCGAGGCGCTTTGTACGGCGGATATGAGGTGCAGGAGGCGGAACTTGAACGTCGGTCAACAATCTCTCATCCGCGGGTCGGGCCGCATGACCTTGTTTCGTTTGGGGCTGCCTCTGTCTAGGTGGCGAGCATCGAGGCTCATAGTGGTGGACGAGGGCTCCCCGGCATTGTCCCGCCTCCAGCACCGCATATCGCGCCGAGGCTGATGTTTGGGTTTTGCGATCTCCTCTGCTGGCTGTCTGTCAAATAGCGGTCACGCCGCCTTTGGCGCGGATTGAACCGTGCAGGCGATCGACCAGATGAAGCCCACCATCTCGCGTGCGATGGCGGCAACGACGACGTTGGCGTTCTTGCCGCGCGCGCTCAGCCGACGATATCGGGTGCACAGCCGAACTTGCGCTTTCCAGCCGATATCGCGGACGACTTTTGGCAGCGCCTCGATCCGGTCGACCTTGTGCCGGCCGATGCGCGCTCTCATACGGTAAGCCCAGGCGCCTTCGACCAGCGCGCGCCGGGCATGGGCGTTGCCGGTCTTGGTGATGCCGCCGCGCCAGACGGTCTCGCCACTCGATTGCTCGCCAGGGACCAGGCCGAAATAGGCCATGAGCTGGCGTGGGTTGGAGAAGCGTGTGAAGTCGCCGACCTCCGCGACCAGCACCACGGCATTGATCAGCGCGATCCCGCGCATTGCCTGCAAGGCATCAACCACCGGGCGCTGGTTCCATTCCGGGAGCAGGCTGAGTATCTGTTCCTCGACCTGCTGCAGGCGCCGTTCCGCATCCATGACGGCATCGACGTAGTTCTGAAATGCGATCTGCTGAGCGGGATGTTCGAAGGCCAGGGTCGAAAGCCATCGCCGGTAAGCCATTCGCCAAGCGGTACCCCGCTGATGCTTGCGCCCGTGACGCAGCAGAAACCCCTGAAGATGTTGACGCGCGCGCGTCACCACCTGTCGCACGACGCTGCGCAGCCGGATCAGGTCGCGCATGGCTTCGTGGTCGGTATCGGGCACCCACACGGGGGTCAACTCACCGGCCCGATTGAGGCGGGCGAGCATGGTGGCGTCGCGACGGTTTGTCTTCACCCGATCGCCAGGCTTCCTCGGAATCAGCGATGGCGCCACCACGTCGCACCGATGGCCCAGGCTTGTGAGTTGGCGATGAACGCCATAACCGCACGGGCCGGCCTCATAGCAAAACGCCAGCGGCTTGCCGGAACGCCCCAGACGATCGCATAGCTTGGTGATGGCATCAGGGTCGTTGGCAATCTCGCCGAGATATTCCACCGACCCGCCGCGTCCGCTCTCTGCCACCGCGATCGAAATCCGCTCCTTGTGAATATCCAAACCGACAAATCTGATATGTTCCATATGGCCCGTCTCCTATGCATGAGGCTCTGCGCCGGCCAGCCGGCTTAACCCTCGTACCGTCGCATATCGGATGACGGGCCACCCTCAGGCCCAGCAATCATAGGGACTAGGTTGTCGCGCTAGTGCCTGGGACGCGCCATCCCTAACGAAAATGATGTATGCGCCTACCCCGAATTCGCTGCGATGCGCCACGGGACCAGTCGCTAAAATATGCCTGCCGCTTCTCGATAGCAGCGCAGGTTCAACATGGCGGGTCAGCGCAAAGGCTGCCGATATGAATATGATCGAGAACAGTTCGACTCTCAAACCGCTCCGTGTCGTTTACATTGCCGGCTATGGGCGCAGCGGCACGACCCTCCTCGATATAGCCTTGGGACAGCACGCAGCAGTTGCGGGGGCCGGGGAGATCGCCACCCTGTCGCGCCATGTATGGTCCCACAATGAGTATTGTTCCTGCGGGCAGCCGGCCAGCGGCTGCCCGCTGTGGGGCCCGATCGGCCGGCAATGGAGCGAAAGCTTCCCACCCGCATCAAGCATCGTCGACTATAGGCGCGAGCAGGAAAACATCGAGTCGATCTTGAGTTCTCGTCGAATGCTGCGGCGGACGCTCAGCCGGCGATCCTTCAAGTTTTACGCGGACAAGACTTTTCGCCTTTTTGAGGCCATTAAACACCATTCGGGCAAGGAGATTATTGTCGATTCCTCGAAATTGCCCGGCCGCGCCCTTGCTTTGACGAGTATCCCTGGGATCGACCTGTTCGTTATTCATTTGGTGCGGGACGGACGCGGTGTCGCGTGGTCGCTACTGCAAAGTTACAAAAGAGACGTGAAGGCCGGCGTGCAGAAGGAGATCAGGCCTAAATCGGCCTTGCGCACAGCAGCGCGCTGGTGCGTGGTGAATGTCGCCACGGAGGCGCTTCGCTGGAAGCTGGGGCGAGGGCGATACATTAGGGTGAAGTACGAGGATTTGGTGGTCGATCCGGGTCCAACGCTTGAAAGGATTGGCGAAATGATCGATCTCGATCTCGCCGATATCGCCTTGAAGCTGCGAAGCGGGGAGCCTATTCAGCCTACTCATCAAATCGCTGGCAATCGTTTGCGCATGAACAAGTCCATCCGTCTTGTTAGGGACGAGGCTTGGCGAACTCAACTGCCCGCAAGGGAGCGGGTTGCCTTCGATTGGCTTGGAGGCTGGCTCCTTCGAAGATATGGCTACGTGCGGTGAAGCGTAGGCGGCGCCGTACGAAGCGCTTCACTCAATTCCGGCGCCTTGGCTGAAAGCGGGTGACGCGCCGCTCCCGGGAAGCTTCGACTTGTAATAGTCCAGGCAGCGGCGTCCATAATCTTGCCGCTCCATCTCCGCTATGAGCGCTCCGACATCGTAGGAAAGCTCTTTCAGAGAAATACTTCCCAGGTCCAAATCCATCAGCGCATAGCTTGATCGACTTACGTCCTTTCTATTCTGGCCGATGCTGCCGCAGTTGATTATCCTGTGTCCCGAACAGGTGATATCGAACGCGTGGTGTGTATGACCGATCATATAGTTGCGGTCGATCGCTATCGATGTGTCCTGATAAATGCGCTTGCCGCCGATTGTGTGGGTGCAGGTGAACCCGCCGATCTCATACTCGGACGGAAGGCCTCTGATCAGGTCGCTGCGCGTGAAGCTGGCGACGGAATGCCGGTAGAAATCCTGTACGAGCGGGATCTCGTGGCTGATGTCTTCCCAACCCAAAAAAAGCCTCTCATGGTTGCCTTCCAGCACGACTATTTTGGGAAGCGAGAACACCAGTTCGAGGCATTCGTCGTTCCAGGGACCGTAATTGACAATGTCGCCTAGGCACACATAGGCGTCGACCTCGCGCGCGGTGTGGTCCACGAAGGCCTGAAGCGCCGGCAGATTGCCGTGGACATCGCTGAAAATAGCGATCCGCATCAGATCTCCCGCTCCAGATGGGTGCGAAAGGCTGCAAGGCCTGCTTTGAGGGACGTGGGGGAATGGCCCCACATCCTCCGTGTCTTGGCCATGGACAACGGCGGGAAGCTCGCGGGCACCGGCCCCGTGGCCGGCGCCACGTCAATACGGACCGGAAACTCCGAAAACGTTTCCTTCACTGCGTGGGCGAGTTCCAGCACCGAGGTGGCGGTTCCCGATCCGGCATTGTAGATGCCGCCAACACCCGTCTCCAGCGCCGCCGTGAGCAGCCGCGCTACGTCGCCAATATAGACGAAATCGCAGGACGGCACGCCGCCGTCCCGAACGGGAAGTGGCTTGCGCGCCATCGCCTGCGCCATGAAGAATGCGACCACGGAACTCCGCGGCATTCCAGGCCCGTAGCAGGAGCCGACCCGAAACGTGATCGCCTGCAGCCCATGATTGCGCCGCAGGTGCTCTATAAACAGCTCCCCGCTTAGCTTGCTAGCGAGATAGAATGTCGCCCGTTCCGCGGGGTAGAGAGGGGCGTCCTCCGTCACAGCGAAAGACGAGTGGACATAGGCCTGGCCTGAAGAGCAGAAGACCAAGCGCTTTCCCTGATCGGCGCAGAGGCCCCCCAGTCGAAGCGTCGCTAGAGCGTTGACCTCGAAACAGGTGGACGCATAAGCAGGACTCTCATAGTCCGGTGGCAGATAGGCTGCCAGATGGCAAACAGCGTCCACTTCGGACAGGGCTGACAGCATATTGGCGGGATCGGCCATGTTGCCACTGACCATGCGGAGCCTTCCTGGTCCGGCGGGAACCGGAACGGCGTTGCGATGAACCAAGGCCGTTACGTCCCAACCATCGCCGATCAGCAAGGAAATCACGTGGCGCCCAAGCGCCCCTGAACCTCCGGTCACCAGAACCCTGCGTGAGGAGCCTCTGTCAGAGCGCGATGGCGTTTCCACTAATTTCCCCGGTCTGCGTCATAGTGGCGACTCGGGCGTTGTCGATCGCCATTTCCTTCCAATACCGGAATATCGTCAGCTCGCGCGCTTCTGGCCGGGGTTCCTCGCGCCGTAGAAGGTAGTTTGCCACCATCAAAGGTTCGTTGAAGCCCGCTAGTGAACGGCAATAGGTTGTCCCTGAACAGCGCGCGTTGAACTCGAAAATGTAGGGCACGCCGTCGCGCACGCGAAGCTGGGTATTGCAGGCGCCAAACGGCCGCAACGCCTCCATGACCTGCGTAACAAAGGCGGCGAGTGCCGCATCCTTGTGGACGAAGGCCTTATACGTGTCACCGTCGCGCAGAATCCGACGCATGGCGATCACGCCGAAGCAACGTCCATGGAAATTGACGCTTCCGCAAGTGTATTCGTCGCCGACTATTTGCTCCTGTACGATGTAGTTATCGACCGGGAGAGCTGCCGCAAGCCGCTCTAACTCATCCGGGCCGCTGGCGACAAATACGCCTTGAGAACGCGATCCTCCCCGGCGCGGCTTGAGCACGATGGGAGCGTCAATCTGCTCCTTCAACGCATCGCTGAGCAGACGCGTGCGAGGTGAAGGAAAGTGATGCGCTTCGAGAAACTGCGCGGTGGCGAGCTTGTCGTCGCTTATCCGAACCACGTCCGGATCGCTGATCGCGACTTCAACGCCCCTCGATCTGAATCGCTTCGCCTCGGCCGAGAAAACCGGCAGTTCTGGGTCAAGACCAGGGAAAATGAGTTGGGCGCTCTCCTTCGCCGCTATCTCAAGGAGCCTGTCGACGAAGCCTGGTTCCGAAGCGCGCGGAACCTGGTAAGCTTTGTCGACGGCGTAGAGACCTGTCGCAGTCGGCTCTGCATCCGCTCCTATTACGCGGTAGCTGCTGCCTTGCAGGCTCTTCAGGATGCTTTGACCTACCCCGCCGCCGACTCCTGTGACGATGATGGTTTCCATGTGCTGGGTTGATCCCTATTGGAGCGAAACAGACGCGAGCGCTCAGTTCTTACTGGATTGTCTTTACTAGGATTAATGCCATAGGGCCGGATTCGATGGGCATGCTCTTTTGGCGGATTTATCCGGCCGCTCTCGGCTTAGAATGGCCGAAAGGATGTCTCGGAGTGTAGCGGTGGTCCCGAAACGATGTAGCTGCGGGCATCATTTCAATCACGTCCTTGAGCCGGTGACCTATCCGCCCCTGATTTCACCCGATACTGGCAGTCAAGGTACGGCCGGCTGAGCCCTCGGGTCTTGCACGGGACGCATTGCAGTTCCGCAGCGCGCTCGACCTATGGCCGAAAGTAGTACGCAATGGCCCAGCCGCTTCTTTCTGGCGTATGGGCGGAGAATTCATCCCCGTTTAGCTTAGTTCTGCCAGCGTCGAGCCATGGTAGGTTTGCCGCAACATGCTCTGCCAGCGCCGCCTGGAGGGTTCGCAAACAAGTCGGCACAAGGTTGATCTATGACTGTGAGGATGCTCGACGAGGAGACGCCCGCCCCCCGCTATCCGTATCAAGAGCCGCTTGAACGTCAGGACGTGCGTCCCATCGGTCCGCGCGAGCTGCTCAATCTCCTCCGCCGCAGGTTTGTCTCTATTGCAACCGTCCTGGCGGTCGGGACAGGGCTGTCGCTCGTCGCCGCCAACGAGATCCCCCGGGTCTATACCGCGCGGTCGATGATCGTGCTCGAGCCTGATGACCCCAACCTCCTTGGCGATACTCCCCAACAACAAGTCGATCAGACGATCCAGTCTAAAATCGACACCGAGGCGGATTTGATGACCTCGCGCAACTTCGCCGGTCGTGTCGTCGACAGCCTCAATCTTATTGCCGAGCCGGATTTCAACACCTTCCTGCAGGGTCCGGGAATGGGCCTCGGCGAAGAACAGGGTCAGTCCGGCGGGCCTTTGCTTTCCTACTTTCGCACCGTAAAGAGCTTGTTCTCCACCACGGAAGCGGCCGATCCCGCTCTGCCCCCAAGCGCCATTCAGCGCGACCGGGCGATCTCGTCGTATTTGTCAAGGCTCTCCCACACACAGAACGGCGAAAGTCTGGCCATGACAGTCGCGTTGACGGACGACACGCCTCAAATGGCGGCCACTCTCGCCAACGCCACCACTCGCATCTTTATCGAATGGTCTCGCGACTTGAAGCGGGAGCGCACGAGGGACGCCGTCGAATTTCTGAGGCAGCAAGCCGGGGAATTGGCCTCACGCATAGCGAAGCTCGAGGGTGAGATCGCCGAATATGGACGTACCAACAAGGTTTCCAGCGACCCGCGTGATGATCTGCTGCGTGCCGCTATGCAGCAGGCCAACGAGCAATTGAGCCTGGCACGGGGGGACTTCACCCAAGCCCAGGCCCGCCTGGAGCAGGTCAAGCGGGTTGCGGTTAATGGAACGCTCGGTGTGACGCCCGGAGAACTTGCCGGTACTGAACCGCTTCTTTCGTCCGACTTCCTGACGAGCCTGCGCAACGATGAGGCGGTCGCACTTCGAGACCGGGCGCAGCTTGCCCGCAATTACGGGGCCAACCACCCCTTGATCAAGGAGGCGGACGCCAAGATCAAGAGCGTCCGGACTCTGCTTTCAGAGGAAATGGGTCGGATCATCGCCAATCTCGAAAATGATGTTCGCGTCGCAAGGGGGCGTGTGGAGCAGTTCGAGCAGGATCTGGCGGCATCCGAGAAGGATCTGCGGCAAAGAAGCCTTGCAGAGATACGGCTGCGTGAACTCAACCGGGATCTTCTTACAGAACAAAAGCTCTACGACGTCGTGGCCGCTCGCCTCGGTAAGCTGGACCCTTACGCGGAAGTGGCTGAACCGGGATCCCGCGTCGTCTCTTATGCGGCGGTGCCCGAGGAGCCCTCTTTTCCTAGGGTACATGTGATAGCGATGGGCGGTTTCATGGGCTCGCTCGTGCTCGCGCTGATCATCGCTTTTGTGCTTGAAAGTCTCGATACCCGCGTGCGCGAGCCCAGGCGGGTCTCCCAACTGCTGGGACTTCCTTTACTCGCTTCCATTCCTGCTCTGCCACGCGGGTTCTTGCGGGGCCGGCCGCAAGCCGTCCATCAGCTTTTGCGATATCCCCGTTCAACGTTCGCCGAAGCGTTCCGCGCCCTTTACAGCGCCTGCCGGCGTTTCAGCGGCGGAAGCCGGAAGCAGGCGATTCTCGTTGGCTCCGCACTTCCGAAGGAAGGAAAAACAACAACGGCGATCGGACTCGCCGTCGCTGCGGCTTTGGATGGCGCGAGAACGGCGCTGGTCGACCTCGACCTTCGCGCTGGGCGCGTGCAAGCTGCGTTGCAGTTGCGCGGAGCGGGGAGGACCTTGGACGAGTACCTCCAAGGAGATTGCAGCATTCACGACATTCTGGAGTCCGCGCCACAAGTGCCGCGACTGGACGTGCTTGCGACCTCGATGGATCGCACGGATGTGGATCGAGTCCTCAATACCGATGAACTCGAAAGGCTCATAAACGCGCTGAAGCTCAAGTATGATGTGGTGATCGTCAATGCGCCGCCTGTTTTGGTGGTCGAAGACGCGGTTCGCATAGCGGGCTTGGTCGATGGGGTCGTTCTTGTCGCCGCATTGAACCGCACCAAGGAGGGAGCGCTGCAACATGCGGCCGAGCGGCTCCACTTGGCCGGCGCCCCGCTCATTGGCGTGACGCTCAGTGAAGTTGATCTGTCGTTTCAAGAGAATCCTGCGTACGCCGGGTCGCAATCGAACCCGCGACTAGCCTCCCCAAAATGGGGTTGGCTGTTTGGCGGGGCCGCCCATAATCTAGCCGCCTCGGCGCAGACGATGCGGGAGCAGCGAGAAGGCGCCGTTCCTAAGGTTGAAGTCATCGCGCGCATCGACGCGGAGGCTCCTGCCAACCGGTAAGACGCTTCTGCTTCTTACTTAAACGCGGATTGAAGGCCCAACGCGCCGAGCAGGGTCTGGTTCACAAGGTGGACGTCGAACCGTTCCTCTGCCAGCTTTCTGGACCTCGCGCCCATCCGTACCGCGAGCGTTTCATCTTCAAGGAAGGCGCGCATGGCCTTGGCGAGGGCCTCGACGTTTCGCGGAGCGACGCGAAAGCCGTTCTCCCCGTCGATTACCGTTTCACGGCATCCCGGCGCGTCGGTTGTGACGATCGGTCGGCCAGCGGCCATAGCTTCCAGCGCGCTCCGCGGTATCCCCTCGCGGTAATAGGAGGGAAGAACAAATACCGTGGATGCCTCAAGAAATGGGGCGACGTTCCTCGTTTCGCCGAGATACTCCACGACGCCTTCCTCCACCCATGCGTCCAATTCGGCCTTTGTGATGACCAGGGGACTGGGATCGAAGGGGCCAAGGATCTGGAAACGCGCACCTGGAAAGTCTTGCTTGAGAAGGTAGCGGGCGCGGACCAAACCGACCTGCGAAAGGCGCGTGAGCCATGACGTCGCTCTTTAACAAACCGTACGGCTGCCCCCTGCTGCAGCAGCCGCGTTGTCATCTGAACAGGCACATTGCCGGACCGAGCCGCAGCTATCACTAACCTTGATTTGGTCCCCTTCCACTGCGCGCGCCACGAGACTGGCAACAAAGGACGCACCATCTCGGCTGAAGTGGGCATCAGCACCATACATCCGGGCAGGGTCTTCCCGACGGTGTAGAGCTTGGGTCAAGTCGATAACTTTGATGTCTTCTTTGGCCGCGGCGTCGAGCACCAGCGTCCGGAGATGGTCCAGGGAGTAGTCGACCGGAAAGGTTCCGACGAAACGGTCGGCCTTTGGCACATACAGAACGGCGAAGTTTCCATTCCAGCCTGCTACGATCGACTTCGCTCGCTGCAGTATTGTCCGGAACTCCGGGATTTCTTTCGGAAGCTTTGAGTACGTCAAGCCGAGTGCTGATCCCGTCTGCTGCAGAGCGAAGAAGTTGCGTAGCGTTGCCCGCTTTGTGAACAGATCGGCTATGCTGACAGGTTTGCTGTTGATCTTTTCCATAGCCACTCTTGCTTGCTCCATGGTGGCCATCGCGCTTGATTGCGAACCGAAATCGGCGTTCGGATCCAGCGCAGATCGCAACCATGAATCAGTCAGTCCCTTTTCAAGGTTCTCCCAGTCGTTCCCCTCGAAGAATGCCAGAATGACATTCTTCGGTTGGAGTAGAGGGCCAAACCGTCCCAGTGAGGCGAGTTCCTGAAGTGGCCCGTTGCCACGTACTCCCAGGGCCGCAGTCGCCACGCCAATGCGACGCATCTGCGAAGCGATATCCTCGCCCTCGGCAAGGCAGAACCCCTCGACAAAGGAATCGCCGAGCAGCATAACCTCAAGAGGAGTGTCGTACGCCGTGTCGGGGTTGTTGAAGCCGTAGCGGTCCGCCTTGTAGGAAATGACATCGTCGCCCGGCGTGCACAGGATCACCCGCGAAAACGGAAAACCTGAAAGCATCGCCTCCCGAAGTTGGCTCACGCCAGCAAGGCGGTTCAAGCCGCGAATTGTGAACCCCCGAACCAAGCTGGGGTCATCCACAAACAGGGTCTGCTGCGCCGGGCTCAGTTTGCCGAGCATCCCCATCCAGACGGGGATTTGACGCCAGGTGAGATAGGATTCGAATAGGAAGAGCGCGAACAGGGCGCTCATGCCATAGATACCAAAGGGGAGTGACAGGCGAAATCCCATCATTCCGATCGCGATGAACAGCGTCCCGATTAGTCCGGGGACAATCACATAACGGGTAAACTGGGGGTTCGCTGAAGCAAATTCCGAATAATGAAATAGAGCGTAGATTACGCCAAGCAGGAAATAGAGCCCGACAGCCGAGCAAAGAACAAGTCCGACAATCGCAGGTCTCCTAGATTTCCAATCCTGCACATCCCCCTCCTTTAGTGTCCTATAAACCCATGCTGAATCATGAAGACTAGTTCCGGATTTGTGCAAGGTCGTCCTGCACCCACAGAGCCTTATGCTCAAGTTTTCCGTCTGGCCTCACAGAGAGGCGCCGCTGCATCGGGTGAAGTTCCTGGCGCGTACGTTGGCGTACGCCGTGTGACCCCGAACATGGGATGGAGTTATCAATCGAGTGCGAAGCGATCCTTGTAGTCTCTTGCCAGTTCCGGATTTTGCTGCTCCTTACGTAGAATACAGTTCCCCACCACTAGACTCTCTATTTCGGTTCCCATGAAACAGCGGAACGCGTCTTCCGGCGTGCAAACGATCGGCTCACCCCTGACGTTGAAACTCGTATTAACGAGGACAGGGCTGCCGGTGCGCTGCTTGAACGCCGACAGCAGTGCCCAGTATCGAGGATTGGTGTCGCGATGCACCGTTTGGATGCGCGCTGAATAGTCCACATGCGTCACTGCAGGTATCTCGGACCGTGGAACGTTGAGTTTCTCAATGCCGAACAGGCGCTCCTCTTCCGGCGTCATCTTGCGTCGTCGGCGTTCGGCGACGTCGGCCACTAGGAGCATGTATGGGCTGTCCGCATCCAGGTCGAACCAGTCCGAGACCTCCTCGCGCAACACAGAAGGTGCGAAGGGCCGGAAACTCTCCCGATACTTGACCTTCAAATTCAGCGTCTTCTGCATTGAAGGCGATCGCGGATCGCCCAGGATGGACCGAGCACCGAGCGCCCGGGGCCCAAATTCCATCCGTCCCTGCATCCAGCCAACCGCCCTTCCTTGCGCCAATAGGTCGGCCGTCGCAGGGACTACCCCGTCGTCGCCGACGACATCGTAGCGCGCGCCTGCTGCGTCAAGGCGGATCTGTATCGCTTCGTCGCTGAAGGCTGGACCGAGATAGGCGCCTTGCATGTGATCCATGCAGCCGTTGATCTCAGGGCGAGGCTGCCCTGCGTGCTGATGCCAACAAGCAAGAGCTGCCCCAAGGGCGCCGCCCGCGTCCCCAGAAGCTGGCTGGATCCAGATATCGTCAAATATCTGCTCCTTACGTATCTTCCCGTTCGCGACGCAGTTCAGCGCGACGCCGCCAGCCATGCAGAGCCGCCGCTCGCCGGTGCTTTTCCGCGCAAAACGGGCAAGGCGCATAACCGCCTCTTCCGTCACGGCCTGAATAGAAGCGGCCAAATCCATTTCGCGCTGGGTCAGGGGCGATTCCGGCCGCCTTGGGGGAGCACCGAACAACTCATGAAACTTCTCCGACGTCATCGTCAGCCCGGTGCAATAATTAAAGTATTGTTGGTCGAGCCAAAACGATCCGTCATCTCGGATGTCAATCAAGTTCTCCATGATCGTTTTGACAAACCGGGGATTCCCGTAGGGTGCCAGCCCCATCAGCTTGTATTCGCCTGAGTTCACTTTGAACCCAGTGTAGTAAGTGAAAGCCGAATAAAGGAGGCCGAGCGAATGGGGGAAATGAATCTCTCGCTGGATTTCGAGCGTCCGGCCGACGCCATGGCCGATGGAGGTCGTGCACCATTCACCGACCCCGTCCAAAGTAAGAACCGCAGCATTTTCAAACGGCGAAGGGAAGAAGGCACTTGCAGCGTGAGACTGATGGTGTTCGGCAAACAGCAGCGACCCGTTCCAGTCAGTTGCACCCGCTTGCTTACGCAGTTCCCTTCGCAACAAGGCTTTTTGGAATAGCTTCTCCTTCGTCCAGACGGGTATTGCGGTTCGAAACGAGCGAAACCCGCGTGGGACCGTTGCCAGATACGTTTCAAGAAGGCGTTCAAACTTCAGAAAGGGCTTGTCGTAGAAAACGACGTGCTCGATATCGCCCAAGTCGCAGCCACCCTCCTCCAGGCAATAAGCGATGGCGTGCCGGGGAAAGCCCGCATCGTGCTTGACTCGGGTGAACCGTTCTTCCTGCGCGGCAGCTACGGGCTTACCGCCCTCCACCAAAGCAGCGGCGCTATCGTGGTAATATGCCGAGATGCCCAGGATGCGCATGGCCGGGCTCGGTCAGAATACAGTGTAGACAAACGGAGCGACGGCCGTACCTTGCGTCAGGGTGAGCAGTCCGCCGAACAATCCTATGACAATTACTATCGGAATAAGCCAGTATTTCTTTCTGGCGCGAACAAACGACCAAAGTTCCACCACCAAGTCCATCGTAGCCTCCTAGAATTGGTTCAGCATGCCTCGCGCCGGATCGTTCGTCGCTTCCCGCTCGATCCAGTAGCTCTCCGCATCGCTCCTCTTCCGCCGTAGCGGATCATGATGCTTTAGGCGCATGAGAATACCCACCGGAACGAAGGCGAAGACGTATACGAGAAGGAGAATGATCGGGCTCATGACCCGACCCATAAGTACCCCGAGCATCATCCATGCGCGGTTTGCCTTGGACAGGGACCCTGGCAATAGGATGCCGAGGAGGAGAAGCGCGCCGCCTATCGCCAACATGATGTCCGCCAATAGGTCGAAATTGCCTCGGGCCACACATCGAACAACACCTAGCATGAGAAGGATTCCGCCAACTGTAAGTCCGAAGCTCCGATTGGACGGACCTTCCGCCGATGTGTGCGTGACAGGCGATCCCAAGAAATCTGTGCTCACCTCTGTGCCTCCGGACTGGATGCGCCGGCATCCTGTTTTCTCGAGTTTTTCCCATGGTGAAGCGAACACTCTGCGAACGTCCTCAGCGAGATCGCCGGCGACCCGACCGGTAGAAGCCGAGAGGCGCAAGCCGAGGGCCCCATCAACCCGTCATCCGTTCCAAACTGCCAGGAAAAAGGAAGCGGCGGCTCAAATCCAACCTCAAGTGCAATTCTTCTGAACTGAATCGTATCGCCGAAAGCAGAATCGGCGCGGCAGATGATGCGCGCCAGCATCGAGTGGTTTGCAGTATCGATGTACCGGATGCCAGGAATGCTGAGGGGAAACAGCGGAACAATCCTGTCCATCACTATGTTTACGATCGCTGCGGTGACGTCAGTGAGTGCCAAGGCGATGACGCCGCCTTGGCTGGCGCGGTAAATATTTCGCAGCAGACTCTCCGGAAGCACACAGTTCGGGCCAGGGATGATTTCTACGACTGCCTTTAGCCGTCGGGGCCAGTCCAGATCTATCGCATCCGTGAGATGACCCATCGAGTATCTTGGGTCGGGCCTGAGAAGTTCCCTACGCGCCGAATGTGCAGATGCCATCTTTCAACCTCTGAGTTCGGGCACGAAACCGCCGAACTTGATCGCGTTGCCTCGACGAATTCGTGGAGGAGGATTTCCAGGACATGGCCTAGACGGTGAAGCACAGGACACTGACCTCCCCCGATCCCAACGTATCGATACCAACTGTGTACTGTACCAAGGCACTTCGCTCTCGCCGCCTACCGAATTCATCAGGCTTCCTTCCCAAATCAGTACCAACAGATGGCCGAAAGGGTGGGCGCACGGCGGAACTATACTCATTTGGGCGTTTTAGCCGTTTGGCCGTGGTGGTGGGATTTGCGTGGCCGCAGATTCTTGCCGCGGGTTTCGGGGGTCAGCCGTCAAGGTTTTCACCCATTCTCGGGATTAAGGCCTAACGCGCCGAGCAGGGTCTGGTTCACAAGGTGGACGTCGAACCGTTCCTCTGCCAGCTTTCTGGACCTCGCGCCCATCGGTGCCGCAAGCGCTTCATCTTCAAGGAAGGCGCGCATGGCCTTGGCGAGCGCCTCGACGTTTCGCGGAGCGACGCGAAAGCCGTTCTCCCCGTCGATTACCGTTTCACGGCATCCCGGCGCGTCGGTTGTGACGATCGGTCGGCCAGCGGCCATAGCTTCCAGCGCGCTCCGCGGTATCCCCTCGCGGTAATAGGAGGGAAGAACAAATACCGTGGATGCCTCAAGAAATGGGGCGACGTTCCTCGTTTCGCCGAGATACTCCACGACGCCTTCCTCCACCCATGCGTCCAATTCGGCCTTTGTGATGACCAGGGGACTGGGATCGAAGGGGCCAAGGATCTGGAAACGCGCGTGCGGGAACTCCCGCTTAAGGAGGCGAGCGGCGGCGGCGAATTCCGCAATACCCTTCTCCCGAAGCAGCCTTGCTACCAGGAGGAATACCGGCGGCCCCGGCCGCGGTTCGCTTGAGGCGAAGCGCTTGAGATCGACGCCGGAACCCGGGAGCATGATCAGCGGCGTTTGCGGGCTCACCATCGCATGGCGTCGGATCTCGGCGGCGTCCGCGTCGTTGTACGCGAATGCGGCCGCCGTCCCGACCAGAGATGCCCGATAGAGCTTGATGCTGAGCCGACGGATCACCGTCACACGAAAGCCTTGAAGACCTTCACCGAATAGGAAGCCGAAGCCGGTGAACAGGGCGAAACGCTGACGAATGCCCGCCAGGCGAGCCGCCAAGCCACCGTAGATGATTGGCTTCATGGTGTATGCGAGCACGATATCGGGAGCCAAACGCCGCATCCGTCTGTAGAGCGCTACAAAAGTCCGAAGATCGGCCAGCGGATTGGTTCCGGTGCGCGCCATCGGAATCTTCTCGAAGCGGACGCCAATGCGCTCGAGCGTTGCGATCGCACCCCGATCGTCGTCAGGTGCGAGCGCCGTCACCTCATGGCCAGCCAGTACCATTGCTTTCAATAGATCGAGGCGAAAGCATACGAGCGACCATGTCAGGCTGGCGACTATGACGATGCGCTTCTGTCCGGATGCCCGAGCTTCATGCGGCTGGCGTCGACATGCAGGACGTTCCATTGCAGCGATGGTCATGAAGCCATCCGGTTAGGCAAAGGCGAAGGGAGTTGGGCGAGGGCCCTCTCGTAGAGATCGAGGTGCCGCCGCACATATAGCGATAGCGAGAAATTCTCGATGATGCGCTGACGAGCTCGATCGCCCAGCGCACGGCGTTGGTCAGCGTCCATTTCGGCGAGTTTGACCAAGCCTGCGGCCAAAGCTTCGTGGTCGTTGGGTGGAGCGACCACGCCGGTCGAGCCGACCAGCCAAGGCGAATCCCCCACAGCAGTGACGACTGCGGGCACCCCGGCCGCCATTGCTTCTCCCACCGCAAGCGAAAAGGCCTCGCCCCAAGCCGAAGACAGAACGAATACATCAAGGCCTGGAAGGATTTCGGGGAGGTCGCTGCGCACGCCGAGCGTAGTAATTCGGGCATCGATGCCGAACTCGCGTGCGGCGGCCCGCACCGGACCGTCCACATGTCCCTCGCCAATGAACACGCCTTGGATGTCATGACCTTTCGCGATGGCGCGGCTGATGGCGCGAACCAAATTCACCTGGTCCTTCATGGGATGAAAACGCCCGACATGGCCGACAACCAGCCGCGCGGAGGGGAGCCCCAAGAGCTTGCGCAGCTTGACGCCCGCCTCGGCCGACGGCCGGTACTCGCTACAGTCCGTTCCGTTCGGAATGACCACGCGTCGTCCTGGATCAAATCCCAGCTTCTCGTGGTCGTCGGCCGCCACCTGCGAACAATAAGAAATGGCGCTGGTGCGGCTCGATAGCCGCGCCGACAAGTGGATCAGGCGCCTTGACAGGGGGTTTTCGTCCGTCAGCCTGGAGATCGTGTGATGGATGCTCCAAATTACCGGACGAAAACGCGCGCTCAATACGGAGCCGAGCATCGCCGCCACATTGCCGTGATACATCCATCCGTGCAGGAGATCCGGCGTGGCCCGACTAACGGAATGGACCAGCCGGATGAGGTCGAGCGGCTTGGGCCGGTTCGTCATCCCGATCGAGATCACTTTTGAGTTAGACCGCTCGATTCTCGCGCCCAGTGGACCGGGCGGGAGGAGCGAGAGCACTGTCGATGGAAACCTGTCACGGTCGACCTCGCCGATAAAGCGCGCCAGCATCACCTCGGCGCCACCGACATTGAGACCAGTGATCGTATGAAGAACGCTTGCAGGCATGGATGCACTTTCCGCTGCCCTGCGAGGCTCGCGCTGCGCGGGACCGAAGGCCGAATTCAATCAAAGCGGACCATAGGAGCGTTCCTGACCGATTAAACCTGTACGAACGGCGATTGGGCGGCGACGTCAGCCGTAGGCGCCTCGACCGAAAGTGTAACTCTTTCGCATTCGCGAGACGCTTTACCCTTTCCGGCGAGGTTCTCTTCGGCTGGATGTGATGACATTTGCGTGGCCCCTTTCAAGGATTGACATACGAGGCACGTTCGAACGGCGTTCTCGTTGTTTTGCAGTTGTAGCCGCTATTTTGCTTGGCATGGGAGCGCAGTACCCGGCCTGGTGCGCCGCGGCCGGCGATTACAGTCTCTCGATCGGCGACGTCGTATCCTTCGATTTTATCGACGACACGCTGCCGGCCGTGGAACTCGCAATCTCGAACGAGGGCGAACTCAGCGTGCCCTTGATCGGAGGGCTCAAGGTCGCCGGCCTGACGGTGCCGGAAGCACTCCAGGCCATGCGTGCGGAATTTATCGAGCGCAAGATTTTCATTGACCCGCAAGTCTCGCTTTCGGTGGTCAGCTTTCGCCCGATCTTTGTTCTGGGTGACGTGAAGGCGCCTGGATCATTTCCCTATCAGCCCCTTCTCACGGTTGAGCAGGCGGTGGCCCTTGCGGGCGGCCAATCGGCGGGAGGCGCTACCGGTGAGGACCGTGTCATAACTACCGCGCGGCTGCGCGGTAATCTCGACGAAATCGAAGTGGACATCGCAAGGGAAGCTGTCGGAGCGGCCCGCCTTGTGGCCCAGTTGGCAGGCCGCGCCGAGATTTCCCCTGGCGACATGCCTCCGAAAGCGCGCGACCTCACGAGCACACAGTTGATTGAAACCCTTCTGGTGAACGAGCGGCAGATACTCGGCGCGGAGCAGCGCTCCTTTGAAACACGGCGCGACCAACTCACTGACGCGGTTGCCGAGGTAAAGGGGGCGCTCGCCAACCTCGAGCAACTCGCCCAAAAACAAAAGCAGGTGATCGTTTCCGCCCACAGCGAGCGCGAGCGGGCGAAGGAGCTCAACAAGCGCGGCTTTAAGACACTCACCGATCTCTCGAACGTCGAGCGCGACGTCACTGCCCAGGAAGCGCAACTGCTAGGAATATACAACCAGATGTCCACAACCCGCCGCGAACTTGCGGATCTCCAGCGCCAACTGTTGGATCTGACCGACAACCGAACCCGCACGGCGCTTACAGCGCTTCAAGACCACACCGCTGAGATCGAAAGGCTTCTGGTCTCCCGGCGATCCACTGAAGAGCAGATACTGCTGCTCAGCAGCCTTGCCACCGAGGAAGCGCGTAAAACGAACACAGTCCAGTTTGCCTACCAGATCCGCCGGAAGATGGACGGCCGAGTTCAGACGCAATCCGCAACACTGGACGACGCCGTTCTGTCCGGTGACACTGTACTCGTCTATATCGACCAGCCGGGAACCGGCACGGGTGCGTCGCTCTCCAAAGCCGCGCTCCAGCAGGTGCCATAATGCTGCTCGCGAACGGCTCCGAGGCAATTGCTGAAGGTAAAGCGCGGCAGCCGACAGCCTCTGCCATGCTGCGCCGGCTGACTGCGGCGGCGGTTTTGGTGGCCATACTTCCGATCTTGGCGATCACGGCAGTCCTCGTCTGGGCCTGCCTGGGACGTCCTTTGATGTTCCGCCAGACACGCTGCGGACTCGATGCGAAGCCCTTCACGGTTTGCAAGTTCCGCACCATGCATGACAGGCGCGACGCCCAGAATGAATTACTTCCGGATGCAGATCGTCAGACGCCGGTAACGCGTGTCATACGACTCCTGCGTCTCGATGAACTGCCGCAGTTGCTTGCGGTTGCAAAGGGCGACATGGCTTTCGTGGGGCCTCGGCCGCTGCTTCCCGCAACGATCGCGGGGTTTGGCGAACTGGGTCGAATTCGGTGCACGGTTCTCCCAGGCCTGTCCGGATGGGCCCAAGTGAACGGCAATACCTGCCTCACCGACAAGGAGAAACTCGCACTCGACCTTTGGTATATCGGGAACCGCTCCTTTGCGCTGGACTGCCGCATCCTGGCCATGACTGTCCTTGTGATCCTCAAGGGCGAACACACGAACGATGGCAATCTCGCGCGGGCCCGGACCGCTATGCACCACTTCAAGGCGGGCGCTGCCGAGGAACGGCCATGACGACGGGCATGCTTGGCCGCTGGCTGGTGATCGCACCGCATCCCGACGACGAGGTGCTTGGCTGCGGCGGCACTATTGCCCGCGTCGCCGGCGAAGGCGGTGAGGTTCATGTGGCCGTCGTGACGCGCGGGCAACCGCCTGCCTTCGACGAAGAATTGATAGCCAGGGTGCGGAGCGAGGCAAGCGCCGCCCACCGCCATCTGGCGGTGCGGGAAAGTCACTGGCTCGACTTGCCGGCGGCGCAGTTGTTCGAGACGCCTCACTCGAAGCTGAACCACGCGCTCGGCAACCTGGTGCGCGAGCTCCGTCCCGACACTTTGCTCATTCCGTTCGTCGGCGACGTGCACATGGACCATCAACTGATCTTCATGTCCTCGCTGGTGGCCGCGCGTCCGCACCAGTCCACTTATCCTCGAAGAATTCTCGCCTACGAGACCGTTTCCGAGACGAACTGGAACGCTCCTCACGTGACCGCGAGCTTCGTGCCGAACGTTTTCATTGACATCGAGAAAACCCTTCAGCGCAAGCTTGAGGCCGCAGCCATGTTCGGGTCGCAGATGCGCTCGTTTCCCCACGAGCGCTCCCTGGAAACGCTGCGCGCCCTGGCGATCGTGAGAGGGACTGCCGTGCATCGCGCGGCCGCGGAAGCTTTTGTCCTCATTCGGGACGTGATGTGAATTCAACCAGGAGTGTTCTGCCATGAAGCGCTGGCCAATCTACGACGAGGAGCAGATCGACGAAGTAGTCGCAGTGCTACGGTCGAGCCGGGTGAATGCCTGGACAGGCGAACATGTTGGGCGGTTCGAGGAGGCGTACGCCAAATATCTCGGCAGGCGCCACGCGGTGGCGCTGGCTAACGGCACCGTCGCCTTGGACCTTGCCATGCGCGTACTGGGCATCGGCGCCGGCGACGAGGTAATCGTAACGCCCCGAAGCTTCGTCGCTTCGGCTGCCTGCGTGCCATTCGCGGGCGCCACACCTGTTTTCGCCGATGTCGACCCCATCTCCGGCAACCTGTCGGCCGAGACCATCGCGCCCAAGATCACATCGCGGACGAAGGCAGTCATCGTTGTGCATGTGGCAGGCTGGCCATGCGACATGGGGCCGATTATGGAACTCGCGCAGCGCACCGGCATCAAGGTTGTTGAAGACTGCGCGCAGGCCCATGGCGCCGAATATTACGGTCGTCCGGTCGGCTCCTTGGGGGACATCGCGGCGTTCTCATTCTGCCAGGACAAGATCATCACAACAGGCGGCGAGGGTGGCCTGGTCGCCATGGACGATGACGCGATGTGGGCGAAGGCCTGGAGCATAAAGGACCACGGCAAGTGCTATGACACAGTGAAGCGCCCCAACCCGGCGCCGGGTTTCCGCTGGGTGCACGAAAGCGTAGGCACCAACTGGCGGATGATGTCGATTCAGGCGGTGTTGGGCCTCCGACAATTGGAGCGGCTTCACGAGTGGCGCGCCCAGCGCACCCGCAACGCCGAAATCTGGAGGCGCACGCTGGTCGATATTCCCATGTTATTTACGCCCCAACTCGATCCGGCGCATACTCATGGCTGGTATAGGTTCTATACCTACATCCGTCCTGGAACGTTCCCGGTTGGCCTTGGCATGGCCCGCGACGCGCTCATAGCCAAGATCAGCAACGCAGGCGTCCCCTGCTTCTCAGGAAGTTGCTCCGAGATCTATTTGGAACGCGCCTTCACCGATGCCGGTTTCGCGCCGGCAGAGCGCCTGCCGACGGCGCGGCTCCTGGGCGAAACCAGTCTGGCGTTTCTCACTGATCCGTCGTGGAGCGAGGAGGAGACGGCGGACGCTGCGGCCGTAGCACGGGGCATAATTCTGGGTTCCGCGCGGGAGCTTCAAAGACGTCCGTCTTCGCGCGTGCGTATCCGGGCACGACAAATCGCGGGGCGGGAACCGAAGACAGATGCGGCAACGATTATCCTGAATGCAGGGAAGATCGGTCCGCAGCCGCAAGCACGTGGTGCCCCAGCCTCAACATTGGCGCAGGCGAACGGACACCACAGGGGATCGGGAGGGAGATTGTCGCGCGCGGAACCGGCAAAGTAATGCACGATCCGCATAAGCTCTCCATCGCAGGGCCAGGAGCCCGCCCAGGCTTGGTCCCATCGAGGCTGAATCAGGGGGCGGGCGACGGCAGGCGTCCGCCAGGAGAAGGAGGAGATGGACAGGGTAGGTGGCCCGGGCCGCGCTATCGACCATTGAGGTTTTCGCCGTCCAGGCGTGTCAGCGAGCTAAGTTTCGAGCGCTTCCTGCTCTATGCGGCTGTTTTCTTTTCTCCTTTTCTCGATCTGACGGCCGAAGCCGTTTTCTTCACCCTGAGCGATGCGCTTTTTTGCGCGGCCTTGGTCGTTCTGCTGCTGCGGCGACGCTTGCCTTCCGCACCGCTCGGCGTCTTGACGTGGCCTTGGATCGCATCATTCGTCTTGATAGTCGGAGGGCTTCACATAAGCAGCATGGTGGAAGGCGATATGTGGCGCGGCGTGATCCTGCTGTTGCAATATTCCTTCTGCTTCATCGCGCTTCCTTATCTCCTGCTGGGCAGGAAGGAAAAGGAAGCATACAGACTGCTGTTTGTGTTTCTCGCCGGCGTCATCGCACTGGATGTACACGGCATTCTCACCTTCTATCTCGTCGGATATACGCCCGACTCGCCTGTCGTATCGGGAAACGGACGCCTGGAAACGTTGAGCGGAAGCTCGAACGCTGCGGCATGCCTAAACGCCATGATGATCGTCGTCGTGCTTTGGCTGCGGCTGAGCGGTAAACTTTCGTTCAAAATGAGCGCCGTGCTCTTTTCCATTATGCTCACCACAATCGTGCTGACCAGTTCCAATGGCGGGATTATCGCGATGTCGGCCGGCATCCTGGCGTTTCTCGCATGCTCTCTCAGTCTCCGTCAGACGGTGAAGATCGTGCCGATCTTGGCCATTCCGGGCGTGTTTTTGATGGCCGGCGGCTCGGACTACCTTCCATCGGCGTTCCAGGAACGGGTGCTGAATGCCCTCGCGTCCGGCAATGTGTCCGAAGCGGGCACCTTCAAGTCGCGCAGCGCGTTGATGCAGGAAGCCTTGGAAGCGATTAATACCGACCAGATTTCCCTGATCGGTATCGGTGCGGATCAGTTTCGGCTCAGGAGCGTGCAAGAAACGCCCGTCCACAACTCGTTCCTTCTCCTCTGGGTGGAGGGCGGAATGGTGTCGCTGCTGGGTTGGCTGTTGTTTTGCTCTACGGGATTCATTTTGTGGTACGTCGCTCGAGCGCAAGGCGTTATGGTTTATGGCAGAGCGGCGGTCCTGGCCAGCTTCGTCGTGTTCATCGTCGTGGCGAATGTGAGTGCGCACATCTATGCGCGATACTGGTACACGGCGCTGCTGCTGATCATGCAGCCGACAGTGATCGGATTGTCACTGCATTTCCTGAAGAGTGAGCGGTTTGCGCAAAGCTTTCGCCGGCGCCATACGCGTTCGAGCCGGAGGCTGGTTTGGCATTGGTAAGTGCGGCCAACGAAGCAGCCGCATCAATCCTTGAGATGCATCTCCGCGTCCATCAGACGGGCGATATCTGGCACAAACAAAGCGCCCTCGTGGCGGAGGACGACCCCCGTATGCTGAAGGTGACTAAGTTCGCGCGAAACGGCTTCGCGCCGAGTGCCTATGCGGTTGGCCAACTCCTCATGGGTCGGCACGGGAAAGATAACCGCTGATCCGTCGGAATTCGTGCTGTCGCGGCAAAGGCGCGCCAGTTCGTTGTGAATGCGCGCCCTCACGTTGAGGGTCGTGAGTTCCTCGATGTGCTCGATCAAGATGTGCTGGCGTTCGATCATTGTCTTGAGAAGCGCCTGCACAACGTCGGGATCCCGCTGCATAAAATCCTGAAAGGTGCGGACGCCCATACAGGCGAGCGTCGACCGCTTGGTCGCATCGATCGAGTATGGGTGCGGCGTGTCCATCATGAGGGCCGTATAGCCGATTAACGCGCCAGGCAACGCGGCGGGAAGCGACAGGATCTTGCCGAACCGGGTGTACAAGGAATAGCGGAGTTCGCCGTGAAGGAGGAAATAGACCTTTTCAGGAAACTCACCGGCGTCGATCAGCACCGCACCATTTTCGAGATCCAGCCATCGACACCGGCGGTCCATCTCGGCAACCGTCGCGGCGCGTACGTTCCGAAAGAAACTCACATTGGCGAGCGTGCGATTTGCGAAAGATCTATCGGGAGCGGCGCTGATGAGACCTTCGTGTCGCTCCCCCCCACTTTCAATAGGTTCTGTTCTCACGGTTGAACCCCAACAAATCAACCTTTGCTAGCAAGGCAAAAGGAATGCGCCCCTTTTTCTCCTATAGGTTTATTCGACGTCACGTTTTCCCGCGTGTTAGTCGGAGGCGTTTTGCCTCTCCGGCGTCCATAGTAGCTTCATTGGCTCTTGTTGACTATAAGATCCTGCTGCATCTTATTGTTGAAAATAAACGCCAGCTCTGTCCGGTTTTTGGCCTTCAGCTTCTTCATGACGTTCCTTATGTGCACCTTAACCGTGCTCTCGCACATGTTGAGCTCGTACGCGATCATTTTGTTGGCCTTGCCTCGCCGTACTGCCTCGAGCACCGCCATCTGGCGTGAGGTGAAGGCGTCCTCGGCTTGCGGCTGCTGTTTCGGAGCCTGGGACATCTCCTTGATCAGGCGACCGGACCATACAAGAAGACTCGGAGGAATATAAACGCCGCCTGCGGCAACGAGTTGGATGGCCTTGACCGCCACGGCCAAGCGGTCGCTTGTCGGGATATAGCCGCGCATGCCATGCTCGATCGCCTTCAGAACATCATCCAAATCGTCGATGTCCGACACGACGATCACGTCGGCGGAGGGATCGGCAGATTTGAGGCGCGTTATTTGCGACAGCAGAACGTCGGCCCGCGACTTCGACCAAATCATGCACAGCAGAACGACGCGCACGTCCGATTTCTGTTCGGCAGGGGCCGCTTCAAAGGCTTCCACATCTACAAAGTACTTTAAGTTTAGCCTGGGCTCGACCGCGGCCAGGCTCCTGCCGAAGCAGTCACAAAGGAGCGGCCGGTCGTCGATGATTGCAACCTCCAGCGGCTGGTCGTTTGGGGACGGGGACGCCTGCCTGTCCAAAGAGATGCTGGTAGAGACGGGAATCGGCCCATCGGGCAACTCCGTAGCTTCGAGATTCGCAGCGGATACCAGTCGTGGCTGGGCAATTGTCGTCATTGGCGATGAATTCATCTGACACACTCCTTCGCAATCATCGGCGGCGGTGCTGGGGTGAATCCAGGCTAGCCGTAGATGCTCGTCTTCCCAATTTTAGAGCTGATACTTGGTCGGATGTTTGTGGCCTTACGGACGCACCCGTGGCCACCTTCATTCTCCCCCTAATTTGCAATTTTCGATCCCATTATTAGGACTAACTTTAGCTTAACAAGATAAGTTGGATGTGACAAAACGCACATAACATCGCAGATGCGCCTACAGGTGCTTGCGGATTCTTACTTTCAACCCAAAAGCATAAGTCGGAATCGTGCGAAAGTAGTATCCGTTGCGAGGCGATCTTAAACTTAGGAATGAGGTGGCGAGTGGTGGCGACGGGAAGGACGATGGGCGCTCGCCCGAGCAGGTCAAATTGTATGAGCGTCGGGCGACGTTATCATTAAGCGCCTCTGATGGCGTATAATAGCAATGGACCTCGCGAAGAAAGCCCTGGGGCGCATGCGGCCGTCGCCGGCCTGAATGATAGCCGCAATTTCCCGGCCGACGGCTCGATGGCATCAAGATGAGCAAGGTCTTCACTGTCTACTTCGTACAGTTCGCGAATAACCTGCCTTTGCAGCTCGAATTAACAGCCACACCGTTGCCCGGCGATGACCGTAGGATAGGGCACGTCCCACAGTATCGGCGGAACCCAGCCGCACAAGGTCCCGCTTCACGGACCAGAAATGCTTACTTCAGTGTTCCAGACACGAATACTTCTGCCAGGGGCGTGTAGCGCCCTGTGACGCTATCCGGTTCCGGGAGGTGGGTCAAAGTCGATAGCCTTCACCCCTGGGACCTGTCTGCTGGGATTTGGGCGGCGCGCAGCGCCAATGCACTCGGCTGTTGGGGAATGCGGCGCAACTGGACTTGCTGGACGACAGGAGAACAGTGTGAAGGAATACCCATCAATCAACGCGGTCTCAATCGTCATCGAGAACATCGTGAAAATGAGCGATCCAGAGTGGCGGGAGTACCATATGAAGATATTGTACGACGGAAAGCAGGCTCTTTTGGCTGTTTCAGTAAAAACAGGTCATGAGGCGATGGAGCCGGGAATTCCACTGTGCCGGGAGGAACTTGCCCAGGTGGCGCAAGCTCTTGCCACGGTCGCCGGGTCCAAAGCCGGAATACTATGGCAGCAATAGCTCAATACGGCGGGGGTGGCCAAACGCCGCCCAGAGAACAATCCGGGGAGACCATTTTATACCCCCTTTGTACCAGGAAAACAGCCGATCGGTGGATAACAATCGCACCGCTTCAGTGCTTTGATGCTTGGCGCTGTAAAATAGTTCCGAAGGGTTGTTTTCTTCGGAATAGGGCTGGAAATAATGCCGGTCATTCCGTTCAAGGCTTTGCTGTTTTTCGCCGGCGGCTGCACTGCCGCCGCGGCGACAGCCTATGTGTCAGACGTGCTTGGGCCCTATCTCGCGGGTCCTCCGGCGACATTGGCGTCATTGCCGGAGCCTTCTGCACCCAGCGCCGATACGAAGACCATCAGACTGCCGGGGCAGGAAGCCCCTCCCACGACGCACCCCGGAAGCGACCCGGCTGCGGTCCCGGAAATACCGTTGCCGTCGTTCGACCTGATCCGTGTCGAGGGCGACGGTTCGATCATAATCGCCGGCAGGGCCGCGCCGAATGCCAGGGTTGAGGTCGGCACCGGGGCGCACGTCATCGGCAGCACGGTTGCCGGACCCGAGGGAGATTTCGCCATCATTGTCGATCAACCGCTAAAGCCCGGCGGATATCAGCTCAAGCTTCGCTCGACCACGCCTGACAATGTGGTGGCCATCTCACTTGAAACCGCCGTCATTTCCATTCCGGAGAAGCCGGATGGGCAGGTGCTGGCGCTGGTCGAAAAACCGGGCGAGCCGAGCAAATTGATCACTGTACCGGCAGCATTGTCGAGCACGCCGGCGGTAGCGCCCGTCGGGCAGCTCAAAAACGCTGATGCGCCCGCCTCGTCGGAACCGGCGTCCACGGCACCGACCGGCGAACCCAAGGTCGCATTGGACGCGGTGGAGATTGAGGGGCGCAACATCTTTTTGGCAGGCACCGCCGATCCTGGCCGGAAAGTCCGAGCCTACGCCAACGATATCCTGCTCGGCGAAACCGAAGTTTTGCCAGGAGGAAGCTTCCTGATAGAGGCCGAGCGTGATTTGCCGGTGGGCGAATACATGATCCGGGTCGACCTCCTGAATGACCCGGACGGCGCCGAGGTGGTGGCTCGGGCAGTTGTTCCGTTCGCGCGCGAGCCGGGCGAGGCCATTGCTAGCGTTGTCCCGGCCGCCGCGTCCGAAACGCCCGGCGGGAAACTTCAGGATGCCGAGAGCGCCGTCATCATACGGCGTGGAGACACGCTGTGGCGGATTTCCCGCCGCGTTTATGGACATGGCGTGCGCTATTCGACCATCTATCTCGCCAACCAAACGCAGATCAGGGATCCTAACCGCATCTGGCCCGGACAGGTTTTTAGAGTTCCCCAAAGGACGCCTGAGGGCGAGTCTGCCAATATGGAGGCGGTAGCCAAACAGGGGACAGCCACATTGTCCGCGCAATGAGCCTAAATCGGGTCCGCTACCAGCGAGCGAAAGTGCTGGTGAAGTTTCTGATAACGCCAGCCGCCGGCGCACTGAGGAAAGCCACCTTACTTCAGGAAATTATCATCGGTCGGTGCACGCCGGCCACGCAACTGTGGAGCAGACCATGCCTGTCATTTGCTTCGAGAAGCCTGTCTCTATCTTTGTCGGGCTAGGCTTTCCGCGAGAGGTGGAAAGCATCTGGGATGCTTTCGTCGTCCTGAACGAATGGCCAACCCGAGGACCTGCACATGAAGCGGTGCTCAATGCCTGCCGCGCGGGAATGAACGGGAAATTCGACGTGGAAACGATTCGTGACGCTTTCGAGGCTTTCGCCCGAGAGGCAGGCATTCTGATGCCCGACGCCCTGGAGAGGAGTGCGCATATTTCGACCTCCTCGGTATCCAGAGGGCTCGCGGTAGGCCCGCAATGGCGTTGATGGCAGAGCGGAATCGGAAATGGCAATATGCCGGCAGTGCCACGGCGATCTCGGGTCGGCATCAAAGCCAGGCCAATTGTATTGTCTTATAGCCGGCCAGAAGGACGATCAGAATTCCGACGGCTCGGAGCAGAGCACGCTCGTCCAAGCGCTTCACCGTTAGTCCAGCGAGTGGAGCAGCCAGCAGGCCGCCAAATATCAAACCAAAAATCGAGGCCAGACTAGAGACCATGCCCCCGGCGATGTCCCATCGGCCGGTGAGCAAAGCTAGAAAGAAGCTTAGGGACACGGCGAGAGTGATCAGGAACTCGCTAGCATTTACCGTTCCGATCACGTAGCGCGGCGCTCCGCCTGCGCCGAGCAGGCCTGATGTCACAACTGGTCCCCAGCCGCCGCCGCCTGCAGCATCGAGGAAACCGCCGGCCGCGCCGAGAGGCGCAACAAATCGGGTGGGTACCGGTTTCGAAGGGATCCTCTTGAACGACCTGACCACCAGCCACGCGCCGACCAATCCAAGGTATCCGGTGACGAATGGCTTGATCAAATTGCCATCGAACGAAGTCAGCACGTAAGCGCCGAGGCAGCCGCCGACAATGCCACAGGGCGTCAGGCGCCAAAACAGCTTCCAGTCTATATTGCGATGATAGAGATGCGAGGAGCCGGAGGCGGCGGTGGTGAA
Source organism: Allomesorhizobium camelthorni (assembly GCF_011045125.1). GTDB lineage: Bacteria > Pseudomonadota > Alphaproteobacteria > Rhizobiales > Rhizobiaceae > Allomesorhizobium > Allomesorhizobium camelthorni. The sequence goes on along the minus strand of NZ_JAAKZF010000027.1, from coordinate 43,724 downwards.
AAGTTCGGCTGCATGAACTGTCGCTGAAGCATGTGCCGGCGAGACCCCGAAGGCCAGAAGAGTCGTCGTCGAAATCACACCGTAGGCCATGCCGAGTGCGCCGTCGACCACTTGTGCGAGAAAGCCGACGAAGACGAAAAGCAAAAAATCCATCATCAAAGGGTGATCCAGCGAGAACAAGGACCAGTGCAGTTCATCCGCCGGCACTTGGCCGAGCCCGTGGATGGGACACTATCGCAAGATTTTTATGCCGCCAGCTTGACCATCCGAGGTATGTGACCTTGCGGCGACGCGGTAGAGTCCGAGTCAGCCGTTTAGCTCTGCACCAGAAGGCCTTCGCCTCGGCCGGGTCGTTGTTGTGCGGATCAAACCCAGGCGTCGTGCGCCGCCTAATCGAGAATGACCGGCATGCGATTGCGGGACCTGGTTCACCGTCCAGGTCACAAACTAAAGAAGATTCCGGTTTAGTGAAATGGAGAGGCAAGCTCCTTGAGGAGGAGCTTGCCATGAGCCAACGTCGCTACGAGATCACGGATTTCGAGTGGTCGGTGATGGAGCCGCTTTGCCAACAAGCCGCGCGGGCTCGCAGCCGCAGGCGTCGCAGGTCGCTCAGAAGTCGTCGTTGACGATCTTTCCTTCGAACATCTCGCCGAAGCAGTCAGTCGGCCGCTTTGGGCGGAACATCTGTTCAAACGGATCGTAGGCGTCAACTGGCGGTTTGGCAGGCGGCTGCTCGTCGGTCCTGCGTTCGCGGTTGCGCTGCTTCATGGTGTCCTCCTCCCCGCTGTAGGAGGCATGAGCGGTGCGGCCCTGTCCAATCACCTTGGGTGGCTAACTAAAATTTTGCGTGTTGAAAAAGGCCGGCGTCCAAGTTTTGGGGACTCGCGCCGGCCGTATGAGGCGTATGGCAATGGTCAGACTGTACGGCGCCGAGTTGCTGGTTGCAGCTCGGCCAATTTGGTTAGAGCTATCGTCTCTTCGGCCTCCTGACCTCCCGCGCCAAAACGGCGCGATGCTGCTCAAGGAGACGCTTGGCCTTGTCCAGCGAGATGTTGAACTTCCTCGAGAACGCCAGAGCGTCCTCATCCGCGTATGGCGGCTCGTCGCCGCCCTGATTCATCCCCGTCTTTTTCATTTACCATTTTGCACCCTTCACAAAACATGGAAAGGCAAACCGCCAGTCTGCATTTTCGCCTATTTCTTCCCCATATCGGAAGATGTCCGGTGCACAACAACAAATCTAATAGATTTTATTGTAAAGCACAATATGCCGTACATCTTCGGCAGATATTAGCACGTTAACGTGCGTTGTTGTAGGAAATTGGAAATTACTGCTACCAAGTTAATCTTGGATTTTCGGGATGAAGTCCAGGCGATGGGAGCCTGCCTCGTGGCACGCGCCGGGCAGAAGGCAGTCTGAAAAATGGCCGACGCGCCACCTTCTTGGGGAGAGGGATGGTTCGCCGGCCTTGTCCATATGGGGATATGGCAGAGTTCATAGTATATGCGGTGAGAAGCTGACCGCAGCTTAGCCAAACGTATAAGCCTCGCCCTTTGGGTCACGGCGGCGTGATCGCATGATGACGTTCGTCGAGATAACGCTCAAGCCACGTATAGCCAGCATAGGTGCCCGATGGGACGATGTTGTTCCGATCAGCGGCATTGGTCGTGCTGAGACCGTTTGCCTGCTCGAAGCTGTTCGGCATGCCGTCGTTGTCGCTGTCGATCGGCGGTGACGCCCCGGTGATCGTGGGGAAAGAAGCCGATGTCGTATGTTTCGGGTTGGTGGCGGGGGCCGTCGACACGTTATTGACAAAGCCGATCCATTTCGCGTCCAGGCTGTCGCGAGGGAAGGCTCCAACTTGTTGGGTCAGGTGGCTCTTGAGCGTCGCAGTGCTGATTGTCGGAGCGCTCAACGCGCCGATAGGAGCGGCCATACTTGCCTCAGTGCATGGCGTCACCGGGCTTATCCTTGTGATCCTGCACAACGGGATGGCCGGCGAGCCCAAGAGCACGTTGTCGTTGCCGCTACCCGTCCCAACTGGCGCATACCACTTGTTCGTGGCTGCGGTGTCGTTACCCTGGTTGATGAGCGCTATCGGGCCTGTCGATTTCGGCCCGCGCTCCATGATGCTGGCCGCGACATTCACGCAGGTGCCGATATTGCTCGCGTCCGGATGATCGTCGGCGACCATGATGCCAAACTGACCCGGGTTCGAGATCAGGGTGTTGATGACGTCATGCACGCGTTCGTTCTGGGCGCCACATCCCACCGACTTCAAAGCCGGATTGCGCCATAGGTGCGAGCTGATGATGTTGCGCCAAAGAGTAGTCTTGCCGCAGTCTCCCTGGTGCTGATCTGAGCAGAAGATGGGGCCGTAATCGTGATTTGCCGGTGAAAGTGGGTAGGCGAACAGGCTGTATGCGATCGTGATGTTCTTACCGCTCTGAAACGAGTACATCGCCTGGTCGGATCCATATCCGACCGACATATGATCGAGGTAAATATTCTGTGGGTTGGCTGTGCTTGTCTTCTGTATGCCGATGCCGCTTCGACTGCCCCGTGTGCTCTCCCATGCAGCCTCATTGCCCGGGCGCACGCGCAGGTGCCTCAGAAACACGTTGTTGGCCTCGATGCGAATGGGCGTCTTGGCGGCAGTCGCCGCAATGCCAGGCTTCAGGCGGATCTGGATGCCGCCCGGGCTTGTCTGCCCTGCCACCGTCAAGTCACCATTGCTCACGACAATCGGAGTCGCAAGCTGGATTGTTCCGCTCGTCCTGAACACGCAGGTGCGAGCTCCAGTCGCCTGCATGCAGGCCCGGAGGCTGCCCGTGCCGGCGTTTGCGGTATTGGTAACAATGAATACGTCGCCCCCGCGCCCTCCGCTCGTAGCCCTACCGGCCCCCGAAGCGCCCGGAAACGTGTCGAGCGCTTGTGCGGATTGCGCAGTCGCGAAGACAAGCACTATCAACGACGCGCAACCAAATACCCAAATTCGAAAAAAATCTTTTCGCCAACTCATATTCGTGCCCTCACCGTGAGCCGATGATGCGACCGGACAGAAATCCAGGCAAGGCCGTCAGGCCTGAAATTTCGCCGGCATGACTTGGAAGGTTCTCCCTGAGAGTCCGTTGCTCCTCGCCAAACTGGAACCAAACCTTTGCGCGAAAGAGGGACAGACCGGAGCGCGGAAATGATACGTCGGCAGTGCTCTCTCAATGGGCAGTCGGGTCGTCGCGCCGTGTCAGGAAATCATTTGACGCTTGTGAAATCATCATGGAACCGGAGATCTCCGCATTCCATAGCTGGTACTCGGCAGCACGGAACATACCCTCGAACCCAAGCTCGTCCTCAAAAAAGACGCCACCCACACTGACACTGAGTATGCCCTTTGCCCCCGCTGGCGTGAAATAGTTGGCCGCAACGCCGGCTCGAATGCGCTCGCCAACTTCCCGCGCATTCTTCTCGGTCGCTCCGGGTAAGAAAATGCCAAATTCGCTCGCGCCGAGGCGGCCGACAACGTCTTCGGTTCGCACGGAGCTGCGGATGACAGATGCCACAAGCCGTAGCGCCTCTTCTCCCCATCTCAGGCCATAGCGCATGTTGATCGCTCTGAGGTTAGAGGCGTTGATGGCCAGGAACGCGCCCCGCCGTGGCCCTTCCGTTGATTCTGAAACAGCACGTCTGTCCACAACCGACGAAAACACCGTCCATTTGTAAAATGCCGTCGTCGTGTCGTAGGTCGCGGAGCGTGTGAGCTCGCAACGGATGCGCTTGATCTCTTGCTGCCTGAGGGCCAGCAGAAAGGAAAGGGGTGCGCCTATGACAACAGCAACTACGCTGGCGCTTATCACCATCTGGCCGAAGGGTATGAGCGTTTTATCGAAGAAAAGCAGATAGTTGAGGATGAGCGAGGCAATTACGCAGGCAACAGTTCCTAGAACCGTCACCCATGCGAGCTGTATCCGGGCAGGCGTCACGAGGCCAATCTCCTGTTGATCGGCCTTGGTCTAAAATCGCCAGCCTTTCGGTTCGCTTCTGGGAAAAGAAAGCATTTGAACCAATCGGCGATTCTGCAGGCGCAATGATTCTAAATTGGGCCAGGAACCGGTTTAGCGGCCTGCAATTTGAGATTGACGGGCGCGGGCTGCGCACGGCTCACACCCGAATAGAGCTTGTTGCTCTGACGCCGCTCGATGCCGGTGGCGATTGAACCTGATATCACGTCATGCGGGCTCTGCTGACCTACTCAGCCGCCCGTCATTGCCTAGTGGTTCCAAATGTCAGTGAACTGTTGGGTGTCTTTGTGACGGGTCAAATTTGTTCAGCGCCGCCATTATGAGCAAGGCCATCCGTCCGTGTATTTCGTCAAGATTGTCATCGTGGTCTTGGCCGGAGTCATTGTTCTCGCCAACGATTGGGAGAACGACAAATGTGTCGCATTCTGTGGCGACAAGAGGCTCAAAGGTGACCAGAAAGCGCTTGCCTGGAAGCGAAGCTTCAAGATGATGTTTCAGCCTGTTAAGCAGACAGGGATCTTCGTAAACGGGGTCCTTCGGCGTGACGACGAGAAATGCTTCGCTATTGTCCATCGACTAGGGCCCCCCAAGGTCATTGAGGCCGTTTGGTTTTGGAAGGCAACTGGTAATTTGGGTCACATCCCGAAGATCGATAGAAGTCCACAACTATTTTGTCCCCTCTGCACGGCATTTCGGCGGTAGCAGCCGGCTGTTCCATTGGCGCTCGCGCTCGCGGAGATCATTGGGACCGGCATTTCTTGTTCCTGAACAGCAAAATACGTGAGCAAGCTTGCTTCAGGCGGAGCACGCGACTCCTCGTGGGCAGCAGAAAGCGGGCCTGCTGTGCCTCGACGGATGGCCTTCGAGTCTGCCGCGCGGAAAACATCACGCTGGAGCATGCACCATTTTTCAAGCGGACTCATCGCTGCACCCTTCGTACTTGCCACTAAGCGTATCGGCGCTTTGCGACATAATGATGCTCTTATGGTCCTTCGGGCATAAGCTGGACACCGCCATCGACGAGACCGGCGTCGAGTGAGTGCAGCCGGGCTTGGTCGGACGGGTACGGTAAATGAGAGGCGAGGGGGTGCTTCGGCGCGCGACCCTGAAAGATGTAAGGGGGGAGGATTAACCGCCTTCACGAAGCCGGCGAGGGCTTTGGAGGGGGAGAGGCGCGCGCGCTCGCCGGCCAGTTCGGCCACATCGGTATGGCAGGATCAAACTATATGGCAGGGAGGCGCTGAAGGCAGCTTGGCCAATCAAATTAGGGCTAACGCTTCTTCGGCTTCTTGACCTCACGCGCCAGGACGGCGCGATGTAATTCTATCAGCTGCTTCGCCTTGTCGAGAGAGATGTTGAATTTCTCCGCGAAGGCCTGGGCTTCCTCGTCCACCAGCTTGTCGTCACGGTCTGTCCAGCCGTTTTCGTCTGCCATGTGAATTCCCCGCCAAATGTAGACAGGCACCTCCGATGAGTGCCTGTAGCCGCCTCCCAAAATAGAATTGATCGTGCCAACGAGACTTTCTGTGAATTCGTTCAAAACGGTAACATGAGCAATAACGGTGTTCAACCGAATGTCTCTCTCACGAATTTGTGATAGTGGTCGCAATTCTAGATTTGCTGGCGCCTGGCTAATCAATAGAACAGCGCCATTTTTGTTTTATTCCCGGATGCAGTTCTGCCCTTGGGTCTGCATTCTAAGGTGCTTTGTCGCCCGCGATCGAGGCGGAAGCGTGAGACCGGTTCCTCGGCTGCAGACTTTGCCTGGTTTCGCCGGTCACGTCCGGTCTATTCATCATCCAGTCTGGTCGCCTCATCCGCCTCGATAACGGACTCGTACCCGGCATTCCAATCGCTATAAGCGCTGGTTCCCTGCTGATAGGGATTGTCGTCCTTGCTCATGCCGGTTTCCGCCGCGACGACGCCTTGATCGAATGGTGACATGCCGTTCCTCGCATTCCTGCCTGGGATATAGGAATACCCGGCCCGAAAGGCGATACCTTCAGCGATTTCGCACTGCTTCAAACCGAGGCAACATCTCGCGTCAGAAAAGCGAGCCCTGTCCGCCGCTGACCTTCGGCTTATCCACCGGCTTCGGCCGTGGACGCGCGGCGGTATCGGTGCTGGTGGCGATGGCGTTGGTCTTGCCGTCGGCGAACTCGATGCCAAGTGCTGCGCCCGGCGCGATGTCGGCGGCGCGGCGCACTACGGCGCCTGAAACATCCGTCACCAGCGCGAAGCCGCGCGCAAGGATCGCCCTGTGTGACAGCGTCGACAGCAACCGGTCGGCCTGTGTGAGCCGGCCGCGCAGGCGGTCAAGACCGCGCAATGTAGCCTCTTGATGCCGGCGGGTGGTGAGGATCAGCCGGTCGCGCGCGGTTTTGCGGGCGCGCAAAAGCGGTTGGACGGAGATGCGCGGCTGCAGGGCCTGCAGCCGCTTCTTCTTGAGCGTGAGCGCCGCGTCCGCGCATCTCGGCAGTTGCGAAGCCGACCGCAGCAAGCGCGCGCGGCTTTCGCGTGCGATGCCGCGCAGCGCCGCCTGCGATCGCAGCAGGTCGCGGTCGGTCAGCCTGCGCCATTCCTCGATCCGCCGCGACAGGGTGGCGGACGACAGCCGGACGCCGCCAAGCCGCGCCCGTTTGCGCTCGGTGCTGACGATCAGCGCGCGAGAGAGCCGGGTCGTCGCCTCGTCGAAATGCCGCCGCGGCAGCGCCAAAAGCTGGTCGGGCGAGGGGAGCGCGCGCGCCGCCGATCTCATCGCCTGCCGCTTGCGGTCGAAATTGCGCGAGGCGCCGGCCTTCAGCCGGGCGGCGAGGCCTGCCAGATTGGCTTCGAGCTCGGCCTTAACCGGAACGGCGATTTCGGCCGCACCTGTCGGCGTCGGCGCGCGCATGTCGGCGACGAAATCGACCAGCGTCCAGTCGGTTTCGTGGCCGACCGCCGAGATCACCGGGATGCGGGAGGCCGCAACGGCGCGCGCCAGCGCCTCGTCGTTGAAGCCCCAGAGATCCTCTAGGCTGCCGCCGCCGCGCGCAACGATCAGGAGGTCGGGGCGGGGAACCGGCCCGCCGTCGGCCAGCGCGTTGAAGCCGTTGACGGCCGCCGCCACTTCCGCTCCGGAAGTCTCGCCCTGCACGCGCACCGGCCAGACCAGCACATGCAGCGGAAAGCGGTCCTTGATGCGGTGTATGATGTCGCGGATCACTGCCCCGGTCGGCGACGTCACCACGCCGATCACTTTCGGCATGAATGGCAGACGCCGCTTGCGCGACGCCTCGAACAGACCCTCTGCGGCGAGCCGGCGCTTGCGCTCTTCCAGAAGCGCCATAAGCGCGCCGGCGCCCGCAGGCTCCAGATTGTCGATGACGATCTGGTAGTTCGACTTGCCGGGATAGGTGGTCAGCCGGCCGGTGGCGATCACCTCCATGCCTTCCTCGGGGCGAAATTTGAGGCGGGCCATCGCCGTCTTCCACACGACGGCGTCGAGTCTGGCGCGGTCGTCCTTCAGGCAGAAATAGGCGTGTCCCGAGGAATGCGGCCCGCGATACCCGGAGATCTCGCCGCGCACCCGCACATTGCCGAACGCGTCTTCGACGGTGCGCTTCAGCGCGCCGGAGATCTCGCTCACCGTATATTCGGCGACGTTGGATTTCGATTCGGTGAAGAAATCGCTCATGCTTGGATTGGTGCTGCTCCGGCGCTCCGGGTCAAGGGCAATCGGCCCCAATCTATCGCTTGCCTCAATGGTTCGATCAGAAGAATTGGATGGACCGCGGGGCGAGCAGGGGCATAGGCAGGGCCATGACCGCACGAACCGACACCATCGACGCAGCCGCTGCTCGCCCTGCCGCGAGGCCCGCAAGCGCTGATCAGCCGTTCCAGCCGCTCGACTACGGCCTTTACGCGCTGACCGTGATCGCCTGGAGCGCGTCGTGGTTCGCCATCGAACTGCAAGTCGGCAGCGGCGTCTCCAACGAGGTCAATCTGGTCTGGCGCTTCGCCATCGCCACGATGCTGATGTTTGCCTGGGCGGGATTCTCCGGCCGCCGGCTGCGCTTCCCGATCTCGGACCATCTGCGCTTCGCCGCGCTCGGCGTGCTGATCTTCTCGTCCAATTTCCTGTTCTTCTATTACGGCGCCGGTTATCTGGTCAGCGGGCTTTTGTCGGTCGTGTTTTCGCTGGCCTCGGTCATCAACATGCTGCTTGGCGCGCTCGTCATGCGCGAGCGCCCGTCGCCGCGCATTCTCGCTGGCGGCCTGATCGGCTTTGCCGGCATCGCGCTGATGTTCTTTCCTGAGATCGCCGCGCACGGCCTGTCCGGCGGCACCATGACCGGGCTTTTGCTCTGCGTGTGCGGAACGCTGAGCTTCTGCGCCGGCAATCTCGTCTCGGCGTCCAACCAGCGGCGCGCCCTGCCGCTGGTCTCGACCAGCGCCTGGGGCATGCTCTACGGCACGCTTTGGTCGGGCTTTCTCGCCCTCCTGCTCGGCAAACCGTTCATCGTCGATCTGAGCGTGTCCTATCTCGGCTCGCTGATCTTCCTGGCCGTCATCTCGACGGTGATGGCCTTCGCCGCCTATCTCACCCTGCTCGGACGCATCGGCGCGGCGCGCGCCGGCTACGCCACGGTCATCTTCCCGGTCTTCGCGCTGCTCATCTCGACCGCGCTCGAAGGCTATGCCTGGACGGTCTACGCGATCATCGGTCTGGTCTTCGTCGCAGCCGGCAACGTGCTGGTCATCCGCGGCGGGCGGAAGTAGGCCCGACCACTACCACCCCGGCAATATGTGGCTCGGTTTCAGCCGCCGCCCGCGAAGCGCCGCCATGGCTGCGAAGTCGAACGTGCCGGTCTCTTCGGCGGCGGGCACCGAGATATTGTCGAGGCTTTCCGAAATGTGCCGCGCGATTGCTTCGACAATGTCGGCGCGCGCGGTGTGGCCGCGCATGATGCCGATCTTGCATTCGGGCAATGTGCCGAAGCCGTCGGCCTCTCCGAGCACCCGCATGCCCGGCCTAAGCGCGCATTCAGGCAGCACCGAGATCGCCAGCCCCGACAGCACGGCGGCGGTGATGACCGTCGCCGACCAGCTGGTGAACAGGATGCGGTATTCGCGGTTCATTTCGTCGAGCACGTCGCAGGCGGCGCGCCGCCAGATGCAGGTCGGGCGTCCGAACGCCAGCGGCAGGATCTCCTGCTCATGCGTTGCATGGTTGGCCGAACTCACCCAGAGCAGGGGCTCGCGGCGCACCACCTCCGACTGCCCCTTGGCGTCGTCATGGGTAACCAGCGCCAGGTCGAGATGGCCGCGCTTTATATGCTCGACCAGGTTGAAGGTCGGCTCGCAGATGACGGTCAGCTCGACGCGCGGGTTGGAGCGCGAGAACCGCGCCATGATCTCCGGCAGAAAGCGGTCGGCATAGTCGTCCGGCGTGCCGATGCGGATCGTGCCTTCGAGCCGGCGGTCGTCGAAGGCGGCCAGCGTCTCGCGGTTCAGATGGATCATGCGGCGCGCGTAGGAAAGCAGCCGCTCGCCTTCCTCGGTCAGCTTGTTGGTGCGGCCGTCCTTTTCGAACAGCGCGTTGCCGATGCGCTCTTCGAGGCGGCGCATCTGCATCGACACCGCCGACTGGGTGCGATGCACCTCCTCGGCGGCGCGGGTGAAGCTGCCGGTATCGGCGATCATGATGAATGTCTGCAACTGGTCGAGATCGAGCGGCGCTGCCATGGGAACCATCCATCATGCTTGTTGATGCTAAAGATTAAAAACATTCGTTGGATAAATCAATCTTCTGGTGAGATTATCGCAACGTCAACACGAGGCCTGTGATTTGCCCCCGGATCGCCGCGCTCGCGCGCTTCCGATGGCTTTCACGCGCCCGCATTTTGAATGAGGAGACCAGATATGACTGCGCTCGATCACGCGACCCAGACGATGCACGCCGCAACACGTCCGGCGGCAGTGACGCGCATCGTCAACGCGGTCTCGGCCTTTTTCCGAAGCTGGAAAAACCGCCGCGAATTCTACCGCCTCGGCGACATGTCGGATTCGGAACTGGCCGATATCGGCCTGACCCGCGCCGATTTGCATGTCGCCGTCGGCCTGCCTTTCGGCATCGATCCGACGGTGCGCCTCGGCGCGATCGTACGGGCCCGCTCGGAATCCGTGGAAGACATGGCCCGCCGGGTCTGCTGAACCGCGATCAGGAGTTTACGCAGGCTCCCCACTCCCCGTCGGTTTCCCACACCGGCCTGCCTGCACATTGCCCGGCCTGCGAAGGCCGGGCTTTTTTACTACCGGTGTTTGTCCATACCCTTGGTGAACTGCTCAAAGATCGATTCGACGCTCTTCTGGTATTCGTCGCGCTGCTTGGCGCCGGTCTCGAACATGTCGCCGAACAGATCATCGTAAGGATTGCGCGGCCGCCCGCTCGGGTTTTCGTGTGGCCGCGACTTTTGTTGCGGCTGCGGTTCAGGTTCCGGAGCGCGCCGCGCCTGGCCGCCGCCCAGCATCTCCTCGAAAATCTTGCCGAGCGGATTGTCGCCATAGGGATTTTGCGCCTGTTCGGGCCGGCGCTGCGGTTGTTGTTGTGCGCCGCCGCCGAACATGTCCTGCAGCACCTTGCCGAACGGATTGTCGAACGGGTTGGCAGGCTGCGCATCCGGACGTTGCTGCGGGGCCTGCTGCTGCCCGCCGCCGCCCATCATGCCGCCGCCTTGCCGCATCATCTGCTCGATAAGTTCGCCGAGCGGATTGGAGCCGCCCATGCCGCCGGCTTGCATCTGGTTGGTCGATTGCTTGAACAGCCCGCCCATGATCATCGAGGCGATGACCGGAAGCATCTGCTTCAGCACGTCCTGGCCAATGCCGGTCGCCTGCGCCGCCTGCGCCGCGACAGCGCGCGACAGATCCTTCGAGCCGAACAAATGGCCAAGAATTCCGTTGCCCTCGGCCACGCCCTGCGGCGCGAAAGCCTTCTGCGCATCTTCGAAATATTTGGCGTGCTGTCCCGAAGCCATAGCGTTCAGGAAGCCGGCGACGCCGTATGGATCGGAGGCGTTGCGCTTCAGCCCCTGCGAAAACGCCGGCAGCAGCGCTTCGACCGCAAGTTCGGCCTGCTGCTGCGACAGGTTGAACTGCCGCGCCAGCATTTCCATGCCGTGGCCATTCTGTGCATTGGCGAGCATGTCATACAATGGAAGCATGATGTCCTCCTCGGAAATTTCCGCCGAGGAGAGCGTAGTGGGTTTCAAGCGCTGAATGAAGAGGGCATCTGGCTTTCCTCTCGCGAGGAGAGGGTCGTCAGTAAGCATACTCCAAAAACACCGGCTCGATCGAACCACCCCAGCGCGTGTGGTAGGCATTGAGCATTTCCTCGGCGCTGGTGGTGCCGCGCGCCACCACTTCGTCCAGCGTCGACAGGAAGCCCGTCTCGTCGTAGCCGTCGCGGTTCTTGCGGTCGCGGTTCTTCAGCCCCAGCCGCGAGATTTTCAGCGCCTCGCGTGCGATGCTGCGCAAATCGGTGTCGCGGAATTCGGTGGCGATGCCGCCCTTCGGCACCGCGGCGCGCATGTCGCGGACTTCCTCGAAGGTCCAGTCGGCGGTCAGCTGCTCGGCAGCATCCAGCGCCTCCTCGTCGTAGAGCAACCCGACCCAGAAGGCGGGCAGCGCGCAGATGCGCCGCCACGGCCCGCCATCGGCGCCGCGCATTTCAAGAAAACGCTTCAGCCGCACATCGGGAAACAGCGTCGACAGATGGTTGGCCCAGTCGCCGATCGTCGGCACGCCGTCCGGCACCTGGTTGTGCGCCGACCCGCTCATGAACTGGCGGAAGGTCATGTGGGTCATGTCGTGATAGCGGCCGTCGCGAATGACGAAATACATCGGCACGTCGAGCGCCCATTCGACATAGTCGGCAAAACCGAAATCGGGCGAGAAGCAGAAGGGGAGCAGGCCCGAGCGCTGGTTGTCGGTGTCGGTCCAGATTTCGCCGCGCCAGCTCTGCAGGCCGTTGGGGCGACCCTCGGTGAAAGGTGAGTTGGCGAACAGCGCGGTGGCGAGCGGCTGCAGCTTCAGCGACACCTGCATCTTGCGGCGCATGTCGGTCTCGCTCTCGAAATCTAGATTAACCTGGATGGTGCAGGTGCGGTACATCATGTCGAGGCCCTTGGTGCCGACCTTGGGCATGTAGCGCGTCATGATCTCGTAGCGAGATTTCGGCATTTTCGGCGTTTCGGAAAGCCGCCATTTCGGGCTGCCGCCGAGGCCGAGAAAGCGGATGCCGAGCGGTTCGGCGATCTCGCGCAGCTGCGCCAGATGCGCATTGCCCTCGCGACAGGTCTGGTGAATCGTCTCGAGCGGCGCGCCGGAAAGCTCGAACTGGCCGCCGGGCTCCAGCGAGATCGCGCCCTGGCCGGTCGGCTCGACCAGACCGATCACCCGGCCGTCGTCGAGGATGGGGTCCCAGCCCAGCGTCCGCTGCATGCCTTCGAGCACCGCGCGGATGCCGTTGTCGCCGCCATAGGGCACAGGCGCGTTGCCGTCGACATAGAACGGGAATTTCTCGTGCTCGGTGCCGATGCGCCATTTGTCCTTGGGCTTGTTGCCCTCGGCCAGATGCTCGACCAGCTCGTCGATGCTCTCGATCGGCCGGAAATCCGTTGTGTCGCGCGCCATTCAATCTTCCTCTGCACGCTCCTGACAAGCGCCGCGCTTGATGGACGCAATTATACTGGCCGATCAAGCGAAAAATCCTGACAATCCGTCAAGAGGATTTGATCACCAATCGCCGATCGTGGCCTGGATGAGCGCCAGCGCCGCCACCGCAGCCGTATCGGCGCGCAGGATGCGCGGCCCGAGCGGAATGGCGGTGACGAAGGGCAGGGCGCGAAGCTGGTGTCGCTCGGCGTCCGAGAAGCCGCCTTCCGGCCCGACGATCAGCCCGAGCTTGCGTTCGGAAATGCCCTGCAGCGCCGGCAGCGGATTATTAGTCAAGGAATCCTCGTCGCAGAAAATCAGCCGGCGTTCGCTGTCCCAGCCGGCGAGCAGACGATCGAATTTTTGCGCCTCGCGCACTTCCGGTATCGCCAGAATGCCGCACTGCTCGGCCGCCTCCACGGCGTTGGCCCGCAGCCTTTCGATGCTGGGTTTGGCGATCTGCGTATGCTGGGTGATGACCGGCTGCAGCACGCCTGCGCCCATCTCCACCGCCTTCTGCACCAGATAATCGAGCCGGCCCTGCTTCAGCGGCGCGAAGCAATAGACGAGGTCGGGGAGCGGCGGCTGCGGCCGCGTGCGTTCCACCGCCCGCAGCCGGACGGATTTCTTGGCCTTCGCCTCGATGCGCGCCAGCCACTCGCCGTCGCGGCCGTTGAAAAGCAGCAGTTCCGCCCCTTCGGCCAGGCGCAGCACATGGCTGAGATAGTGGCTCTGCTCCGGGCTCGCCTCGACGACGGCGTTTTCGGCCAATTCCTGCGGCACGACCAGCCGCTGCATCTTGTAATTCGCGCGCATCGGCGACTGATGGGACAGGCTGCGCCGCCGGTCAAGCGAGGAGCCACTTCAAGAATGCTTCAGGCCATTCCGGCGGAGGGGATCGACGATTGACGTTTGTGCTGCCCCTCATCGCCCTGCCGGGCACTTCTCCCCGTGAAAACGGGGAGAAGGAGGCTGGCCGCAACGGTGGCGACCCCCTCTCCCCGTTCTTCACGGGGAGAGGGTAAGGGTGAGGGGCAAACTCACCGGCTCGTCGGAAAAACCTAGTCCAGCTTGCATGGCCAACTGGCGGGCGCGGTCAATCCGGCAGGCAGCCTGGTTTCGGCGTCGCCGCAGGCCATGTCGAGCTGGTATTGGGTGAGCCCGGTGGCGGCGCTGAGGTCGAGGCCGCCGAGCCTGGTCAGGTAGAAGAAGGCATTGGCGAAATCGAGCGGCCCTGTGAACTTCGCCATGCTCAGATCGGCCCGCGCCAGATTGGCCAGCGTGAAGCGGCTGCCGGTCAGATCCGCTCCCCCGAAATTGGCGCGGCCGAGTTCCGCCTTCTCGAAGCTCGTGCCGGCCAGATTCGCGCCCGAAAACTCGACCCGCTGCAGCTCCGCATTGATGAACGCCGAACCCTGCGCATCCACCCCGCTGAAGTCGGTGCGATAGCCCTCGACCTTGGCGAAGTTCGCCCCCTTGGCGCTGGAGCCGGCCAGTGAGGAGCGCACCAGCGTCGCGCCTTCCAGATTCGCGCCGTCGAAATTGGAATGCCTGAGGTCGGTCGAGGTGAAGTCGGTTTCGACCAGATTCGCGCCGCTCAGGTCGCTTTCCCGGATGATGAGCGCGCGCTTCGGGCAATCCTGCCAATCGACGCCCGAATGGGCCATGCTGGCGCAATCGGCCGATATTGCGGGGCTGGTGGCCAGAAAAGTAGCGAACCCGACGGCAATCGCGGATGGAAGGCTGTAGCTCAAATTTACCTCCGGCCCCGCCAGTGGGGTTCGAGCAGTACACTACAACCAGCGACGCTCTTCCTGAAAGGCGATTTTTCCTGGACCCGATCCGTGGCGAAAAATCGGCTATCGGCCGGACTTGTTCGCCCATGCCGGCCTGTAGCCGGAACGGAGAATTGCCACCGTGGCCGGCGGCGTGACGAGCAACAGCTTGCGGCGTTCCAACGCCTCGCGGTCGATCGTGGGCCCGTAGCCCGAAAAGCTCCAGGGCAGGGCGGCCGCACCAGCCATCGCGAATGCCTGGCCACCCGATGCGACGACCGTGCCGTCGGGTAGGGCGCGCAGCGCTTTTGCGTCGACCGGGTGCGCATGCCCGCCCGATGCAAGCCGTTCCCCGTGCAGCCTGGCGTCGATCTCGCCGGCTTTCGGCGCGGCTATCCGAAACGCGTCGCCATAATGGCCGGCGAAGGCCTTGGCCCGCTCGCGCCGGCAATAGAAGCAGGGGCGGTGGCCGGCAGCCAGCGCCGTCACCTCGTCGAGAAAGAACAGTTCGGTCCAGCCGGCATTGCCGGAGGGCGCATTGCGGCCCATCACCTCGCGCCTGTGCCCGCGGAACTCGCACACGCAGATGATCCAGGCTTTCGTGCTCCAGCGCCGCTGCAAGAGCGTCCGCGTAGCCGGATCGTGGATGACGCCGCGATTGCCGGTGAACATGCCGCGCGCCGGGACCGCGTGGATTTCGCCGAACGGGTCGACGCGGTTTTGCAGCGGCATGGCCGGCCTCCCTTTCTGGCGTGTGCAAGCCATGATATCGGTCGCAACGCTTTTGTCATTCCCGAAGGATTTCGATGCGCGTTCTCGTCGTCCAGAACTACGACAATACCGGGCTTGGCCAGGTCGGAATGGCGCTCGAGGAAGCCGGCGCGAAGCTGGACATCCGCAACGCCCATCTCGGCGATGCGCTGCCTCCCGATGCGGACGGGCACGACGCGATCGTGGTGCTGGGCGGCGGACAGAACGCGCTCGCCGACGATGAATATCCCTACATCCCGGCGCTGCTTGCCCTGATGCGCGATTTCGAAAGCCGCGACCGGGCGGTGCTCGGCATCTGCCTCGGCAGCCAGTTGCTTGCCCGCGCCTACGGGGCCGAAAATCTGATCGGGGCGGCGCCGGAATTCGGCTGGCATGGCGTCTCGCTGACGGAGGAGGCCGTGGGCGATTCGGTGCTCAGCGCGCCGCCGCGGGAGTTTCCGATTTTCCAGTGGCACGACGACACCTTCACGCTGCCGCCCAATGCCGTTCGCCTCGCCTCCAATGCGGCGGCTGCAAACCAGGCCTTCCGCATCGGCCGCGCGGCCTACGGCTTCCAGTTCCATTTCGAGGCGGACCGGCCGCTGATCCGCCACTGGAACACGGCCTTTGCCGGCTATCTCGCCGACCGCCAGCCCGATTGGCCGGCGCGCTTCGAAGCGGAGGCGGAGCGGCACGGTCCGGAAGCCGACGCCGCCGGCCTCGCGCTCGCCCGCGCCTGGGTAGCGGCGATCTAGGCTCGTCCAGCAATTGCCCCTCATCGTTACCCGGTAGGCAGGTGAAGGGCGGAACTCCGCCATCCCCAGTGGCAAAAATGCACCGCCGCCGAAATCTCGTGTAGATGTCCCTTGGGACGGCTGGCGGGCCGCCCGGCGAACGCCTAGAAGGCGGCCGCTTCCCACGCCATTGCTGACCAATCAGCCCGCGCGGCGGAAACCGAAAAGTAACCCTGGCCGTGCAGACATACCGAAGCCCAACCGAGATGACCCCCGTGAAAGCAGCACTTTTGTCGTTCGCCATGATGTCGGCCATCGTGCTGTGCGGCTTCGGCATCTATACGGCCAGCGCTTCGGCCAAGCATGCCGCCATCGACGGCTACGGCGTCACCGCTTCCCGATACTGATCACGCCCGGACCGAGAGCATCCGCTTCTCGGCGCCGTCCACAACCAGCGCCGTCAGCACGCCGGACCGGTAGGCCAGCGTGTCGACATTGACGCGGTTCGGCAGGATTTCGGGCTCGGCGAACGGCGTGTGGCCGTGCACGATGATCTTCGGGTGCAGGGCGCGATAGTCCAGGAAATCCGCCCGTATCCAGATCAGGTCCTCGGCGGCCTGCTTGTCCAGCGCGACTTCGGGGCGGATGCCTGCGTGGCAGAAGAAGAAGTCTCCCATCGCCACGCTGAACGGCCGCGCCCGCAGGAAAGCGACATGGCTGTCGTCGACCGCGTCCATCAGCGCCGAATGGCTTTCGCGCAGGGCCGCGGGGTGGCCGCAGTCGAGCGTCACGCCGTAGGACCGTGCCGTTTCGGCCCCGCCGAAGCGCGCGAACAGCGTCGCCGGGTCGGGCTTGTCGAGGAATTCGAGAAAGCCGACATCATGATTGCCGGCGAGCGAAATGATCCGCTCATCGCGGCGGTGGGCTGCGACCAGGAAATCCAGCACAGCCTTGGAATCAGTACCCCGGTCGACATAGTCGCCCAGGTGAATGATGCGCCAGTCTGCCGGCCGGTCGCGCGCGATCTCCGCCTCGATCCGTTCGTGCATCAGCTTCAAAAGGTCAGCGCGCCCGTGCACGTCTCCCATCGCGTAGATGCGCATGCCTTCCGGCCCGCGCGCATTGAGAAAATGAACGCCTCCGTCTCGCAACGATCAGCCGCCCACGACGAGGATGTGCAGCGCCCGCGGGCCATGCGCGCCGAGGATGAGCTTCTGCTCGATGTCGCCGGAGCGCGAAGGCCCCGAGACGAGGTTCAGCGTGCGCGGCATCTTTCCCTTTCCGAAAATCTTGCGGACGTTTGCGATCGCCGTTTCGAGGTCGCCGTCGATATCGGCGGCGTCGATGACGACAATGTGATGCTCGGGCAGGAAATTGATCGTCGTCGGATTGCCGGCGCCCGAAAGCATGACCAGCGTGCCGGTCTCGGCGATGCCGCCCGCCGCATGGCTGACGCCGGTCGCGTCGTCGCCGTCCGATGCCCCTTGCTTGACCTCCAGCGCGCGTTGCTTGCGCCACGGCATCGCTGCAAGTCTAGGGTCGCCACCCATGCGGATCGAAGCGGGCAGGTTCTTGCCGCGCAGATATTCGGCCACCGCCGCCGGCACGTCCTCCGGTTTCGGGACGCGCTGGACCGTCGCGAACAGCTTTTCAGCCATGGTGCAGAACAGCTCGACGCGCTCCGCCGGCGCGAGTTGTCCCCGCGCGGGGATGACGCCTTGCGGCGATTTCTTCAGCCTGTCGGCAACCGCCTTCTGCCGCACTGCATCGCTGGCCGGCTGGCCGAGCGATTGGCGTACCTTTTTCAGGATCGCTTCGCGGGAACTCATCGCGCGGCCTCTTTCGCTGCGGTATTGCGGCTGCCCAACTGCTGCATGAAGGTGCGCTTCTCCGGCGCGGGCAGGTCGCGATGCTTGGTCCAGCCGCCTGCGAGCGGGAGATAGCCGAACCTGCCCTTGCCTCGGTCGAGCAGCGACAGCATCGGGATCGCGATCGACGTCGCGAAACGGTAAAGCGAAGGCCGCTTGGCCAGGAACGCCCACAGCTTCAGCCCGGCGCGCTGGGTGGCGGGGTTCAGCCCGCGCTCGAATTCGCGCTCGCGCCAGTGCCGCATCATCTTCGGCAACGGTATCTTCATCGGGCACACGCTTTCGCAGCGCCCGCAGAAGGTCGAGGCGTTGGGCAGGTGCCCCGCCTTGTCGACGCCGATCAGCGAGGGCGTCAGCACCGCGCCCATCGGCCCTGGATAGACCCAGCCATAGGCGTGCCCGCCGACCGCGTGATAGACCGGGCAATGGTTCATGCAGGCGCCGCAGCGTATGCAGCGCAGCATGTCCTGGAACTCGGTTCCGAGCATCGCCGAGCGGCCATTGTCGAGCAGAACGACGTGGTATTCCTCCGGTCCGTCCGGATCGCCGGGCCGGCGCGGCCCGGTCGACATGGTCGTATAGACGCTCATATCCTGCCCGGTCGCCGAGCGCGCCAGCACCCGCAAAATCTGCGCTGCGTCCTCCAGCGTCGGCACGATCTTTTCGAGCGACGCCACCACCACATGCACCTTCGGCAGGATCTGCGTCAGGTCGCCATTGCCCTCATTGGTGACGATGATCGACGTACCGGTCTCCGCCACCAGGAAATTGGCACCGGTAATGCCGACATCGGCCTCGAAATAGGCCGAGCGCAGCACCTTGCGCGCCTCGTTGAGCAGCGTTTCGGGTTCCGACAAGTCGCGGCCGGGCGGCAGATGGTCGTGCACGCGGCGGAAATCCGCCTCGACCTGTTCCTTGTTCAGGTGAACGGCCGGCGCGATGATGTGGCTCGGATGCTCGCCGCGCAACTGGATGATGTATTCGCCGAGATCCGTCTCGACCGGGCGAATGCCATTCTCGGCGAGGAAATCGTTGAGCGCGATCTCCTCGGTGATCATCGACTTGCCCTTGGTCACCGTCCGCGCGCCGGCCGAGCGGCATATATCGAGGATGATGTTCCTCGCATCCTCGGCGGTCTCGGCCCAGTGCACATGGCCGCCGGACGCCTTCACCTTGGCCTCGTAAGCCTCGAGATAGAGGTCGAGATTTTCCAGCGCATGGTCCTTGATGGCGCGAGCGCTGTCGCGGAGCTGATCGAATTCGGGCAGCGCCTCGACGGCCTTGCGGCGCTTGTCGATGAAGCCGGAACGGACATTGCCGAGCGCCTTCTGCAGCTGCACATCGGCCAGCGCGCCCGCCGAGTTCTCCTTGAAGGTGGGGGAGGTTATTTGCATTAGCCGACCTCGGTGAGAAGCTTTTCGACAATCACGGTATCGCGCCAGTGGCCGTCGAGCATGCCGTGCCGCCGATAGACGCCAACCTCGCGGAAGCCGAGACTGCGGCAAAGCGCAAGGCTGACCGTGTTCTCCGGGAAGATTCGCGAGACGAGCTTCCAGCCGCCCTCAGCGCGGACAGCGCCGATCAGGGCCGACAACACGCGTTTGCCATGGCCTTGGCCGCGAAAGTCGCGGCGCACATAGACCGAGAATTCGCGCACGCCGGCATAGCAAGGGCGCGACCGATAGGGGAAGGCGGCGGCGTATGCCGCCAGCGCCCGCTCACTTTCGCTGACCACGACCGGATAGCCGGCATCGAACCACGCCCGGACATCTACCGCCGCACGGTGCTCGGTTTCGAACGTGGCGAGGCGGTCGTCTATGCCCTGATTGTAGATCGCTGCGATCGCCGCCGCATCGGCATGGCTCGCCGGCCGGACGGTGATGTCGGTCCCGATTGCAGCGGCCGGCGACATGACCCGTCTCACCCCCTCCCCCCGATCGGCGGCGTTTGCGTCATCCCGGCCAGTACTTCGGCGACATGCCGGACCTCGACCTTCGAGCCCTCGCGCTTCAGCTTGCCGGCCATGTTCATCAGGCAGCCGAGATCGCCGGCAAGCAGCGTCGAGGCGCCTGAGGCGGCGATGCTTTTGGTCTTCGTCTCCACGATCGAGTTGGAAATGTCGGGATACTTGACGCAGAAGGTGCCGCCGAAACCGCAGCAGACATCGGGATCCTGCATCTCGACCAGCTTTACGCCGGCCACAGAGGCGAGCAGCGCGCGCGGCTGCTGCTTGATGTCGAGTTCGCGCAGGCCCGAGCAGGAATCGTGATAGGTGACCGCGGCGTCGAGGCGGGCATCGACGCCGCGCATGCCGCGCACGTCGACCAGAAAGCTCACCAACTCGTGGACCTTGGCCGAAAATGCCTGCGCCCGCGCTTCCCATGCGGCGTCGCCCTTGAACAGGCCGGGATAATGCTTCTTCAGCATGCCGGCGCACGAGCCCGAGGGCGCGACGACATAGTCGAAGCCCTCGAAGGCTTCGATGGTGTTTTCGGCGATGGCGCGGGTGTCGGCGCGGTCGCCTGAATTGTAGGCCGGCTGGCCGCAGCATGTCTGCGCGCGCGGCACGTCGACCGTGCAGCCAGCCTCCTCGATCAGCTTGATGGCGGCGAAGCCTACCGTCGGCCGGAACAGGTCGACCAGGCAGGTCACAAACAGTCCCACGCTAGGCTTTTTCTCGATTGGCTGGGTCACTGGCTTCCCTGGCTGAATATCGGCTTCATTATCGTGCTTCTGACCGTTGCCGAAGCCGCAACCGGGACACGCGCTGCCAGTCGCCGGTGCGTTCGGCCTCGATCATCGCTTGCTCGACATAGGTGATATGGTCCATCGCCGCCTTGCGTGCGCCGGCCGGGTCGCCGCCTGCCACCGCCGCGTGGATCGCCCGGTGCTGCGCAAGCAGTTGCTCGCGCGCACCGGGAAGGCCAAACACCAGAAGCCGGTTGTGGAACACCCCGTCCGACAGCAGCCGGTAGCACGAGCGCAGCGTGTGCAAAAGAATGATGTTGTGGGCGCATTCGCCGATCGCATTGTGGAACTCGACATCGACCGCCGCTTCCTGCTCGAAGTCGCCGCGCTGATGCGCCGCTTCCATGCGCGCCATGATCTCGCCGAGCAGCGCAAGATCGTCGGCGGTCACACGCCGGGCGGCGTATTCGGCGGCGACGCCCTCGATCTCGCGGCGGTATTCCAGATAGTCGGCCGCGGCCTTGCGATGCGTGGCGATCAGGTCCATCACCGGCGCGGTGAACACTTGGCCGATCACGTCGGCGACATAGGTGCCGCCGCCCGGCCGCGTCACGATCAGCCCGCGCGCCTCCAACGTCTTCAGCGCGTCGCGCAGGATCGGCCGCGATACGTCGAACTGCCGCGCCAGTTCGCGCTCGCCGGGCAACCGGTCGGCCGCGCGCAGCACGCCTTCGAGGATCATGCTCTCGATCTGCTGCACGACCTCGTCGGCGGTGCGCGAATGCTCTATCCGGGAGAAGATTTCACTCAATGCTCGGCATTCCGGGCGGCTCGTTGTCGCCGCTGACAATAGCGGCAACGTCTTCTTCCGGTCAATTTAATTATCCGCCTTCCCAGGATTGAGGTGCAGCGGGTTCCGCCGGCTTTTGATGAACTTGACCGGAATACCAACAGAAACAGCAATTCACGATTTGCAGAGCGTTGGCGCTGCTGGTAAAAGCTTTTTACCAGTTTGTTCCGGAGAGACCGCGATGTCCGGTTTGGCGATGCCGAAACCCGACGAAGCCACGATGCGCCGCCGCGACGATATCGTCGCGGACATGCGCATCATCGTGCCGGGCGAGGGCGTGGTCGACGCCGTCAATGAGATGCGCGCCTTCGAGAGCGACGGGCTGACCGCCTACCGCCAGCTGCCGCTGGTGGTCGTGCTGCCCGAAACGACCGCACAGGTCGCAAGAATCCTGAAATACTGCAACGAGCGAAACATTCGCGTCGTGCCGCGCGGCTCCGGCACCTCGCTTTCCGGCGGCGCGCTGCCGCTGGAAGACGCGGTACTTCTGGTGATGAGCCGCTTCAACCGCATCCTCGAGATCGACTTTCCCAACCGCGCAGTCGTCGCCCAGCCCGGCGTCACCAATCTCGGCATCACCAATGCAGTGGAGGCTGAGGGCTTTTACTACGCCCCTGATCCGTCCTCGCAGATCGCCTGCTCGATCGGCGGCAATGTCGCGGAAAACTCCGGCGGCGTTCACTGCCTGAAATACGGGCTTACCGCCAACAATGTGCTCGGCATAGAGATGGTGCTGATGAACGGCGAGATCGTCCGGCTCGGCGGCAGGCATCTCGATTCGGAAGGCTACGATCTGCTGGGCGTCATGACCGGTTCGGAAGGACTGTTGGGCGTGGTCACCGAGGTCACCGTGCGCATCCTGAAGAAGCCGGAAACCGCGCGCGCCCTGCTGATCGGCTTTCCGACCAGCGAGCAGGCCGGCCAGTGCGTAGCCGACATCATCGGCGCCGGCATCATCCCGGGCGGCATGGAGATGATGGACCGCCCGGCTATTCACGCAGCCGAGGACTTTGTCCGGGCCGGCTATCCGCTGGAATGCGAGGCGCTGCTGATCGTCGAACTCGACGGGCCGGGCGTCGAGGTCGATCATCTTATCGGGCTCGTCGAGAAAATCGCCCTGAAGAATGGTTCGACCACCTGCCGGATTTCCACCTCCGAGGAGGAACGGCTGACCTTCTGGGCCGGGCGCAAGGCTGCCTTCCCGGCCGTCGGCCGCATCTCGCCCGATTATTACTGCATGGACGGCACCATTCCCCGCAAGGAACTGCCGCGCGTGCTCTCCGGCATGCGCGAATTGTCGGAGCGCTACGGCCTGCGCGTCGCCAATGTCTTCCATGCCGGCGACGGCAACCTCCACCCGCTCATCCTTTACGACGCCAACGTTCCGGGCGAACTGGAAAAGGCGGAGGAGTTCGGCGCGGACATTCTGCGACTTTGCGTCAGGGTTGGCGGCGTCCTGACCGGCGAACACGGCGTCGGCGTCGAGAAGCGCGATCTGATGCCGGAAATGTTCAATCAGATCGACCTCGACCAGCAGATGCGGGTGAAATGCGCCTTCGACCCCAACCACCTGCTCAACCCCGGCAAGGTCTTCCCGCAGCTCCGCCGCTGCGCCGAACTCGGCCGCATGCACATCAGCGGTGGGAAAATGCCGTTCCCGGACATTCCGAGGTTTTGATGGCGTCTCAAAAAGGGGGTTCCTCGCCCCCGCAAAGCGGGGGAGAGGTGGCTCGGGCAAAGCCCGAGACGGAGAGGGGGGCTCTGCCGAGCCGGCGCTCGCCTGAGAAAATCGCGCGCGCTCGCGAGCTCCGCCGAGGTGACAACATGGCGGAGGCGGTCCTATGGAACGAACTGAAGGCCAAAAGGCTTGGCGGGCATAAATTCGTTCGCCAGATGCCCTTAGGGCCATATTTCGCGGATTTTGCATGTCGCGGCGCGAAGCTGGTCGTTGAACTGGACGGAAGCCAACATGCGGAAAGCTGCTACGACCAGGTACGCGACGAATTCATGCGTGGCGAAGGTTACTCGGTACTTCGCTTCTGGAATTTCGATGCGCTAAAGCAAACAACGGTTGTCTGTGAGACGATCCTCGCGGCGCTCGACGGACGACTAGCCGAGGATACGGCTTCGGTAGATATGCGGTTCGTAATGGCCAAGCCATCTAGAGGCGAGAGCGGATCGTGAAACTAGCCCCCTCTCCGCCTCGCTTCGCTCGGCACCTCTCCCCCGCTTCGCAGGGGCGAGGAACCCTGAGCCTTCGAGGTTGTAGGCTCCCACGAGGTCGCGACTTCGGCGAGTGCCGGTTCCTCGCCCCCGCAAAGCGGGGGAGAGGTGGCTCGGGCGAAGCCCGAGACGGAGAGGGGGTCTCCCATATCATTGGCGTTGCGGTCGAAAACCCATGACCACTCTTTCCCCCACCACCGCCGCGGAAACGCGCGCCGCCATCCAGTGGGCGCTCGGCGAAGAATCCCAACTCGAAATCGTCGGCCATGGCTCCAAACGCGGCATCGGCCGTCCGCTGCAGACGGAACACACGCTCGACCTGTCGAAGCTCTCCGGCGTGACGCTCTACGAGCCCGCCGAACTCGTTCTGTCGGCTAAGGCCGGCACGTCGCTCGCCGACATCGAAAAGCTGCTTGCCGAAAACGGCCAGCAACTCGCCTTCGAGCCGATGAACTACGGTCCGCTGTTGGGCGGCCAGCCGGGCCGCGGCACGATCGGCGGCGTGCTCGCCGCCAACCTCTCGGGTCCGCGCCGGCTGAAGGCGGGGGCTGCGCGCGACCACATCCTCGGCGTGAATGCGGTCTCCGGCCGCGGCGAGGCGTTCAAATCCGGCGGCCGCGTGGTCAAGAACGTTACCGGCTACGATCTGTCGAAGCTCATGGCGGGCTCCTGGGGCACGCTGGCCGTCGCTACCGACGTCATTTTCAAAGTGCTGCCCGCCGCCGAGACCGAAACGACGCTGGCGATCCGCGGCCTGCTTGACGAGGAGGCCACCGCCGCGATGGCGCTCGCCGTCGGCTCCAGCGCGGAAATCTCCAGCGCCGCGCACCTGCCAGAAGGCATCGCCGACCGTGTTTCAGGCGGCGCGATCGGCGGCGAGGCGGCGACGCTGCTGCGCATCGAAGGTTTTGGCCCGTCCGTTGCCTATCGCGCCGCGGCAGTGAAGGATATCCTGAAGGCCGCCGGTCCGATCGACGAGATTACCGGCGACGCCTCAAAGGCGCTCTGGCGCGATGTCCGCGATTGCATACCCTTCGCCGACGGCACGCAGCGCCCCGTCTGGCGGGTCTCAATGGCGCCTTCGGAGGCCCACAAGATGACGCTTGCGCTGCGCATGGAAACGCCCGCCGAGGCGTTTTACGATTGGCAGGGCAGCCTCGTCTGGCTGCGCATGCAGGCTGATCCGGAAGCCGAACTGTTGCGCGCGCTGGTGAAAAAATTCGGCGGCGGCCATGCTACGCTCGTCCGCGCCAGCCCCTCGCATCGCGCGTCGCTGCCCGTTTTCGAGCCGCAGCCTTCGGCGCTCGCCGCGCTCTCGGCGCGGCTGAAGAGCGAGTTCGATCCAAAGGGCCTGCTCAATCCGGGACGGATGGAAGCCTGACATGCAAACCTCCTTCACTCTCGCCCAGCTTGCCGATCCGCATGTTGCGGAATCGGAAAAGATCCTGCGCAAATGCGTTCATTGCGGCTTCTGCACAGCGACCTGCCCGACCTATGTGACGCTCGGCAACGAACTGGATTCGCCACGCGGGCGAATTTATCTCATCAAGGACATGCTGGAAAACGGCCGGCCGGCGGACGAGCAGATCGTCACCCATATCGACCGCTGCCTGTCCTGCCTCGCCTGCATGACGACCTGCCCCTCGGGTGTCAATTACATGCATCTGGTCGACCACGCCCGCGCCCACATCGAGAACACCTACAAACGCCCGCTGCCAGACCGGATGATCCGTGCGTTGCTTGCCGCCGTGCTGCCCTATCCCGGGCGCTTCCGCGTCGCGCTCAAGCTGGCGAAGCTCGGCAGGCCGTTTGCAAGACTGTTCGAGGCGGTTGGCCCGCTGCGCCCGCTTGCGGCGATGCTGAGGCTGGCCCCAACGTCCATCCCGCAAACTTTCGCGACGGCATCACCGGCAGTTTATCCGGCTGCCGCAGGAGCCCGTCGCGGCCGCGTCGCCATCCTCACCGGCTGCGCCCAGCCGGTGCTTGATCCGGGCATCAACGAGGCAGCGATCTCGCTTCTCACCCGTCTCGGCGTCGAGGTCGTGGTGCCTGAAGGCGAGGGCTGCTGCGGCGCGCTGGTTCATCATATGGGGCGCAAGGAGCAGGCGCTTGCCTCGGCGCGCCAGAACGTCGACGCCTGGACGCGCGAGATCGAAAACGGCGGCCTCGACGCTATCATCATCACCGCCTCGGGCTGCGGCACGACGATCAAGGATTACGGCTTCATGCTCCGCCTCGACCCGGCCTACGCCCAGAAGGCCGCGCGGGTCTCGGCGCTGGCCAAGGACATCACCGAATATCTCGCAACGCTCGACCTGCCGGAACCGGCCCAAAAGCCCGGCCTCACCGTCGCCTACCACTCGGCCTGTTCCATGCAGCATGGCCAGAAGATCACGCGCCAGCCTAAGGAGCTTCTCGCCCGCGCCGGCTTCGTCGTGAAGGAGCCGCGCGAGGGGCATTTGTGCTGCGGCTCGGCCGGCACCTACAACATCATGCAGCCGGAGATTTCGGCGCGGCTGCGCGACCGCAAGGTGAAGAACATCGAGGCGACCGGCGCGGATCTGATCGCCACCGGCAATATCGGCTGCATCACCCAGATCGCCTCGGCGGCGAAACTGCCGATCGTTCACACGGTCGAACTGCTCGACTGGGCCTATGGCGGGCCGAAGCCGGCGGGCGTGCCGGAGGGCAGGGTGCTGGAACCGGCGGAGTAAGCGAAGGATGCCGCCGCTACTCCGCCGCGAACTGGCGCTCGCTTGTCCCGTATGTCTCCCGGTACAGCGCCCTCTGCCGGTTCAACGCCACCATCGTGTTCCTGAGCAAAATCGCCACCGTCACCGGCCCGACGCCGCCCGGCACCGGCGTGATCCACGACGCCACCTCCTTGACGCTGTCGGTGTCGACATCGCCGACGATGCGGGTGGAGCCGTCGGCAAGCGTCTCGGCGTTGATGCCGATGTCGATGACGGCCGCGCCCGGCTTCACCATGTCGGCCTTGATCAGCCGCGGCTTGCCCACCGCCACGAACAGCGCATCGGCCCGCCTGGCGTGCGCGGCCACCGAGCGCGTCATGTGGTGGCACACCGTCACCGTCGCGCCCTCGCTCATCAAGAGGAAGGCTATCGGCTTGCCGACGATCTCGGAATGCCCGACCATCACCACTTCCAGCCCCTTCAGGTCGAGCCCGGTCGCCTTCAGCAGCTCCACCGAAGCGGCCGCCGTGCAGGGCGCGAGGTCGAGTTCATTGTAGACGATGTTGCCGATCGAGGCCGGGTGCATGCCTTCGACATCCTTCAGCGGATGGATGGCCGCCTGGATCGCCTTGATCGGAATGTGCGGCGGCACCGGCCGCTGGATGATGATGCCGGTGACGCGCGGATCGGCGTTCATGCCGTGGATCGCCGCTTCCAGTTCGCCCGCCGTCAGCTCGGCCGGAAAGCGCCGTTCCTCGAAGTCGATGCCGCCCAGTTCCGCCTTGGCGCGCTGGTTGCGGACATAGACGTCGACCGCTGCGACGTCGCCGACGGTGATCGACACCAGCTTCGGCCGGAAACCCTCGGCAGTCGCGCTGTCGGCCGCGGCGCGGACTTCGGCGATGATGCGGGCGGCGACCGGCCCGCCCTTCAGATAGCGCGTGTCGTCAAGCGGCATCGAATATCCTTCTGCAGGCAAAACTCGGCTACGGGATAGCAGTCAGGAACGCGAAAGGGCAGCGCGGATACGAACCGTGCTGCCCTTCCCGCGACGTTGCGCGCGACCTTTAAACGAAAAAGCGGCCGCGGCATTTGCGCCGCGCCGCTTCCGGACCTGCCGCCCCTACGGCATCGGCCCGTCCCCCGTTCGAAATTTACATGACCACGACCTTCGTCCCGACATCGACCCGCTCATACAGCTCGATGACATCCTCATTGCGCATGCGGATGCAACCTGAAGACACTGCCCCGCCGATCGTCCAGGGCTGGTTGGTGCCGTGGATGCGGTAGAGCGTCGAGCCGAGATAAAGCGCCCGCGCGCCGAGCGGGTTTTCCGGCCCGCCGGCCATGTGAACCGGCAGATGCCGGCCCTTGGCGCGCTCGCGCGCGATCATTTCCGCGGGCGGCCGCCAGTCCGGCCATTCGCGCTTCTGGGTTATCTTGTGTGTGCCGGCCCATTCGAAGCCGGGTTTGCCGGTGCCGACGCCGTAGCGCCGCGCCTCGCCGCCCTCCAGCACCAGGAACAGAAAATTCTCGCGCGTGTCGATGATTATGGTGCCGGGCGCATGCGGGCCGTCATAGGCAACCGTCTGCGGCAGGTAGATCGGGTTCATCTCGCGGCTGGGCTGGATCTTGGGCTTTGCGGGCGCCCGCACCGCCGCTGTGCGAATGCGGTCCGGCCCGATCTCGCGGTAGCGCGGCGCAGGCTGCACCTCTACGCCGAACGAATTCTGCCGCCGCAGCTGCCGCCGCACGACCTTGCCCGGCTTGCGGCCGAGCTGCATCACCCAGGGGGCTGAAAGATCGGGGCTGACCACAACCGGCGGCCGCTCGATATAGCGGTCATTGGCGGCGGCGGGCGTCGCGGCAAGCGCGGCGACAGACACAAGGAATAAAAGACTCTTCATGAACATGCACTCTCGATCGGGGTCGTCATGGGGCGCGGGAAAACTCCCCCGCTTCAACGCGATCGTTGACCGGATCGGGCAAGGAATAAGTGAATCGGAATGCGTAAAAGACCGTTTTGTCAGTAAACTTTTTGGTGTGGTTACCGCCCGGTTCAGGAATCTGGTAAAGGCCGGGTAAAGCAGGCGGATTGCGCCGTTAAGGATTGGGTTTGACGTCATGGATGAGGTGAAGACTGGACTGCTCGAAGGCGCGGACGGGGTCACCCGCTGCTTCTGGCCCGGCGCGCTGCCGGACTATCTCCACTATCACGACCACGAATGGGGCCGCCCGGTCGCCGACGACAAGCGGCTGTTCGAAAAGATCTGCCTCGAAGGTTTCCAGTCCGGCCTGTCCTGGCTGACGATCCTGCGCAAGCGCGAGAGTTTTCGCGAGGCTTTTGCAGGCTTCGACTATGAGCGCGTCGCCGAGTTCGGCGAGGCCGACATCGAGCGGCTGCTTGGCAATGCCGGCATTGTGCGCCACCGCGGCAAGATCGTCTCCACCATCAACAACGCCAAGCGCGCCCGCGAATTGGCGGAAGAGGCGGGCTCGCTCGCGGCCTGGTTCTGGCGCCACGAGCCCGGCCCCGACGAGCGGCCGGCGGTCGTCGATTACAGGGCGCTGACCGCCAACCCCACGACGCCGGCCTCGGTCCGCATCTCGAAGGAGCTGAAGAAGCGCGGCTGGAGCTTTGTCGGCCCCACGACCGTCTACGCCTTCATGCAGGCCATGGGCCTGGTCAACGACCATATCGAGGGCTGCGCCTGCCGGGCCGAGGTGGAAAAGCAGCGGGCGGCGTTCGTAAGGCCGGGGTGAGGAGAGCGGAATCGCTCGTCCTCCCCAGCGAAGCGGGACGGTGGAGAGCTGATCCTCCCCCGTTTACGGGGGAGGGGGACCGCCGAAGGCGGTGGAGGGGGCACTGCGAGCCCTCAAACGTGGATAGAATCCACCTCCATTTCGACTCGTTCACAAAAAGAACTGTTGCGGATCAATGGCATAAAAGCCGGCGCGAAGAATCTTCGACCCGCTTTTGTTCACACATACTGCCCCTCGCGCATAATCGCAGCGTCCTTCCTGCCGGGAACGCTCCGGAGTCGTTCGACAGCGGGGAAGGATCGGCGCTTCCGTTCCATGGCCGACGAAGCCATGGAGCCGGAGAGGCTCCGCCAAAGGGTTCCCCTCGGGACACTACGGTCCCGGCGTGCTGGAGGAGCACACAGGCGGGACCGATGAAGGCGATGGTGAAGAGCCATCGCCGCGATGGCGCCAAGCCCGCAAGGGCTGAAGCGTCGTCAAAGCCGGCCCCGCGCAGCGGAACGGGCGGGGACAGAAATCGCCGGCGGGGCGCAAAAGTCGCGCCACGTATTTAGTTTCGGAAGGCTCGGCCAAGCGCCCCGCTTCCCGACTTCTTTCAAAGCGCCAGGGCGGAAACGCAGCGTGGCAAAGGAGAGGCGTATGCAGGGACAGTTTACTTTCTTTCCGCAGAAAAGGCGGCGGCAGTCGAGGTGCTCGCGCGGGCGGAAAAAAGTAAACTGTCCCCTGCGGCAAACCAGGGATGGCGATGATGAGGCACATCAACCCTTGCAAGGGGGACATGGGGCGGCGCGTCGCGCCCAAACCCTTGCCGCACCTGGTCGCATCGTCTAGGACACGCGCACTCTGAAATCAGTCAATGCCGACATAGCAAGAAGACCGACCATGGCCGACACATCATCCCGAACGAAGGCGCGGCAGCCGCGCGGCTTTGTCGACCGCTCGCCGGAAGACATCCGCGCCACCGAGAAGATGACGGCTGCGATCCGCGAGGTTTTCGAGCTCTATGGCTTCGAGCCGGCCGACCAGCCGCTGATCGAATACACCGACGCGCTGGGAAAGTTCCTGCCCGATCAGGACAGGCCCAACGAAGGCGTGTTCTCGTTCCAGGACGATGACGAGCAGTGGCTGTCTCTACGCTACGATCTGACCGCGCCGCTCGCCCGCTATGTCGCCGAGAATTTCGAGCGCCTGCCGAAGCCCTACCGCAGCTATCGCGCCGGCTGGGTTTTCCGCAACGAGAAGCCGGGGCCGGGCCGCTTCCGCCAGTTCATGCAGTTCGACGCCGACACGGTCGGCACGCCCGGCGTCGCCGCCGACGCCGAAATGGCGATGATGATGGCCGACGTCATGGAAGCGCTGGGCATCAAGCGCGGCGACTACGTCATCCGGGTCAACAACCGCAAGGTGCTGGACGGCGTGCTCGAGGCGATCGGCCTCGGTGGCGACGAGAACGCCGGCCGCCGACTGACCGTGCTTCGCGCCATCGACAAGCTGGACAAGTTCGGGCCGGAAGGCGTGCGCCTGCTGCTTGGGCCGGGCCGCTGGGACGGCGGCAAGATAGGCGAGGGGGATTTTACCAAGGGTGCGGGACTGGATGAGGAGAGTATTTCTAAGCTGATGATCATCTATGGCGGAAGCGCCATTGAGGAAGCGTTGTTCGGGATTGTAGATGGCAAGGTCACGATCGTCTCCGATATTCCAGATGATCGCCGCAACGGCTGGCAGAGCGTGTTGGAAGCTTGGAACGCAGCGGGTTTGCTTTTTCAGTTTCAAGGGCCGCCTAGCGCAAATCCGAGTCTTCAAAATCTGATGTTCCTCGTGGACGTCTGCGCGAATACTGAGGTCGGAAGAAACGGAATTGGCGAACTTCTCAGCATTCTGAGCTTAGTCAGAGCGGCTGGTTATAACGAAGATAGAATCCAAATATCTCACTCCGTCGTGCGCGGCCTCGAATACTACACCGGCCCGGTCTACGAAGCCGAACTGCTCGCGGAAATCCCCAACGAAGAGGGAATAATCGTGCGCTTCGGCTCGGTCGGCGGCGGCGGGCGTTATGACGGGCTGGTGTCGCGCTTCCGCGGCGAGCCGGTGCTGGCGACGGGCTTTTCCATCGGCGTCTCGCGCCTGATGACCGCGCTGAAGAACCTCGGCAAGCTCGACATTTCGGACGTGATCGCGCCGGTCGTGGTGCTGGTCATGGACAAGGACACCGAAAGCCTCGGCCGCTACCAGAAGATGGTAGCAAAACTTCGCCAGGCCGGCATCCGCGCCGAAATGTATCTCGGCGGCGCCGGCATGAAGGCGCAGCTCAAATATGCCGACCGTCGCGGCTCGCCTTGCGCCGTCATCCAGGGCGGCGACGAGCGGGCGAAGGGCGAGGTGCAGATCAAGGATCTGATCGAGGGAAAACGCCTGTCGGAGGAAATCACCGACAATGTCGCCTGGCGCGAAGGCCGCCCGGCGCAGGTCACGGTGGCCGAGGGAGAACTGGTCGAGGCGGTGCGCAGGATTCTGGACGCGCAGGCGAGGGATCGCAGCCTTGCAAAGTGATCGCCTGCCCGTCATCTCCCTGTTGGGACGACCTCTCTGCAAGGAGGGGAACAAGAGTGCTGGCCGCAACGCTGACGGTTTCCTTTCAACGACCCCCCTCTGGCCTGCCGGCCATCTCCCCCTCAAGGGGGGAGATCAGCAGCTTCGTCGACGCCACGTGTCCTGGAGCGCTGGAGATGTGGCGCCTGCGGCGACGAGAGTAATCTCCCCCCTTGAGGGGGAGATGGCCGGCAGGCCAGAGGGGGGTCGTTGAAGGTGATACGCCGCCCATGACCCGCTACCCCGCCATCGCCCCAAAAATCCTTGCCCTCTTCGCCGAGCGCGGCGCGGACCCCGTCGAAGTGGCGGTGCTGCAGCCGGCCGACCCGTTCCTCGACATGGCCGGCGAGGATCTGCGCCGCCGCATTTTCCTCACCGAAAGCGAGACCGGGCAGACACTGTGCCTGCGCCCCGAATTCACCATCCCAGTCTGCCTCGACCACATCGCTTCGCAGGCCGGCACGCCGCGCCGCTATGCCTATCTCGGCGAGGTTTTTCGCCAGCGCCGCGAGGGCGAAGCCGAATTCTTCCAGGCCGGCATCGAAGACCTCGGCGAGAAGAATACGGCCGAAGCCGACGCGCGCTCGGTGGCCGACGCGCATGCTCTGCTCAAGCTCGCGCTGCCCGGCCGCGAACTGAAAATCACGCTCGGCGACCAGACTATCTTCGAGGCGGTGCTGGCCGCGCTCGGCCTGCCGCGGGGCTGGCGCATGCGGCTCGCCCGCGCCTTCGGCTTGGCCGATATGCTGGCTGCGGCCCTTGCCGATCTCGCCACTCCGCCCCGCAATACGTCGCTTGCGGAGCCCGTGGCCTCGCTCGTCGCCGACGGCGATGCCGGTCGGCTGGCCGCCCATATCACGGCCGGCATGGAGGAGGCCGGCTTGTCGCCATCCGCCGGGCGCACTCCGGACGAAATCGCCCGCCGTCTGATCGAGCGGGCGGAACTCAGGAGCGTGCGCCTGTCGGCCGAAGCCTTCGACGCGCTGAAGACGTTTCTGGCGATCCATGTGCCGCTCGCCGATGCGGCAAGCGCGCTCGAAAAATTCGCCGCCGGCTCCGGCCTGTCGCTGGGCGCGGCGCTCAACAATTTCGCTGCCCGCGCCGCGGCGATCGCCCGTCACGGCCTGCCGGTCGGCGCGATCCATTACGACGCCGCCTTCGGCCGCCCGCTCGATTACTATACGGGCCTGGTTTTCGAGATTGCCGTGCCGGACTCCGACCGGCCTCTGGTTGGCGGCGGCCGCTACGACCGGCTGCTGACGCTGCTTGGCGCACGGGACAAAATCCCCGGCGTCGGATTCTCGGTCTGGCTCGACCGCATCGAAAGCCTGGCGGAGGGCGGCAAGTGACCATCACGCTCGCCATACCCTCGAAAGGCCGGCTCAGGGAACAGGCGCTGGAGGTGCTGGCCAAGGCCGGCCTCGCCGTCACCTTGCCCGGCGACGAGCGCAAATACCGCGCCCGCATCGAGGGCCGGAGCGATGTCGAGGTGGCGTTTCTGTCGGCGTCGGAAATCGCCGGCGAGATCGGGCAAGGGACTATCGATCTCGGCATCACCGGCGAGGATCTGTTGCGCGAGACGCTGGCTGACTGGGAATCGCGTGCGGAAATCGTGGCCCGCCTCGGCTTCGGCCATGCCGATGTCGTGGTCGCGGTGCCGGAAATCTGGCTCGACGTCGACACCATGGCCGACCTCGACGATGTCGCCGCCGATTTCCGCCAGCGCCACGGCCGCCGCCTGCGCATCGCCACAAAATACTGGCGGCTGACGCAGCAGTTCTTTTCGGGCAAGCACGGCATCCAGGTCTACCGTATCGTCGAAAGCCTCGGCGCGACCGAGGGGGCGCCGGCGGCCGGCTCGGCGGATGTTGTTGTCGACATAACCACCACCGGCTCGACGCTGCGCGCCAACCATCTGAAAGTGCTGCAGGACGGCATAATCCTGCGCTCGCAGGCCTGCCTGGCTTCCTCGCGAAAGGAACGCAGCGCTGCCGACGAAAAGGCCGTCCGCTCGATTTCGGCTGCACTTTCACATTTGTCGTGAAATTCACGCCGCCTGGGGCAAAAGCGCGCCGCGCAGGCCGCGCATTATGCCGGCGAGCTCGACGCATTCGTCATGCCTGCGGCTGTTGCGCCGCCAGGCCAGGCAGACGGTCCGCGACGGCATCGGCTCCATGAATGGCAGGATCTTCAAATCGCGCATATCGCTCGCCGGCCCTATCGCCATTTCGGGAATGAGCGTGACGCCGAGCCCGTGCGCGACCATCTGAAGCAGCGTCGTCAGGCTGGTCGCGCCGTAGCTCGCCATCGCTACCGGCTTGACGCTGCCGCACACCGACAGCGCCTGCTCGCGCAGGCAATGGCCTTCCTCGAGCAGCATCAGCCGCTCCAGCGCCGGGCTTTCCGGCGGCACCGGCGGCGAAGCGAATTCGGGATCGTTCGCCGGCACCGCCAGGAAAAAGCGGTCCTCGAACAGCGCCTCCGTGACCAGTCCCGGAAAATCGAGCGGCATGGCGGCGATGAACCCGTCGAGCCGGCCGGCCGCGGTCTCCTCGGCAAGCGACCCCGTCACCGCCTCGCGCAGTTCCAGGACGAGCGTGGGAAAGCGCGACTTCAGGTCGGGCAGCACATGCGGCAGCAGGTAGGGCGCGATGGTCGGGATGATGCCCAGCCGGAATCGCCCTTCCATCGCGGAGCGGCCGCGCCGCGCAATGCTCTCGACACCGCGTATGTCGGCCAGGATCGTCTCGATGCGCGGCAGCAGAGCCTGCGCTTCAATTGTCATGGCCACCGACTTTCCGCCCCGCTCGAACAGCCGGCCGCCGAGCCGCGCCTCCATCTCGGAAATCTGCGCCGAGAGTGCCGGCTGGGTCACGCCGGCAAGTTCCGCGGCCCGCCCGAAATGCAGGGTCTGGGCCAGCGCCTCGAAATATTCCATCTGGCGGATGGTAAGCTTTATCATAAGGGAAAGTTATCGACAGAAATAGAAAAGGCAATTTGTTTTTATGGTCTGACCGCTCTAGGCTGGAACCATTCCAGATTGGCCGGCCCGGTTCCGGACCATCGGACAAGCAATCACAGAACACGATCGGAGAAGAAGAATGGACGCAAAGACTGACGAGAGCGCCGGCAAATGCCCGTTCACAGGCGGTACCCGCGGACGCTCCAACCGCGACTGGTGGCCGGAGCATCTGGACCTCCAGATGCTCCATCGGAACTCCACCTTGTCCGATCCGATGGGCGAGGATTTCGACTATGTCGAGGAGTTCAAGAGCCTCGACCTCGATGCCGTGATCAAGGACCTGCAGGCGCTGATGACCGACTCGCAGGATTGGTGGCCGGCCGACTTCGGTCACTATGGCGGCCTGATGATCCGCATGGCATGGCACAGCGCCGGCACCTACCGCATCACCGACGGCCGCGGCGGCGCGGGGGCCGGCCAGCAGCGTTTTGCGCCGCTCAACTCCTGGCCGGACAACGCGAACCTCGACAAGGCGCGCCGGCTGCTGTGGCCGATCAAGCAGAAATACGGCCGCAAAATCTCGTGGGCCGACCTGATGATCCTCGCCGGCAACGTCGCCCTCGAATCGATGGGCTTCAAGACGTTCGGGTTTGCCGGCGGCCGCGCTGATGTCTGGGAGCCCGAAGAGCTCTACTGGGGTCCCGAGGGAACGTGGCTGGGCGACGAACGCTACAGCGGCGAACGCCAGTTGTCGGAGCCGCTCGGCGCAGTGCAGATGGGCCTCATCTACGTCAACCCGGAAGGGCCGAACGGCAATCCGGACCCGATCGCGGCAGCCAGGGACATCCGCGAAACGTTCTTCCGCATGGCGATGAACGACGAAGAAACCGTCGCGCTGATCGCCGGCGGCCACAGCTTCGGCAAGACACACGGCGCTGGCGATCCGTCGCTGGTCGGACCGGAGCCGGAAAGCGGCGCGCTGGAGGATCAGGGCCTCGGCTGGAAGAGCAAGCACGGTACGGGCGTCGGCCCCGACGCCATCACCGGCGGCCCGGAAGTTACCTGGGTGCAGACGCCGACGCAGTGGAGCAACCTCTTCTTCAAGAACCTGTTCGAAAACGAATGGGAGCTGACGACGAGCCCGGCCGGGGCGAAGCAGTGGAAGGCGAAGAGCGGCGAGCAGAGCATTCCGGACGCCTTCGATCCGTCGAAGAAGCATATTCCGACGATGCTGACCACGGACCTTTCGCTGAGGTTCGACCCGGCCTACGAAAAAATCTCGCGGCGCTTCTACGAGAACCCGGCTGAGTTCGCGGATGCCTTCGCCCGCGCCTGGTTCAAGCTGACCCATCGCGACATGGGTCCGAAGGTGCGCTACCTCGGCCCGCTCGTTCCGAAGGAGACGCTGATCTGGCAGGACCCGATCCCGGCCGTGGATCACCCGTTGATCGACGAGCAGGACATCGCCGCGCTGAAGGCGAAGCTCCTCGCCTCCGGTCTGTCGGTGTCGCAGCTGGTCTCGACCGCCTGGGCGTCGGCCTCGACCTTCCGCCGCTCCGACAAACGCGGCGGAGCGAACGGCGCGCGCATCCGCCTGGCGCCGCAGAAGGACTGGGGCGTCAACCAGCCGGCCCAGCTTGCGGCGGTGCTGCAGAAGCTCGAAGCAATCCAGCAGGAGTTCAACGCTTCGCAGTCCGGCGGCAAGAAGGTTTCGCTTGCCGACCTCATCGTTCTTGCCGGCTCGGCAGCGGTCGAGAAGGCCGCGAAGGACGCCGGCATTGACGTGTCGGTTCCCTTCACGCCGGGACGCATGGACGCGTCCCAGGAGCAGACCGACGTTGCCTCCTTCGCTCCGCTGGAGCCGCGGGCTGACGGTTTTCGCAACTATCTCAGCGGCAGGCAGTTCATGAAGCCCGAGGAAGCCCTTGTGGATCGGGCGCAATTGCTGACGCTGACCGGACCCGAGATGACGGTTCTCCTTGGTGGTCTGCGTGTCCTCGGCGCCAATGCCGGCGACTCCAGGCACGGCGTCTTCACCAACAAGCCTGGCGCTTTGACGAACGACTTCTTCGTCAATCTGCTTGACATGGGCACGCAGTGGCAGCCGCTGGCCGGCTCCGACGGCGTTTATGAGGGACGCGACCGCAAGACGAACGAGTTCAAGTGGACCGGCACCCGCGTCGACCTGATTTTCGGTTCGCACTCGCAGCTGCGCGCCTACGCCGAAGTCTATGCCACCGCGGACTCCAGGGAGAAGTTCGTGAAGGACTTCGTGGCGGCGTGGAACAAGGTGATGAACGCCGACCGCTTCGACCTCGACGAGGGCCGGGCTGCCTCGGTGACGCCCCTGCGGGAAGCGGCGGAGTAGTCCTCCGCTTCAAGAAGCTGACAGGAACGGCAGGCGCGGAGCGATCCGCGCCTGTTTTGTCTTCGGGAGCAGGCATCCGGAATTTGCGTGGTGGGCTATGCGGCGGCTTGTGCGGCTCGCATCCGGCAGGTAGGCAGGCATTCTCGGGTTCACCGAAATAGGGAATACCAAAATGCGACTTGGCGGAAGGCTGGCGGCAGCCATTGAAGTGCTCGAGGACATCGAGAAGAGGCGCCGGCCGGCAGCCGATGCGCTGAAGGACTGGGGTCTTTCACACCGCTTCGCCGGGGCGGGCGACAGGGCGGCGATCGGCAATATCGTCTACGACGCGCTGCGCCGCAAGCGTTCAGCCGGCTGGATGCTGGGCGACGACACGCCGCGCGCCATCGGCTTCGGCGCGCTGCTTCTGGAATGGCGTGAAACCGCGCAATCGCTGAACCAGGCGCTCGAGGGCGACCGCTTCGCCCCGCCGCCGTTGAGCTCCGAGGAACTGAACGCGATTGCCTCGCGCTCCCTCGATGACGCGCCCGAGGCTGTGCGAGCGGACTGCCCCGATTGGTGCGCGCCGATTCTGGAGCAGGCGTTCGGCGCGGATTGGGTTGAAGAGGGCAGGGCGCTGGCGGCGCGGCCGCCGCTCGATCTCAGGGTCAACACCATCAACGCCAATCGCGACCGCATTCTCGGCGAACTGTCGGGCATGGGCGCAGCTGCGACCAGCCTTGCCTCGCAGGGTATCCGCATTCCTCCGATCGACGGCAGCGGCCGTCACCCTAACGTGCAGGCTGAACCGGCCTTCCAGAAGGGCTGGTTCGAGGTGCAGGACGAGGGCTCGCAGATCGCCGCCGAGCTCGCCGGCGCCAAGCCCGGAATGCAGGTGCTGGATTTCTGCGCCGGCGCCGGGGGCAAGACGCTTGCATTGTCCGCCATCATGGAAAATCACGGCCAGATTTTTGCCCACGACGCCGAAAAGGTCCGGCTTGCGCCGATCTTCGACCGCATCAGGCGTTCGGACAACCGCAACATCCAGATCGTCACGAAGCCGGCCGAGCTTGTCGCCTTGCAAGGCCACATGGATATCGTGCTGATCGACGCGCCGTGCACTGGCAGCGGCACCTGGCGACGTCGGCCCGACGCCAAATGGCGGCTGACCCAGAGGCAGCTTGACGTACGCAAGGGGGAGCAGGCGGCGATCC
Source organism: Allomesorhizobium camelthorni (assembly GCF_011045125.1). Classification (GTDB taxonomy): domain Bacteria; phylum Pseudomonadota; class Alphaproteobacteria; order Rhizobiales; family Rhizobiaceae; genus Allomesorhizobium; species Allomesorhizobium camelthorni. Next base: position 5,551 of record NZ_JAAKZF010000027.1, on the reverse strand, counting down.
TCGAAGCCGCCAAGGTTCACGTGAAGCCCGGCGGGCTGCTGGTCTACATCACCTGTTCGGTGTTCGACGAGGAAAACCGCGACCAGATCGGCCGCTTCGCTTCGGATAACCCAGATTTTTCTCCCGTCGATCACCAGGCGCTGTGGGAAAGTCATTTCCCGGGCCGCGCGGCCTCTGCCCGCATCGCGCCCGACGGCGGTATCGTGCTGACGCCGGCGCGGAGCGGCACGGACGGTTTCTATTTCGCCGCGCTGCGCCGCGCCGACTAAGCGATTGTTGCATTGCAACATGCTCCCACCTTTGCGATAAAGTCGGGGCTGAGCAACAAGGGCATGGCAATGGCTGCGACGATTGTGTCGGCTCCCGACTATGAGGAGCGCGTAAGGAAGTCCTTCTCGCGCCAGAGCGTCATGACGACGATCGGCGCCGAGCTGACGCTGGTGACGCCCGGCACCGTCGAGATCGAGATGGCCTATTCCGGCGCGCTGACGCAGCAGCACGGTTTTCTCCACGCCGGCATCATCTCGACCGCTCTCGATTCGGCCTGCGGCTATGCGGCATTCTCGATGATGCCCGAAAACGCCGCCGTTCTGACCATCGAATTCAAGGTCAACCTGCTCGCGCCGGGCAAGGGCGAGCGCTTCCTGTTTCGCGGTTCGGTCACCAAGCCCGGCCGCACCATCGTCGTCGCCGACGGCCAGGCATACGCCTTCGCGGCGGATGGCGAAGCCAAGCTGATCGCCACCATGACGGGAACGATGATGACCGTTGTCGGCCGCGACGGCATAGAAGGCTGAGCCGGTGGCCGAGAGCGTTGCCGGCAGATCCGTCCTGTTCGTCATGGCTGTCGACGCCGAATACGGCCCGCATCTGCAGCGTCTGATCTCGCCCTTCATGACCGGCGTCGGCCCCGTCGAATCCGGCGTTGCCATGGGGGTGGAACTGGACCGCCTGCAAGCCCGGAACGCTCTTCCCGATCTCGTCGTCTCGCTCGGCTCCGCCGGCAGCCGCACGCTCGAGCAGACCGAAATCTACCAGGCGGTCTCGGTGTCCTACCGCGACATGGACGCTTCCGCGCTCGGCTTCGAGAAGGGTGCGACGCCTTTTCTCGACTTGCCTGTCACCGTGCCTTTGCCGCTGCGTATTCCCGGCATCCGGGAAGCGTCTCTCTCGACGGGTGCGGCGATTGTTTCCGGCGCTGCCTATGACGCCATCGCCGAGGACATGGTCGACATGGAAACCTTCGCGGTGCTGCGCGCCTGCCAGCGTTTCGGCGTCGAGTTGATCGGCCTGCGCGGCATTTCCGACGGCGCGGCCGAATTGAAGCACGTCTCCGACTGGACCGAATATCTGCACGTCATCGACGAGAAGCTGGCCGCGGCAGTCGGCATGCTGGAGGCCGCGATCGAGAACGGTTCGCTGGGGATCGAAGGCAAAACAACGCGTTAGCGCCACGCTTCGACTCAACGGATGGAACGGCTGGCGTTCGGTTCATTTGCCGGATGAAGTATTTGAATCGATCCGCGAGCGCCGTGAATCGGATTGTCCGCGCCTGTCGGCAACCCATTGCGTCGACTCACTCTTTTCTTTAAATGCCCGCCATGAAAACCACCAATCATCCCGACACCGTCCTTATCATCGACTTCGGCAGCCAGGTGACGCAGCTGATTGCGCGCCGCGTGCGGGAGGCCGGGGTCTTCTCCGAGATCGTTCCCTTCCAGTCGGCAGGGGAAGCGTTTCGGCGTATCCAGCCGAAGGCGGTTATCCTCTCTGGCAGCCCGCACTCGACGGTCGATATCGGCAGCCCTCGCGCTCCCGACGCGGTCTTCCAGGCTGGCATTCCCGTGCTCGGCATCTGCTATGGCGAACAGACCATGTGCGCCCAACTCGGCGGCATGGTCGAGGCCGGCCATCACCGTGAGTTCGGCCGCGCCTTTCTTGATATACATGAGGACAGTGCGCTGTTCGAAGGTGTCTGGGCCAAGGGCACGCGCCATCAGGTCTGGATGAGCCATGGCGACCGCGTCACTGCGCTTCCCGAAGGCTTCCGCATCATCGGCACATCGACCGGCGCGCCCTTCGCGGCAATCGCCGACGAGGCGCGGCGGTTCTACGCTGTGCAGTTCCACCCCGAGGTGGTGCACACGCCCGACGGCGCCAAGCTCCTGCAGAACTTCGTGCACAAGATCGCCGGCATTAAGGGCGACTGGTCGATGGCCGCCTACAAGGAGAAGGCGATAGAGGCGATCCGCAAGCAGGTCGGCGACGGCAAGGTGATCTGCGCGCTTTCGGGCGGCGTCGATTCTTCGGTCGCGGCGCTGCTGATCCACGAAGCGGTGGGCGACCAGCTGACCTGTATCCTTGTCGACCACGGCCTGATGCGCAAGGGCGAGGCGGCCGACGTGGTCACCATGTTCCGTGAGCACTACAATTTGCCGCTGATCCTGGTCGATGCAGTGGACCGCTTCGTCGATGCGCTGGAAGGCGAGGCGGACCCGGAAAGAAAACGCAAGACGATCGGGCGGCTGTTCATCGAGGTGTTCGAGGAAGAGGCCAAGAAGCTCGGCGGCGCGGAGTTCCTGGCGCAGGGCACGCTCTATCCCGACGTTATCGAAAGCGTGTCGTTCACCGGCGGCCCGTCGGTGACGATCAAGTCGCACCACAATGTCGGCGGCCTTCCCGAGCGCATGAACATGAAGCTGGTCGAGCCGCTGCGCGAATTGTTCAAGGACGAGGTGAGGGTGCTCGGCAAGGAACTCGGCCTGCCGGATCATTTCATCGGCCGCCATCCTTTCCCCGGTCCAGGCCTTGCCATACGCTGCCCCGGCGGCATCACCCGCGAGAAGCTCGAAATCCTGCGCGAGGCCGACGCCATCTATCTCGACGAAATCCGCAAGGCCGGTCTCTACGATGCGATCTGGCAGGCCTTCGCGGTGCTGCTGCCGGTGCAGACGGTCGGCGTCATGGGCGACGGGCGCACCTACGAGTTCGTCTGCGCGCTGCGGGCGGTGACCTCGGTCGACGGCATGACCGCCGATTTCTATCACTACGACATGAGCTTCCTGGGCGCCGCCGCCACCCGCATCATCAACGAGGTGCGCGGCATCAACCGCGTCGTCTACGACGTGACGAGCAAGCCTCCGGGAACGATTGAGTGGGAGTGATTCAGGCGTCGCCGGGAATATCCAGCGGCACTCCAGAATACGACGTAACACACTGATATCAAAAATTTCCGTCGAGAGCCCGCTCCGTCATCGCGGACCTTTTCGACATCGTGCGCCCTCACGTCGAGGTTTGGGGCGCCACTTCCACATAAACTACGAACGCCAGAAACCGCCGTTTCTGCGTTCGCAGCCGAGGCAAGCGTCCGCAGCAGCTCGGTTTTCGTGCCCAGGATGCGATCTCGCTGGGCCTCACCGCTTCCTTGGGCGCCCGGTGGCCAGACCGGGCGGCGTCTCGTCCTCAGAAAGGCTTTTCGGCCTTGTCGGTGCGATAGAGGCTTACGGCGACCTCTCGAGGTTTCCCGCGCGGTCCCTTCGCGACCTTGCGTCAGGCGTCCAGCGTGGTCTGGTCGCGCCAGCATTCGAAGAGATTGACGCGCTCCGGATCGACCGCGTCCGCGCTTATGGAGAAGTCGAGACAGCCGTCGTACGCCCTCGCGCGTTCGACCATGCCCCTGAAGGCTTCCACGGCGCCGTCCCGCTTCTCAGCGTCGGTGCGGGTGTAGCCGGCTATGATGATCATGGGTCTGCTCCTTCGGGCTGGTGCCCTATTCCGGCGACATGCCGCCGTGCATGGTCTGGGATAGCGACCCGCGAGGATCGCCGGTTCGCGATCGGAACGTCAGCCTCCCTTCACGTAGCCCAGACCCTCGACGATCTTTCCGTCCCGGACACGCATGATGTTGACGCCTCGAACCCGATCCGCCTCACGCTCGCTCCAGCGAAGCTGCCAGCGGATAATCCCGCTAGAGCGTTTCATGGTTTGACGGAAGCGTAGCCGGCATTTGCGAAATAGTTGTCGCATTCGTCGGGTTGGATGGTTGCGACGAGGGCGCCGATGTGACGCCAGGTATCCTCGACGGTGCGCTTCTGGGCATGTCGCATCCAGTGCTTGATCTTGGCGAAGGTCTGTTCGATCGGGTTGAGGTCTGGAGAATAGGGCGGCAGGAACCAGAGCCGGGCGCCCGCGGCCTTGATGATCTTACGGACGGCCGCGGATTTGTGGCTGCCGAGATTGTCCATGATCACGATGTCGCCGGGCTTGAGGAGCGGCGCCAACGCATGGCGCGGTGAGTTGGTCGCAGCGCAGTGCGCCGAGAAAGGTCAGGGTGCGCCAGTGGCCATGCGGAGAAAAGCCGCGCAGATGCTTGCCCCTCGGCCCCCAGCCGCGCAGCGGGGCCATGTTGGTCTTGATCCAGGTCTCGTCGATGAAGACGAGCCGTCTGGGATCAAGGCCGCCCTGCCACGACCGCCAGCGCTGGCGCCTGCGGGCGATGTCGGCTCGCGCGCCTGCTCAAGGGCGAACAGCGTTTTTTTTGAAGCGCAGCCCCTCGCGTCTCAGGAACTGCCAGACCGCATTGTGGGAGACCGTGACCCCTCGCGCGGCCAGTTCGTCCTTCAGCCCGTGCAGCGTCAGGTGCGGGTTTTGGTTGATCCGCTCCGCCACGAACGTCCGATGCGGCTCCAGAATGCGTTTGCGATGGCCGCCCATCTTGCCCGGCGCCACCGAGCCGGTCGCACGATAGCGTTGGGACCACTTCACAACCGACGAAACCGCTACGCCGAACCGGGACGCCACGGCACGGCTGCTCTCACCCGCAACAACCGCCGCAACAACACGCTCACGAAGATCATTCGAAAGGGCTCGTGTCATCAGATGCTGGCCTCCATCCAGCCAGCATCTTGAATCACAAACCAAAGCCCAAGGGAATCCCGCCCGATTCAATCAAGCAATGAACCGCTCTAGCGGCGCCATCGCCATCATGCTCAGGAGTCTGAAGATGCACGGCATGGCGCGAGCCGTCGCCGAACTGACCGGGCAGGCCTCTCCCGCCTTCGAGGCCGTCATCCCGATCCTGTCGCAGCTCCTGAAGGCCGAGATGGCAGAGCGGGAGGTCAGGTCCGTGGCGTATCAGCTCAAGGCAGCTCGCTTCCCCGTCTATCGTGATCTGGCCGGCTTTGACTTTGCCAGCAGCGAGATCAACGAGGCCCTCGTGCGCCAGCTCCATCGATGCGAGTTCATGGACGATGCCAACAACGTCGTGCTTGTCGGCGGTCCGGGAACTGGCAAGACCCACCTCGCCACCACCCTCGGCGTGTAGGCGATCGAGCATCATCGCAAGCGCGTGCGCTTCTTCTCCACCGTCGAACTCGTCAACGCCCTCGAGCAGGAGAAGGCACAGGGCAAGGCAGGCCAGATCGCCGACCGGCTCGCCCATTCCGACCTCGTCATCCTCGATGAACTCGGATACCTGCCGTTTAGCGCATCAGCGCGCTGCTGTTCCATCTGCTTAGCACGCTCTACGAGCGCACCAGCGTCGTCATCACCA
>NZ_JAAKZF010000269.1 GCF_011045125.1 Allomesorhizobium camelthorni | reverse complement strand
GGAGAACTGTATTGCCCGCAGCGAGCGGCGCCGCAAGTTTCATGGCCGCCGTCATCAATGGATAGTTCCAAGGTGCGATCAAACCCACGACCCCTACAGGATCGCGCCGGATCATGCTGGTATGATTTGGCAAGTATTCGTTGGCGGCGCTGCCGCCCAAACAACGAGACGCACCAGCCATGAAGCGGAAGAGATCCGCGATGGCAGGCATCTCGTCCTCCAGCATTCGGACATACGGTTTTCCGGTATTGAGCGACTCGAGCGCAGCGAACGCCTCAGCGTCGTCGTCGATCAAGTCAGCTATTAGCAAGAGCAATCCCGACCGATATGCAGGCGTTGTGGTTGACCAGGAGGCGAAAGCTTTCGTTGCCGCAGCGACCGCCGCATCCAGTTGCTCCGACGATGCTTCGGCGACCTGCGCGATAACGCTGCCGGAAGCTGGATCCACAATGTTCTCCACGTCTCCCTCACCGGCAACAAGCTGACCATCAATGAAGAGGCGCGTTTCGATTTGAGCGGAAGGCACATTCTGGGACCGGAGCATCGGATTCTCACTTTTCGAGACCTGACATCGATAAATGATACTCGCTTTCTTTCGGCTGTCAATCTCGTTTTGGAGTGCTGGGTTGTTAGGAAGATCCACACTGCATCGTATGCGACTTTGGCCACGAGCGAATTAGTGGACGGGATCCGGATTTCCCACATCGAACGGGCGGAGGTGCATGCGCGGCATGCCGCCGGAAGAACGGCTCGCCGTGCGCCAAGAACATTCGGCGCCGATCATCGCCGCGCCAAATCGCCGATCGCCGAGCTTCGACATCATGCCAGGCCATCGCGCTGATGGTGGTAGCCGAGAACCAGATCCACACGCGTCCATCCAGGAGAACGGAGCTGGTAGACGCGTTAGCGAAATCAGAGCGAAGAAGAGCGTGGATGGCCGCTAAAAATCTGCGGTCGGATTAGCCCCGTCGCTAATGCGTGCGTCAGAAATGGGGAGGCCCGATCGCGGCCACATCACCCTGGACGGTGGGTACGTGGCATCGCCACGTGATGTTGCGGCGCGGCCAGAGTCGGCTCTTAGGTGAGGCGTCGGCGAAGACGATATGCCGCCGCT
>NZ_JAAKZF010000268.1 GCF_011045125.1 Allomesorhizobium camelthorni | reverse complement strand
AAAAGCTTGGTTTATAATGAAAACACACGATGTTGCAAAATCACTTAATGCCTTGGCGCGCTTTCTGAAGAATGGACCGAATGAAGACTTGGGTGCATTCCTAAGCGGGAGGTCAGTTAAAAGCGTCGATGATATTCCGACAGCGCTTTCCACGTTGGTGGCGCTGTCGAGTTTAGGAAAGAGCCAGTGGTTGTCGCTCATTAGTCAGTACAATTTGCCCATTGATGTTCGGCCGCGTGATGCCTCTCGTGACATACTTGGTAAAATTCTCAAGCATCTTGAGGAGAGTCCTGAATCCCGTCGTCGTATAAGCCAGGACGCTATGACCTCGCGCCCCAACACCTCACCGGAATTACAAAATGCCCTCAGGTTACTCCTCAGGCCGAAGTTCGATTGAGCGTGAGATTGCTGCTAACTCGATGCGCTTCTATGAAGACTGGTTGGCCGATCTAGTTGACAACGCCAAACATCTGTCGAAGGACAAGTTGCATGTCGAAAGTTTTGCCAGATTATCAGCGCTGAACGGAGTGATTTCGGTGGTGTCGGCGTCGTTCGACCCAGAGTCTAGAAAATTCCTCTTGGAGGCTCAAAACGACGCTGTTCTTTCGCATGTAGGAGCGACTTTTGGTTCATGGAGATTGTCGCTACAGTCTCTTCGAAGTTTTGCCGAAAATAGCCTTTGCGCCTTATATTACGTTAGTCACCCAATTGAATTGAAGCTTTGGGAGCGTGGAAAATATAGAATAGGCTTCCGCGATCTGGCAAAATTTATGTCCTCGCACCCGGACCTAGAAGGATATGATTGCGCGGTTTCGAGTGTCAATGACTTGGAGAAGGAATATGCGGAGCTATCAAAAGCCGTTCACGGCTCTGCTAAAACTTTTCGAATGACGGACAGCGTAAGTGATATACTGCTTTGGGATCGCGCCAACGGCAAGTTTGGAAAATGGACAACCCGTCAGAGAAATACAATTTCCTGTGTTGTTGTCATACTCTTAGCTCTGTTTGACAAAAGTTTTCAGGGTGCACAACACCTTGAGATAAGACGCTCTCTTAATTTTGTTCTGAGTGCCACCAAGGCCAAACTTGTATCCGATCAGATTAAGATAAATATTCCTAAAGTCCG
>NZ_JAAKZF010000267.1 GCF_011045125.1 Allomesorhizobium camelthorni | reverse complement strand
TCTCTTACGCTCGCGATCTTTGAATGGACCATCATGATGGTCACTGCATTGGCAGTATCTACGACGGCCGGGCCGGCGGCCAGGGAGATTTTGAGCGTGACGAGCACCTGCTTCAGGATGGCCGTCGACATCCGGTCATCATGATGTGTCAGAACCGGCAGCAGGACATCGATCGCAAGGCCGCGGAGAACGACTACCGGATCAATGTGAAGGCAGAGCTCGATATAGAGCTGTTGCATGAGAAGATCGACCAACTGCGTGAGTGCGAGGTCCTGGAGCTAAAGGAGGCCGTCAGGATGCTGACCGAGCTGCTGGAGCAGTCAGCGTCGGGTGCACGCGAGTCCAATGCGGAAGGCGGACGGCCATCATAACGCGCGGCTATCGACTTCATGGCGTGACGTCATTTCCCATTCGCCGCGCGGCATTCCATTACTCACGGTACGTTGTGAGCGGCAACCTTTCGCGGCCACTGCGAAGTCGAACAAGGGTCCACAATCAGGAGGCTACAAATGTCAAAGGACGTTACCATGAGCAAACTCGGTTCCATCTCCGCCGTTCTAGGGATTGCCATGTCGTCGGCGATCCTGATTTCCTCTCCGTCCCTTGCCGAGCAGATGAAGTTCGAGGCCCAACTGAACGGTTTGCAGGAGGTACCGCCCGTTGACAGTGCGGGAAAGGGGACCGCCCAGATTACCTTCGACACCGCATCAAGGGACCTCAGCTGGACGATCGAATATTCCGGTCTTACTGGGCCGGTCCAAGCCGGTCATTTTCATGGACCGGCCGAGCCCGGTGAAAACGGCGATGTCGGGGTGCCACTGGAGACGCTCGAGAGCCCCATCGAAGGCTCGGCAACCCTGACGGAGGATCAGGCCAAGATGCTGCTTGATGGCAAGCTCTACCTGAACCTGCATACCGCAGAGTATGGCGGCGGCGAAATACGTGGTCAGGTTATGAAGCCTGCGATGTGATGATTGCGGGGCCTGGCTCCTGCCTCTGAGCGGCGGACGCTCTCTTCCAATGGAACGTCCGCTGCGCTAGGTGGCAGGTAGCGCCCGGTGTCATGATGCGGCTTAAGCCGCCCGGAGGCGATCGATGGACAAAATGCAGTTTCCACTGCCGGTGCGCATCGTGGCCGAAGCCGGTGAG
>NZ_JAAKZF010000266.1 GCF_011045125.1 Allomesorhizobium camelthorni | reverse complement strand
TACAAGAACGGTGACGCTGCGGCCTTCCAGCAGCGCGACGACCAGACGGTCCGGCCCGTTGTTTTCTGCGGTCGCTTCCGGCCCACCGCTTGTCGCGCTCGTGTCAGCGAAAACGTCACCCGGCGAGGCCTGACCAGCCGTCGCCACCAGCCCGGCCACTACCGCGGCAAGGCTCGCCACCTCACCGCCCGGCCGAACGCGAACGACGGCCCGGGCATCGGCATCCAGACGGGATGGCCGCGCCGAGAGCATGAGCAACCTGGTCTGCCGCCGCCGCGCGCCGCCCCGCAACAGATACTCGGTGACCGGATTTTCCTCGGTCACATTGCCACCGACGACCAGAACGCACTCGTTGCCAATCACCTCTTCCAGCGGCGCGCGGCTGTAGAAGCCGGCCAGCAACGGGCCGAGCGTATCGAAGGGCGTGGACCAGCGCGACGTGCAGTCGATGTTGTTGGTCCGGAATACCGTCCGCATCAGCTTCTGGAACTGATAAAGCATCCCGGCGCGGATCGCCTGCTCGCTGCGCTGGGCGAAGACCAGATAGGCAGAGGCAAACGCCATACTTTCCCAGAACAGGAACAGGGTCAGGTAGTCGCCAGCGAATACCACACCGAGCGCGCTGCCGACGTAGATGAACGCCGCCACATGCTGGCCGGCACGTGTCAGGTGCAGCGCGTAGACCATGCCGATCAGCGCCATGATGGCGAAGACTGTGGCGAAGACGATGCTCAGCTTGTCGACTTTCGCAATCAGGATTTCCTGCCCGATGAACTGCGCCGCGCCGTAGCTGCCCGGCTGCATCGTGAGCACGGCAAGGATCGCCAGCGCCGGGATCAGCAGCAGGTAAGCCTTCCGGATTGACCCTTTCAGGAAAGGGATCGGCAGGGCGCCGACAATGAAGATGAGGGCGGGATGGACGAAGTCAGTCATAATAGTCCTCGCGCCGCATCAGGCCGCCCTGATGGCCGAGGAACTTGGAAACGAAAATCAGCAGCGCGCAGGAGCCGAAGCCGTAGATGGCGGACCAGCCAGGCAGACGGTCCCACAGGTATTCGGCGTGTTGGCGGGAGACCAGAAAGTCGGCGATGACGATCAGAACGAGCACCAGATAAAACAGCCGGCGGCGCTGGTTCGCATGTCTGCCGTCACCAAAGAAATCGACGAC
>NZ_JAAKZF010000265.1 GCF_011045125.1 Allomesorhizobium camelthorni | reverse complement strand
ATGGCCAAGAGTAAATTCGAGCGCACGAAGCCGCATGTGAACATTGGCACGATCGGCCATGTCGACCACGGCAAGACGTCGCTGACGGCTGCGATCACCAAGTATTTCGGCGAGTACAAGGCCTACGACCAGATCGACGCGGCGCCGGAGGAGAAAGCGCGTGGAATTACCATTTCCACCGCCCATGTCGAATACGAGACGCCGAACCGGCACTACGCGCATGTCGACTGCCCCGGCCACGCCGACTATGTGAAGAACATGATCACGGGCGCGGCGCAGATGGACGGCGCGATCCTGGTGGTTTCGGCCGCCGACGGCCCGATGCCGCAGACCCGCGAGCACATCCTCTTGGCCCGCCAGGTCGGCGTGCCTTCCATTGTCGTGTTTTTGAACAAGGTCGACCAGGTCGACGACGCCGAGCTTCTGGAGCTGGTCGAGCTCGAGGTGCGCGAGCTCCTGTCGAAGAACGAGTTCCCCGGCGACGACATTCCAATCATCAAGGGTTCGGCGCTGGCCGCGCTTGAAGACTCGGACAAGAAGATCGGCGAGGACGCGATCCGCGAGCTGATGGCTGCGGTCGACGCCTACATTCCGACGCCGGAGCGTCCGATCGACCAGCCCTTCCTGATGCCGATCGAGGACGTGTTCTCGATCTCGGGCCGCGGCACGGTTGTGACCGGCCGCGTCGAGCGCGGCGTGGTCAAGGTTGGCGAGGAGCTGGAGATCGTCGGCATCCGCCCGACCACCAAGACGACCTGCACGGGCGTTGAGATGTTCCGCAAGCTGCTCGACCAGGGCCAGGCCGGCGACAACATCGGCGCGCTGCTGCGCGGCGTCGACCGCGAGGGCGTCGAGCGCGGCCAGGTTCTGGCCAAGCCCGGCTCGGTCAAGCCGCACAAGAAGTTCAAGGCCGAGGCCTACATCCTGACCAAGGAGGAGGGCGGCCGCCACACGCCGTTCTTCACCAACTACCGTCCGCAGTTCTACTTCCGCACGACGGACGTGACCGGCATCGTGCAGCTGGCCGAAGGCACCGAAATGGTGATGCCGGGCGACAATGTGACGGTCGATGTCGAGCTGATCGTGCCGATCGCCATGGAAGAGAAGCTGCGCTTCGCCATCCGCGAAGGCGGCCGCACCGTCGGCGCCGGCGTCGTGGTTTCAATCACCGAATAA
>NZ_JAAKZF010000264.1 GCF_011045125.1 Allomesorhizobium camelthorni | reverse complement strand
AGTGGATTGATCGGATCAAAAGAGTCCGATTTTGGGATTCCGTTTTGCGGTGTGGCGTGCGAGTTTGATGGATGCGCAATGGCATCTCCTTTACCGTTTCGGCCAGCGACCGTCGGCGCTTGCAAGCGATCGTCGCGGCCCCTGGAAGCCCGCAGAAGCATGTCTGGCGGGCGCGTATTGTCCTTCTGAGCGGCGATGGTCTGGGCACCTCGGCAATCATGGCCGAGACCGACAAGTCCAAGACCTGTGTCTGGCGCTGGCAGGAGCGGTTCATGCACGAAGGCGTCGATGGACTGCTTCGCGACCGGTCCCGTCCGCCTGGAAAGGCGCCGGTCCCGCCGAAGCATGTCGCCGAGATCGTCCGCCTGACGCAGGCTCCGCCGCCGCATGAGGCGACCCATTGGACGCTGCGCGCGATGGCCAAGGTCGCCGGCATTGCAGCGTCGACGGTGCAGGGTATCTGGAAGGCCCACGGTCTCAGCCCGCATCGCTGGCGGCACTTCAAGCTCTCCAACGACCCGGCCTTCGCCGAGAAGCTGACGACCATCGTTGGCTTGTATGTCGATCCGCCGGCCCATGCCGTGGTGCTGTCGGTCGACGAGAAGTCGCAGATCCAGGCCCTCGACCGAACCCAGCCCGGCCTGCCAATGAAGAAGGGCCGCGCCGGCACGATGACACACGACTACAAGCGGCACGGCACAACGACGCTCTTCGCTGCCCTCAACGTGCTGGACGGCACGGTCATCGCACAGAACATGCAGCGCCACCGCCATCAGGAGTTCATCCGCTTCCTCAACCGCATCGAGCGCGAGGTGCCGGCGGACAAGGCAATCCATGTGATCCTCGACAATTACGCCGCGCACAAAAAAGACAAGGTCCGCGCCTGGCTCGACCGCCACCCGCGCTGGACCTTCCATTTCACCCCAACATCCTGCTCCTGGCTCAACGCCGTCGAGGGCTTCTTCGCCAAACTCACCCGGCGCAGGCTCAAGCACGGCGTCTTCCATTCCGTTGTCGATCTTCAGGCCGCCATCAACCGCTTCATCCGCGAATACAATGCCGACAACCCGCAACCATTCATCTGGAAAGCCAACCCCGATGACATCATCGCCGCCCGAAACCGCGGGTTCCAAACGTTGGAATCAATCCACTCTCATGATTGCTGACAACGGCCTTTGGCGTAGAAA
>NZ_JAAKZF010000263.1 GCF_011045125.1 Allomesorhizobium camelthorni | reverse complement strand
CGCTATCTCTACCTCGTGGAAAGTGTCCGCGACGGCAAAACCGTTCGCCAGCGCACGATAAAGGCGCTGGGCCGCAAGGATGCGCTGGTTGCCAGCGGCGAACTTGACAGATTGGCGGCCTCGATTGCGCGCCATGGCGAACGCAGCCTCATCCTGTCCGACATTGACGCGGGGCGGATTGCCTCTCGCCGCATTGGCGGTCCGCTGTTGTTCGGGCGGCTGTGGCAGCGGCTCGGGATCGGCGATGTGCTGGAAGAGGTGCTGGAAGGGCGCCAGTTCGGCTTTGCGGTGGAACGGGCGGTGTTCATTGGCACGTTGCATCGGCTGTTCGTCTCGGGCTCGGACCGCGACTGCGCGAACTGGATGGCCGATTATGGTATCGAGGGCGCCGAGGGTCTGGCGCTCCATCACTTTTACCGGGCCATGGCGTGGCTGGGCGAGGAACTCGGCGAAAAGGCGCAAGGCGCGCTGGTGGCGCGCTGCGTGAAAGACGTGATCGAGGAAAAGCTCTTCGCGCGCCGGCAGGACCTGTTCACCGACCTCAGCCTTGTGTTCATGGACACAACCTCGTTGTCCTTCCATGGCGCGGGCGGCGAGACGCTGGGCAAGCGCGGGCATTCCAAGGACTTGCGCCCCGATCTGGCGCAAATGATCCTGGCGCTGGTCGTTGATGGCGAGGGCCGGCCGATCTGCACCGAGATGGTGCCCGGCAACACCGCTGACGTGACCGTCCTGTTGCCGGTGGTCGATCGGCTGCGAACGCGCTTCGGCGTCACACGCGCCTGCGTTGTCGCCGATCGCGGCATGATCAGCGCCGATACCATCGCCGCGCTCGAAAAGCTGGGCATGGCATACATTCTGGGGGCCCGCGAACGCTCGAGCAGCGTGATCCACAACGTCGTGCTCAATGAAACGGCGCCGATGGTTCCGCTCGTTCTCGAGCGCCAGCGCGGTGAAACTCAGTTGTGGGTCAAAGAGGTCAAGGTCGGTAAAGACCGCTACATCGTCAGCCGCAATGACGCCGAGGCCGAGAAGGACAAGGCCGACCGCCAGGCGATCATCGCCGGCCTCGAGGCCCAGCTCAAGAAGGGCGACAAGGCACTGGTCGGCAACTCGGCCTACCGGCGTTACCTCAAGGCCAGCGGCAAGAACTTCAAGATCGATGTCGGTAAGCTTGCCGAGGAAGCCCGCTACGACGGTATCACCGTGG
>NZ_JAAKZF010000262.1 GCF_011045125.1 Allomesorhizobium camelthorni | reverse complement strand
CTAGTCCGCGCCTTCGCCGAGCATGCAAGGAAAGCTGGCAAACCTGGCTCGGTCGTCAACATCGCCTCGATCGAGGGGCACAATCCGGCACCCGGCCATGGCCACTACGCCACTTCCAAGGCGGCGCTGCTGATGTTCACCAAGGCTGCGGCGCTGGAATTCGGCGCGCATGGCATCCGCGTCAATTCGATCTGCCCTGGGCTGATCCACCGCTATGGCATCGAGGATGGCTGGCGGGAAGGTGTCGGCCGCTGGAAGGCGGCTGCGGCGCTGGAAAGGCTTGGCCGTCCCGACGATATCGCGGATGCAGCGCTTTTCCTGGCATCCGATGCGGCGCGCTGGATCACCGGCGCGGATCTGGTTGTAGACGGCGGCGTCAGCGCCCGCCCGACTTGGTGAGAAAAAGTATAGGAAACTGGCAATGAAAGCACTTGAGAACAGAGTCATCGCCGTCACGGGCGGGCGGCGCCGGCGGCATTGCCCGCGGCATCGCGCAAGCGGTTCTGAAAGCCGGCGGGCGGGCCGGCCTGATCGACGTCGGCTTCGCTAAGCGAACCAGGCGGCGGTTGTGCAGAATGCAGGCGACCGCGTTGCCGCCTCCGGGTTCCGTCGCAAACTTTTCGGAAAGGTCATTGCGGCATGACACCTGCTCTATCGTGCCATCGACAGCGTCGGCGACACGGTCGAATTCCTCTTCAGCGAAAACCGTGACCTGCGTGCCGCAAAACGCTTCCTCCGAAAGGCGCTGGAGCGCCACGGCCGGCCGAATCGCATCGTCATAGACGGCAGTCAGACCAACCACGAGGCGATCATCTTCTGCGATGCCGAAAACCGGTTGCGGGATCGATCGCGGCGCTCACTGAAACCAATCCACGTACGCAAGAGCAAGTACCTCAACAATCGGATCGAGCAGGACCATCGGCGCGTCAAGCGCCGCATCCGCTGCATGCTCGGCTTCAAGTCGCTGGCAAAGCCGAGGTCACCCTGTCCGGCGTCGAAATGGTTCACATGATGCGCAAACGGCAGGCAAGGTTTGCCTACTTATACGCGTCGGCGCGGTGGAACCAGAGCTCAGCGATGAACTGTGGCTGCCGACCTATCCGGATATCCCCAAATCAGGACGAATATACCCGCTCGTGACACATAGCGTGCAGGCGATCACAAGGGACTGGAGCTAGTCGAGGGCAATTGTGGGACGATTTTGGGTCTTCGAGGTCTAGCCAAGATCAATTCGGGCTCGGTTCTTTTCCATTCTCTAC
>NZ_JAAKZF010000261.1 GCF_011045125.1 Allomesorhizobium camelthorni | reverse complement strand
GCTGGCAGCATGGACATCGTGGCAGCCGCCGCGCCAGGGCGCGGGCGAGTTTAATCCGGATGGTGGCGATGGAGTTGGCGACGTGGCGTTCGGGGCGCAGCGGCGGCGCCGCGGGGTCGGTAACCTTCGGATAGCGCAGGTGGCTTGAGGAGCGGCGCCAACCGTGGGGCTGAGGGGGGAATCAGACTCCGTTCGGAGACCAGGAATCCATAAGCGGCAATCGCGAGCGTGGCGTGGTGGTGGAAGCCGCGCCAACCTCGACCTTCATAGTGGCCAAGGCCGATCTCCTGCTTGAGTTCCTGATAGTCCCGCTCGATCCGCCATCGCATCTTGGCCTGATCGACGAGGTCGGCAAGCTTGGTCTTTCCAGGCAAGGTCGAGAGCCAGTACTTGGTTGGCTCGACTTCACCGTCCGGCCATTCGATCAGGAACCATTCCTCAGCGTGGGGGACGGAGCGCCAGTAGTCGCGATGGGCCGGCCGAACCCGCACGGCGGCAAAGCGTGAGGCAAGCGACGCCTTGGAGCCCTCGCGCCAAGTAACCATGTGCCAGGCGTCCTCGGGCAGCGCTTGCGCCAGTTCCTTGGCTGAGACCGGCGCATGTTCGGCCTGCCGCCGAACGCGCGAGGGCGGGCGTCCGCGTCCGCTCCACGGCTTCGGCGGCAATGGTTGCGTGCCGGGCGACCACAGGCGGATCGAGGACTGGACGCCGACGACATAGGTCAAGCCCACCTTTGTCAGCCCGCCGCGGAAGGCGGTGTCGTTGCCGTAGCCGGCATCGGCCAGCACCACGCCCCGTGAGACGCCGGCCTCCAGCGCCGCCCGGATCTGCGCGAGCGCGATTTCGGGCTTGGTGCGGAAGACCACATTCTCCGGCACACCTGTCTTGGCCCGCCGGTCAGGGTCGTTCGCCCAGCTTTCCGGCAGATAGAGCTGATAGGCAATGGGCAGGCTCGCCTGCTCGGTGGCAACCGACAGAGAGACCGCGACCTGGCAGTTGTCCTGCTTGCCGAGCTGCCCGCAATACTGCCGTGCAACCCCAACCGAATGCTTGCCTTTCTTGGGAAAGCCGGTGTCGTCGACGATCCAAGCACGGATCGGCCCCTGGCGCTCCAGCGCTGGCAGCACCCGTTCCCGCACGCGGCTCAGCACGGCATCATCCGACCAATCCGCCTTCGCTACGAAATGATGCAGCGACTGGTGCGCCGCCTGAACACGCCCAGGCTCTACCCGTGCCGCCATCGGCTCGACGCTCTTGCGCTCGCCCGG
>NZ_JAAKZF010000260.1 GCF_011045125.1 Allomesorhizobium camelthorni | reverse complement strand
CCCAGGACCGACGCGACCGGTGGCGTGGCATGCCGCGCAGGCCTCGATCTAAAATCATTTGGCTCTAACTGAGAGCGCTGCCTTCTCCATTGCTGGAAACAGTCCTTCCTTGAGGCTGAGATCGTCGAGCGGCCCCACGCGTTTGTAGAGGATGGTGCCGTCGGGGGCCATTAGATAGCTCTCCGGAATGCCGTAGACGCCCCAGTCGATTGCCGCCCTGCCGTTCGGGTCGACGCCGATGGCGTTATACGGATTGCCGAGTTCGCTGAGGAAGCGCAGCGCATTCTCTTTGCTGTCCTTGTAGTTGATCGCAACTATATTGAGCCGTCCATCCTCGGCCAATTGCTTCAGGATCGGATGCTCTTGGCGGCAGGGGGCGCACCAGGAGGCAAAGACGTTGACGAGCGTCAGCTTGCCCTTGACCGCCTCATCCGTCAACGCCGGCAGGGTGGAGCCTTCGAGCGGCGGCAGGTTCAGCGACGGCGCCTTGTTGCCAATCAAGACGGAGGGGATTTCGGCGATGTTCTTGCCGTGGAAATCCTGGTCATAAAGCATTTTTGCTGCCGTTGCTGCGATGCCACCGAAGACGACAAGCGGGATCAGCGTAAGCGCATAGCGGCTGAGGCCGCGGGTCTTCGGCCTATTCTCTTGCTGAGCTTCGGTCATTCGCCATCCTTCGGTCGGGCGGAACGGCGTCTGATACCGGCGGCTTCGAGCGCTGCCAATTCTTTCTGGCGTGCGCATCCATCGGCCCAGGTCCAGAGCGTCACTGCAATCGTCACCAGGGCGGCAAGACCGTAGGAGCCGTAGACGTAGAAAGCGTAGGAGCCCATCTTTATTCCTCCCGGCTTGCCATGCGGGCAGCCATGCGGCGCTGCGCGGTGATGCGGCGGCGCCAGATCTCGTTGCGCATCGCCATGATATGCAGCGTGAAGAACAGGAGCGTGAAGGCGATCGCCATGACGAGAAGCGGGCGCAGGAACTCCGGGGCGATCGCCGGCCCGTCAAGGCGCAGCACGCTCGCCGACTGGTGCAGTGTGTTCCACCAGTCGACGGAGAACTTGATGATCGGAATGTTGACGAAGCCGACGAGGATCAGCACGGCGGTGACACGCGCCGCCTTTGACGGATCATCCATCGCGCGGTTGAGCGCGATCAGGCCGAGATACATCAGGAAGAGAATAAAGACGGAGGTCAACCGCGCATCCCAGACCCACCATGCGCCCCACATCGGCTTGCCCCACAGCGAACCCGTGACGAGCGCCAGCAA
>NZ_JAAKZF010000026.1 GCF_011045125.1 Allomesorhizobium camelthorni | reverse complement strand
GACTGCCGCATCCGCCGCGACATCGCAATCGTGAGACACCACGATGGCTACGTCGAACTCGCTAAGCTCAGCCCCAGAAAAGCAGGTGCCTAGCGCTTCTTTTGGGAGAATGTGGCCCTGACGCCAAGGCGTTTCACGGCTCCATTCTCCCATTCTCGGTCACGCCTTTTCACTCAGGTGAGGCGTTCCGATATCGTCTGCGGTCAAGGGCTCACCTCCGCGGCCCTTTAAGCGATCCGCAATTGACCGGCGCTGTTCGAGCTCTCGTTTGACGATGGTCAGAAGTGCTCGTGCGGCGTCCTCGGCAGACTCGCCATTCGCGACCTTATCAAAGAAACTGCCTCCAGCGACTCTGCGCCGTAGGATTTGATGTGAGGCTGTAAGGCCTTCCACTTGGAAGACATCAGCAGCCCGAGAGAGGTCTTCCAATTTTGCAGCGTTCTCCGCCGTTATGGATGTGCCACTTTGCCAGTCATAAATCGCCTGCCGGGACACCTTAAGAACCCGCGCCAATTCGGTGACTGTCGGTTTCAGGACCGACCGGACGTGAGTCAAGTTTTCTGCTGGTGAACGGCCGAAATGGTCGGATTTAGGCGCGACCTCATAGTGCGCGACCGCGTATCCACGGTCGCCGCGATCACGATAGTAACCTGCGGTCGGTACGCCTCCGGTACCGACCTGGAGGCCCACTGCAGTCGTTAGGGAAAAAATTGCAGTAGTAATTGGAACAATTGCTACTGCACCCCTTTGCCACCAGAGAGGCGCGGGAGACGCTAAAAAAGTCGCCGTGCTCATGCCCATACCTCCATCGCATGCTCAGTCACGGTAGCCCTAAATGCCTTTACAATTTCTTCGTGGATCGCCGTGAGGCGGTCCTTCACCGTTTGCAGCGCAAAAGATTCGCGCCGCTGGATAGAGCCGTCGTTGTCGAGCACAGCGTGCACACCGTTCAAGGACTGAAAACGGCTCGGCACCGCAAGCCGATGTCCTTGCAAATCGGGAGGAAAACCAAGAGGGCCATCCTGTATCACGGTGCGCGCTGTCACGCTAACGTCGCTTACCGAGAATACCGTTTCGTTTAAGGAGTGGGCGATTTTCCCACCAGACTTTTCATATAATCCAAGAACCCACTCATTCAAGTACTGAGGCAAATGTTCTCCGCCCTTGGGGAACACTGCATCCAGATATCTGAATCCAATCCGATCAGTATAACTGAGTTCAACAGCTTTATGAACTATGTCCAGCCCTCTGAGAAAGTTATCAGAAAATGTTTCGAATACATCATATTCGGTAGTTTGAAATGAGAGAGCCCCCTGATCCAAAAGGAAGCCGGAGGTTCGATCAGCATCAAGAAAGCTGTACTGCGCGACTTGAGAGACAGGTACTTGGCCTGAAGCGCCCTCAGGAAGGATTGTTAGATTGAATGTGTTAAGGATGTTCTTTTGCACATCCGGGAAGCCATGTCGCCGGAGGTTTTCCTGAATTGCGGGGGCGTAGGAATCCAGTGCAAGGATCGGATTGAAACGAGCCTGCATGATTGCAAAAAAGACGGGTGCGTTGCTCATCTTTTTGCTCATGCGCGTCCCACCCAGTCTGACAAATCACTTGACACTTGACATATAGCTTGACAGCCGACGTGGCAAGCGGTTTTGCACCGCGCCAGCAAATTCACTTGGGAAGACCTAGCGGCAGGTACGGGGTGGGTTGATCTAACTCCCACTTCTCCGACAGAAGCCCACGCTTCTAGTTAGCTAAACCCGGCCATCGGCTGTCAAGATTAACTATCATTTTCTGTCCATGGACAAGAATCCGTGGACAAAAGTGACAAAAATGAACAAAAAATGGGCTTCCGTTTCCCATTTTTGTCCATCGATTTTTGAGGCTAAGTTGTTGGTTTTGTTGGGGTTTTGAGTGGCGCGCCCGGAGAGATTCGAACTCCCGGCCCCCAGATTCGTAGTCTGGTGCTCTATCCAGCTGAGCTACGGGCGCGCGACGGGCCGCAAGTACACGGCCACCGCAAGCCAGTCCTGGAACCGGCCGCGAACGAGACAGGTACCTAGCGACTGAAGAACCGAAAAGCAAGCCGGGCCGCCAAAACTTTTCACGGGCCGTTTCAGGCCGGCCGGCGCAGGCCGCCGCGGGCGTCTTCGAGCCGCACCGGCTGGTCGGGAATGGTGACGGAAAACACGGTTCGGCCGCCGACGCTCTCGACCAGATCGAGCGAGCCGCCATGGGCGCGGACAAGTTCGTGCGCGATCGCAAGGCCCAGCCCAGTGCCGCCGCTGCGCGCCGAACCGCGAAAGGCGGCGAACAGATTGTCCCTCGCCTTCTGCGGCAGGCCGGGGCCGGTGTCGGCCACGAAGATGCGGCTGACGCTGCCGATCCGCTCGGCCGAGACTGAAAGCCGGTTGACGACCGCCCGCTCCCGATCCGCCGCCATCGCCTCCAGCGCGTTGCGGCAGAGATTGGTGAGCACGCGGAACAGCTGCTCGGAATCGGCGTCCACCTCGAAAGCCGGATCGACGGCGTTGACGAATTCGATGCCGCCGTCCGGGTTGATGCCGAGAAGCTCCTGCACGTCGTCGACAAGTTGCCTCAGCCTCAGCCTGCGGCGCGAGGGCGGCGCTTCCTGGGTGCGGCCATAGGCCATCACCCCTTCCGAATAGGAGACGGCGCGGTCGAGCGCCCGAACCAGCTTCGGCACGAAGGACTGCACGGTCGGGTCCTTCACCAGCCGCAGGCGGTCCGACATCAATTGCGCCGACGCGAGAATGTTGCGCATGTCGTGGTTGATCTTGGAGACGGCGAGGCCGAGATCGGCGAGGTGCTTCTGCTCGCTGAGCGTCTTCTGCAACTGGCGCTGCATGCCGGCAAGTTCGCGCTCGGCGACGCCGATCTCGTCGCCGCGATCCTCCGGCTCGATGATGCGGCCGGGATCGTCGGGCGCCCGCGAAAAGGCCAGCATCGAACCGGTCATGGTGCGGATAGGGCGGATCATGATGCGGTTTATGGCGTAGAAGACCAGCATCGCCGTGATCAGCGAAATCAGAAGCGACAGGAAAGCGACATTGCGCGAATAGACCAGCATGGCGTTGCGCAGCTTCTTATCGGGCACGACGATCTCGAACTCCTTATCGCTGTCGCCGACCTTGCCAAATACGCGCAGCATGCGGCGGCCGCCGAAGAACAGCGTGTCGACCGCGCCCGTCATCGCATCCATCGGCCCTACCGCCGCCAGATCTATATGCTTGTCGACCTGCGGCGGCATATCGGCCACAACCAGAAGCCGCGACACGCCTTCGTCGCGAACCGCTATCGCCTTGGCGCCGATCGCCATCAGCACGTCGTCCTGAACCGCTCGCGACAGGCTCGCTGCATCGTCCTCGATCAGCACGGTCGACACGGCGGCCGCGGTGCCCAGCCGCTCCTCTAGCCAGCGCAGCCGGAAATTGGCGATCGAAGGCAGGAATATCAGCACCTCGGCGATCAGCACGAACAGGACGGTCAGCACCAGGAGCTTCAGCGAAAGGCCGCGCGACAGCGGCACGCCGCGGTCCCCGTCGCTGACTGCGCTTTCCTGAATCGTGTTCTCGGTCATGCTCTCCGTCTTCCAGCATACCGCCGGTTCAGCCCAACCGGCGCAGGAGCCCGATCAGCCGCCGCACCAGCGGCTTGCCCGCCGCACCCGCAAAATAGGTGATCGCCGCGCGTTTGCCAATTTCGCTCATTGTTGGATAGGGCGCGACATAGCCGGCCACGTCGCGCAGGCCGAGCCCTTTCGACAAAGCAAGCGCCCACATATTGATCATCTCGGCCGCATTGGCCCCGACGATGGTGATGCCGAGGATCCTGCCGCGAGGACCGGCGACGATCTTGATATGGCCCTCGGTCCTTCGTTCGGCCTGGGCGCGGTCGTTCTCGGCATAGGGCCAGCGCAGGATGCGAATTTTCTTCCCGACCTTCACCGCTTCCGTCTCGGTCATGCCGACATGGGCAAGCTCGGGATCGGTGAAGGTCACCCAAGGCACGGCGTCGAGCTTTTGGCGGGCCGGCAGCCGGAATAGCAGCGCGCGGATCACGATGCCGGCGTGGTAATTCGCGACATGGGTGAATTGCAGCGAGCCCGCCACGTCGCCGACCGCATAGACGCGGGGATTGGTGGTCCTCAGCCTGTCGGTGACCTTCAGGCCCTGGGCGTCATATTCTATACCGGCTTTTTCCAGGTCGAGGCCGGCTACATTGGCCGCGCGTCCCGCCGCCACCAAAAGGTGCGTGCCGTCCACGATCTGCCGTCCCTCGGCGATTTCGACATGGACGCGGATGCCGGTCTTGCCGCGTTTCTCGACCTTGGCGACTTTCGCATTCTCGCCTATGTCGACGCCCTCGGCGCGGATCTGCCTCAGTACGAGCGCCGCAAGCTCGGGATCGTCCTTGCCGAGCGCACGCGCCGCCTCGAGCACGGTCACCCGCGATCCCAGCCGGCGATGCGCCTGTGCAAGCTCCATCCCGATCGGGCCGCCGCCGATCACGACCAGATGGCCGGGGCGCCGCGTCAGGTCGAACACACTCTCATTGGTGAGGTAGTCGACGCTGTCGAGCCCCTCGATCGCAGGAACCAACGGCGACGAACCGGTCGCCACCACGAACCGACGGGCGCGGATCTCGAAATCGCCGGCAACCACCGTGCGATCGTCCTTGAAGCGCGCTTCCGCCTCTATCACGTGGACGCCGAGCGCGGAGAAGCGGCCAACGGAATCGTTGGGCGCGATTGCTTCGATCACGCCGTGGACATGGCCGCTGACCTGACGGAAGTCGATTTCGGGTTCGACCGCACCGATGCCGAATTTCTCGCCATGGCGCATCATGTGGGCCCGTTTTGCCGCCGCTATCAGCGCCTTGGAAGGGACGCAGCCATAATTCAGGCAGTCGCCGCCCATTTTGCCCTTCTCGATCAGCACCACCGGCACACCGAACGCCGCCGCGGCGGCCGCGACCGAAAGGCCGCCGGAACCGGCGCCGATGACACAGATGTCGGGAGTGAGGATTTTCGCCATTCATCGCCTTGCAGGAGGATGTCAATCGTCGGGCGGCTTCCCGCTCAGCCCGCTCGCATCCAGAATTTCCTTACGACGGCGGCGAGAGCCGCGACAAGGGCGAGCGCGGCGAAGGCGATGGTGATCTCCGGCGTGACGAGGTCTCCGACCGCGACTTCACGGCCAGCCCTCCGCGCGGCCACCAGCACGCTGTCGACGCCCTGGCCGAGCCAGGCATAGGCGAAGGCGCCGGGCAGTATGCCTATCAGCGTCGCGACGACGAACGTGCGAACGCGCACGTTGAAGACGGCAGGCGCGATGTTGACCACGAAGAACGGGATGAACGGCGCTATGCGCAGCACCAGCAGGTAACTGAATGCGTCGCGCTCGAAGCCTTGCGATAGCCTGGCCGCCGCGCCGCCGACGCGCTCCCTCAGGAACCCGCCGAAGGCGGTGCGCGCGGCCAGGAACAGGATGGTGGCGCCTACCGTCGCGCCGATGATGGCGAGCACGCCGCCGAACAGCCAGCCGAACAGGAAACCCGAGAAGATCGTCAGCACGGATGCCGCCGGAAAGGAGAAGGCCACCGCCGCGGCATAGAGCAAGGTGAAGCCGAGTGGCGCTGCGATCGGGTTTGCGGAGACGAATGCTTTCAGGGCCAGTCGGCTGTCGGCAAGGAAGTCCAGCGTCAGATAACGATGCCAGCCCATCGCATAGCCGAGGCCGAGGCCGGCAGCGATGAGGAGCAGCGGCATGAAGCGCCAGCGCTTCGCCACGGGTTTCCGCCCCTTTCCGTCCTCGGCCATGCTTGTCGCGACTGCCTCCGTAGCCATTCGCTCCTACCTTACGCGATTTTCCGCTGGTCAAGGCCAGTTGATCGACAAAGCGGCCGCATGCAAGCACATGACGCGCCTCTCACCGCGTTTTGACCGAAGCCTGCGCGACACTCACCCCTTTGTGAGGCGACGTCGTCATTCGGCCGACCCGGACACGACTATGGCATAGATGAAGCGGCGCAGGCTGGCTTCGACATAGCTTTGCACACTACCCTGCGGGTCGAAACTCCACCAGAGCAGCGAGCCCTGCCATTGTGACGCCGTCAGCAGGCCGATGCCTTGCGGCGCGTGCCGGACCTGCGAGAAGCAATCCTCGAGCGCGCTGGACAGCGCAGCCTTCCAGGCCGCCCCGCGCGCCCGAAGGACCGGATCGCGGAGGTCCTCGCGCAGGACGAGCAATCCCTCAGCATAGGTTTCGATCCCGCCATAGTTGCTCAGCGCGACCAGAAGTTCGACCGCGCCGTCGGGAGTTTTCGGAACCGTAGCCGCAAGCTTCGCGGTCTTCTCGTCCAGCCGCTCCCAGGCGAGCAGCAACGTGCTTTGCTTCAAGCCCGCTTTGCTCTTGAAGCGCTGTACCAATGTCGCGGCCGATAGGCCGCAGGCGCGAGCCACGCGCTCGAAGGTAAGCGCCTCGGGGCCGCTTTCGTGCAGGAGCTTGAGCGCGGCGTCCAGAACGTGCTCGTCGGATAGCGTCTTGGTGCGCGGCATCTTGACCTTTCGTTTATAACTGAATATTCGTTTATAAACGAAGTGCCGGCAAATGCCAGCCTTCGAACAGAAATTCATTGTGAATTCAGTGCGGGAGGGTTTGATGACGCTTCAAGGAAAAGTCGCCTTGGTCGCGGGCGCAACGCGCGGCGCAGGCCGCGGCATCGCAGTCGAATTGGGAGCGGCCGGAGCGACTGTGTTCGTGACCGGACGCACGACGCGCAGCCAGCAATCCGAATATGCCCGGCCCGAAACCATAGAGGAGACGGCGGAACTGGTCTCCGCCGCAGGCGGCAAAGGCATAGCCGTACAAGTCGATCACTTGGTCCCGGACGAGGTCCGCAAGCTCATCGGCCGCATCCGCGCCGAGCAAGGCAGGCTCGACGTGCTCGTCAACGACATATGGGGCGGCGAGAAGCTGTTCGAATGGAACAAGCCGGTCTGGGATCACGATCTCCAGAACGGCCTGCGAATGTTGCGGCTCGGGATCGACACACATCTGATCACCGCGCACTACGCACTTCCACTGATGATCGAATGTCCGGGCGGCCTGCTCGTCGAGGTGGCCGACGGCACCGCCGAGTATAATGCGGAGCACTACCGCCTCTCGCCCTTCTATGATCTCGCCAAGGTGGCGGTGACGCGCATGGCCTGGGCGCATGCCAAGGATCTCGCGTCGCATGGCGCGACCTCGGTTTCGCTGACGCCCGGATGGCTGCGTTCGGAGATGATGCTGGAGGCGTTTGGCGTCACCGAAGAGAGCTGGCGCGACGCGACCGCCAAGGTCCCGCATTTCATGATCTCCGAGACGCCGCGCTTCGTTGGGCGCGCCGTGGCCGCGCTTGCCGCCGATCCTGACCGGGCTCGCTGGACCGGCCAATCGCTTTCCAGCGGCGGGCGGGCCCAGGTCTACGGCTTTGCCGACCTCGACGGTTCCCGCCCCGATGCATGGCGCTACATTCGGGAAGTGCAGGACGCCGGAAAGCCGGCCGACGCGACAGGGTACCGGTAGGCCTTGTAAAAGCCGGGATTTCACCCTACCGCGGCGGCGATTGACTTCCGGAAACCTTGTTTCTATAAGCCCGCTCACGCTCGGGCCACGCGTCCGGCGCAGTTCCGATTGCGCCAAGACAGGCCGGCGAAGCTCCTGTTCACAAAAGTGACAGTCTCAAGAAGGGCCGCACGCCGCGGTATTAAAACAAATGAAGCGTACCTATCAGCCATCCAAACTCGTTCGCAAGCGCCGGCACGGCTTCCGCGCGCGCATGGCCACCAAGGGCGGCCGAGGCGTTGTCGCAGCCCGCCGCAACCGCGGCCGCAAGCGGCTGTCTGCCTGAGCGAAAGACGGGACCGTTGCCGGAAACCGGCAAGCCCGGCCTTCCCTCCCCCGCGCGGCTTCGCAAGCGGGCGGAATTCCTTGCCGTCCGGCGTGGTGAAAAGCGCCGCGGGCGGCTCTTCCTACTGGAAGTATTGAACCGCGGCGACGAAGGTCCGCCGCGCGTCGGCTTCACGGTAACCAAGAAGACCGGCAACGCGGTTCAGCGCAACCGGGTGCGCCGCCGCCTCAAGGAAGCCGTCCGCGTTCATGCGGCAGGTGACATGCAGCCCGGCAATGATTATGTGATCGTCGGGCGCGACGACGTTCTCGACGCCCCTTTCGGCCAGCTTGCGGCCGAGCTCTCTCGCCGCATCCGCGCAAAGCGCTAAGGTCACGGACTGAAGGCCACGATGGAAAACAACCGCAATTTCTTCATTACCATCGCGCTGTCGGTGCTGATCCTTACGCTGTGGCAGGTGTTCTACATGAACCCGCGCATCGAGGGCGAGCGCGAGCTGGCGCGCATCGAAGCCGAGCGCGTCGAGGCCGAGAAGAAGGCTGCCCAGCCGACAACGCCGGGAGCCGCCGGAACTGCCACGCCCGCCGCCCCTTCGGGTGCCGTGCCGGGTCTCGCGGGAACCGACGGCGCAACGCCCGCCGGGCGCGAGCAGGCTGTGGCCGCCTCGCAGCGCATCGCGATCGATACGCCGAGCCTCTCGGGCTCGATCAATCTTGTCGGCGCGCGCATCGACGATCTGCGCCTCAAGCATTACCGCCTGACGGTCGAGAAGAATTCGCCGAATATCGAACTCCTCAACCCGTCGGCCCTGCCCAACGGGTACTATGCCGAGATCGGCTTCGTCGGCAATGAGGCGACCGGCTCGGTCCCGCGGCACGACACCGTCTGGACGGTCGAGGGCAACCCGACGCTGACGCCTGCAACGCCGGTCACGCTCTCCTACACCAACGACAAGGGCCTGACCTTCCGGCGCACCATCGCGGTCGACGCCGACTACATGTTCACTGTCTCCGACACCGTGACCAATTCCGGCACGGCTTCCGTTTCGCTGTCGAATTACGGACGCGTAACGCGCTTCGACAAGCCGACCACCGCCAGCATCTGGGTGCTGCACGAGGGCCTGATCGGGGTCACCGGCGAGGAGGGCCTGCAGGAGATCGATTATTCGACGATCGAGGAAGATAAGCGGATCACACCCGGCAAGTCCACGGATGGCTGGCTCGGCGTCACCGACAAATACTGGGCGGTCACGCTGGTCCCTTCGGGCAAGCAGCCCTTCCAGCCGAATTTCAGCTATTTCAGCGACGCGCGCAGCCGCTACCAGGCGGACTTCCTCACCGACGCCATGACGGTGGACGCCGGCCAGTCGGCGACGGTCGAGACGCTGGTCTTTGCCGGCGCCAAGGAGGTCGCACTAATCGACGGCTACGAGGAGGATCGCAATATCCGCCAGTTCGAGCTCCTGATCGACTGGGGCTGGTTCTACTTCATCACCAAGCCGATGTTCTGGCTCATCGACTGGTTCTACCGCCTGCTCGGCAATTTCGGCTTCGCCATCCTCGCGACCACGGTCGTGGTCAAGGCCGTCTTCTTCCCGCTCGCCAACAAGTCCTATGCCTCGATGGCGAACATGAAGAAGGTGCAGCCGAAGATGCTGGAGATCCGCGAGAAATACGCGGACGACAAGATGAAGCAGCAGCAGGCGATGATGGAGCTCTACAAGACGGAGAAGATCAATCCGCTGGCCGGGTGCTGGCCGGTGCTGATCCAGATCCCTGTCTTCTTCGCGCTCTACAAGGTGCTCTACATCACCATCGAGATGCGCCACGCGCCGTTCTTCGGCTGGATCCAGGATCTGGCGGCGCCCGATCCGACATCGCTGTTCAACCTGTTCGGCCTGCTGCCCTTCGCGGTGCCCGAATACCTGCTCATCGGCGTCTGGCCGCTCGTCATGGGCATCACCATGTTCCTGCAGATGCGCATGAACCCGACGCCTCCGGACCCGACGCAGGCGATGATCTTCACCTGGATGCCGGTGGTGTTCACCTTCATGCTGGCGTCGTTCCCCGCGGGCCTCGTCATCTACTGGGCGTGGAACAACACGCTGTCGATCATCCAGCAGGGCGCGATCATGAAGCGCCAGGGCGCCAAGATCGAGCTCTGGGACAATCTGGTCGGACTATTCAAGAAAAAGCCCAGTCCGGCAGAATAGCCGGCTGGCGCGTTGATCAGGAAAAGCCCCGGTCCGCCGGGGCTTTTTTCATCGGGCGCCTGGACTGGCAGCTTTGCTCCGCCGGCTATCGGCACGGCTTATCGAACCGCTATAATGGCCGCGCACTTCATTTCCACTAGACCGGCGAGCCTTCCCATGGACGGACCCAACCCTGCGATAAAACACCCGATCCCGATGCATCCGCGCGTCGGTTTCCTGAAGTCGCTTGTCACGGCCGAGAACATCGAGATCGGCGACTACACCTATTACGACGATCCGGATGGCCCCGACCGGTTCGCCGAGAAATGCGTGCTGCACCATTATCCCTTCATCGGCGACAAGCTGATCATCGGGCGCTTCTGCGCCATTGCCGAAGGCGCGCGCTTCATCATGAACGGCGCCAACCACGCAATGTCGGGGTTTTCCACCTATCCGTTCAACATCTTCGGCCATGGCTGGGAACAGGGCTTCGACATCAAGACCTGGGAGGCGGAAAACCGTGGCGACACCGTGCTCGGCAATGATGTATGGGTCGGTATGGAAGCCCTGATCCTGCCCGGCATCACCATCGGCGACGGCGCAATCATTGCGGCCAAGTCCGTCGTCACGCACGACGTGCCGCCCTATGCGATCGTGGCCGGCAATCCGGCCAAGGTAGTGAAGACCCGCTTCGACAGGATGACGATAAGACGGCTTCTCGCCATTGCATGGTGGAACTGGCCGGTCGATAAGCTGACGCGCAACCTCGACGCCATCCGCGGCGCCGACATCGACCGTCTGGAGCGAGCAGTTTGAGCGAAGCAACACAAAACGGCGCGACGGCCGTCGCCAGCGAACTGTTTGCTGCGCCATGGGTCTTCATCCGCGGCGTCCCGTCTATGAAGTTCCTGCCGCCTGAAGGGCCGGTCGAGATCGCCTTCGCCGGACGATCCAATGTCGGCAAGTCATCGCTGATCAACGCGCTTGTCGGCCAGAAAGGCCTCGCCCGCACGTCGAACACGCCGGGCCGCACGCAGGAGCTCAACTATTTCGTGCCCGACGGCTATTCCGGCGAAGGCTCGGACCTGCCGCCGATGGCGCTGGTCGACATGCCCGGCTACGGCTACGCCACCGCACCCAAGGAGAAGGTCGACGAGTGGACGAAGCTGGTCTTCGACTATCTCAAGGGCCGGGTGACGCTGAAGCGCGTCTATGTGCTGATCGACGCCCGCCATGGCATCAAGAAAAACGACGAGGAGGTGCTTCGGTTGCTCGACAAGGCGGCAGTGTCCTACCAGATCGTGCTGACCAAGACCGACAAGATCAAGGCCGCGGGCGTGCCGCGGCTGATCGAGGAGACGCTGGAAAAGATCCGCAAGCGACCGGCCGCCTTCCCGACTGTCATCGCCACCTCCTCGGAAAAGGGCGAAGGCATGGACGAGCTTCGCGAGGCGATCGCGCTGGCGGTAAGGGGCGGGTGATTCTCAGCCGCCCGGCAGAATAGAATTTGCGGCGATTTCTAAGCCGTCGCCGGCTTGAACGTCAGCGCCAAACCATTGAGGCAGTGGCGCTTTCCGGTCGGCGGCGGGCCGTCATTGAATATGTGTCCAAGATGCCCGCCGCAGCGGCGGCAATGGACTTCGGTCCGCGTCATGAACAGCGAATTGTCTTCCTTGGTGCCGATCGCGCCCGGCAGCGAATCCCAGAAGCTAGGCCAGCCGGTTCCGGATTCATATTTCGTCTCCGAAGGATAGAGGGGAAGATCGCAGCCGGCGCAGTGGAAGGTCCCCTTGCGCTTCTCATTGTTGAGCGGGCTCGTGCCGGCAGGCTCGGTATCCTCCTCGCGCAGCACCGCGTATTGCGCTTCGCTCAAGAGCGCGCGCCATTCCTCTTCGGTCTTGGTCACCTCGAACCATTCCGCCCTGGCGTCGGTTGGCGCACCCATGCGCCAGAGGACCGTCGTTCCGGCCAGGAATGCGACGGCGGCGCCGGAAAACAGGAAGCTGCGTCTCTTCATGGCTTTCTCCTCTGGCTTCCGGTCTTAGCCCTCCCGGCCCTCACGGCAAAATCAACTCCCTTTGACTACCCGCAAAAAGGCGCCCCATGCGAGCCGACGGAGCGGCTGGCTGGGGCGCTCAAGACGAGCAGGTGCAGACCTGCGCGATCCGGCCGCCAACCGCTTGGAGAGGGGACGCGCCGGCGGTCTTGAAGGGATGTTACGCCTTCGGTGTAATGACCTTGTCGATGACATGGATGACGCCGTTGGACTGGTCGACGTCGGCGATTGTCACGGTCGCAACCGTGCCGTTCTCGTCGGTCAGCGTGATCTTTTCGCCGTCCATCTTGGCCTGCAGTGTGCAGCCGCCGACGGTCTTGACCGGGTGCGTGCCGCCGTCGTCGGCGATCATCTTGCCGATGGCGTCTGACATGGCTTCGGCGCCGACGACATGGCAGGTCAGGATCTTGGTCAGCTGATCCTTGTTTTCAGGCTTCAGCAGCGTCTCGACCGTGCCGGCCGGCAGCGCCTCGAAGGCGGCGTTGGTCGGCGCGAAGACGGTGAACGGGCCGGGGCCTTGCAGCGTCTCGACGAGACCGGCCGCCTTCACGGCGGCGACCAGCGTGGTGTGGTCCTTGGAATTGACGGCGTTCTCGATGATGTTCTTGTCGGCTGGCATGGGCGCGCCGCCGACCATCGGGTTTTCGGCATAAGCGGCGGTGGCGAGCATGGAAAGAGCGGCGACGCCGATAAGGTATTTGCGCATGTGAAGAACTCCCTGGTTTGGATTTCCCGCAATCGGGGGACGCAGGGAGATACGGGCGCTGTGTGCCGGAGAGTTTCACACGGCCGAGAAATTTTCCTGAGCCAAGGTGTGTTGAGTCAGATGTTCTTGAGATCGCCCGCTGCCACCACCGGGCCGGTCGGCTGCCCCGTGGGCGAGCCGCCAGCCGGCTCGAGGCTGACTGCCAGGACCGCGCCGAGGCCGAGCTTTTCGCGGGCTTCCGGCGCAATCTCGATATGCGCGGTCGGGCCGGCCGGTATCACGCCCATCGAAACCGGCGGGTTGTTTCCCTCGATCATCCACAGTTCGAAATCGCGGCCCGAACCGCGTTCGCCCGAAACGTGCGAAAGCCCGACCGCGCCACGTTCGGGGTCGTAGAGGGCCAGATAGCGCACGTCGCTGCCATCCGCCGCCAGCGACGCGACCAGCCGCTGCGGCGGCATTTGCGCCGGTGGCGCCAGGTAGGGAACAGCGACATAAAGCGCGAGGGCGGCGAGGGAGGCGACGGCCAACCCGCGCCACAGCGCGAGGCTCGACCACCAGGAGACGCCGCCGGCTTGAACCGGGTCGCCGGCAAACAGCCGCCGGTCGATCGCCGCCTTCACCGAGGCCGGCGCCTCCACTTCCGGATAGGCCGTGGCCATCGGCGACAGCCGGACCTCCCACTGGTCGACGAGGCGCGCAAAATCAGGCTCGACGTCTATGCGCCGCGCCGCCGCCTGGCGCTCGTCCGCCGGCAGGACGCCGAGAACATATTCGGCGGCGACCATCTCGTCGTCGCGTTCCGGTCCGTTGTCGTCAGCGATGCTCATCGCTCGAGGCATTCCCTCAGTTTCATCAGGCTGCGGCGCAGCCATGTTCGCATCGTGTTGAGCGGCACGCCATGGCGCGCAGCCAGTTCGACATAGCTTTCACCGGACAGATAGGCGCCGCGCACGGCGGCAGCACGGTCCGGTTCCAATTCATCGAGACAGCGGTGAATTCGCTCGCTTTCCCCACTCGCCACCGCCATCGCCTCGGGCCCGGGCGTCGGGTCCGCTACGTCCAGGGCGGCGTCCACGTCGACGGCCGGCGGCCTCCGCGAGCGGATGCGGTCGATCGAATGATTGCGCGCGATCGCCACCAGCCACGAAATCGGGCTCAACTCCGAGACTGCGAAGCGGTCGGCCTTCGTCCAGATCTTGACGAACACTTCCTGCAGCGCCTCCTCCGCCTCGGCGCGATCATTCAAGACACGCAGGCAGACGCCGAAAAGTTTCGCGCTGGTCTGGCGGTAAAGCAGGTCAAACGCCCCGCGATCCCCCATCGAGGTGCGGACGATCAGCTTCGTAATGTCCTGCGGCGTCATCGCCGCCAAATTATGGATTTGGGGATGATTTGCAACGGGAGCAAATTGCCGGGCACGAGGTTGCCCAGCCATGCTTATCATTTGCCCGTCATGGTCTTTGCCGCTAAGTAACCGCCGATTCCAGTTCCGGGGGAAAGCCTGATGACACCGACGGATATTGCCGCCACCGCCGCCGAGCAGGCACACCTGCTTTCCGCGGCCCTGCCCTACATGCAGCGCTACGAGAACAAGACCGTGGTGGTGAAATATGGCGGCCACGCCATGGGCGACGCGGCGCTCGGCCAGGCTTTCGCCCGCGACATCGCGCTTCTGAAGCAGTCCGGCGTCAACCCGATCGTCGTGCATGGCGGCGGGCCGCAGATCGGCGCGATGCTCAGCAAGATGGGCATCGAATCGAAGTTCGAGGGCGGCTTGCGCGTCACAGACCGCAAGACGGTCGAGATCGTCGAAATGGTGCTGGCCGGCTCGATCAACAAGGAGATCGTCGCGCTGATCAACGCCGAGGGCGAATGGGCGATCGGGCTCTGCGGCAAGGACGGCAACATGGTCTTCGCCGAAAAGGCCAAGAAGACCGTCACCGATCCGGATTCGAACATCGAGCGCGTGCTCGATCTCGGTTTCGTCGGCGAGCCGGTCGAGGTCGACCGCACTTTGCTCGACCTCCTGGCGCGCTCGGAAATGATCCCGGTGCTGGCGCCGGTGGCGCCGGGCCGCGACGGCCATACCTACAACATCAACGCCGACACATTTGCCGGCGCCATCGCCGGCGCGCTTGGCGCGTCGCGCCTGCTATTCCTGACCGACGTTCCCGGCGTCCTCGACAAGGACAAGAAGCTCATCGACGAGCTCACCGTGGCCGAGGCCCGCGCGCTGATCCGGAACGGCACGATCTCCGGAGGCATGATCCCGAAGGTCGAGACCTGCATCGAGGCGATCGAGCGCGGCGTGGAAGGCGTTGTCATCCTCAACGGCAAGACGCCGCACGCGGTCCTGCTCGAACTCTTCACCCAGCATGGCGCCGGCACGCTGATCGTGCCCTAAATGAACGACGCCGCGCATTGTACCGTGGGATATTCGAACTGCCCCAACCTTACCCCCTCAGATGCCCAAGCGGCACGTGACCCGGCCCCTTGATGTTCTGCAGCACCAGTTGCGTGTGCACGTCGCGCACGCCGGCAAGCCGCATCAGCCGGTGCATGACGAAGGCGTTGAGGTCGTCGACCGACGGCACCATCACATGCAACAGGAAATCGTAGTCGCCGGTCATCGTCCAGCAGGCCGACACCTCGTCCATGCGCTGCACCGCCGCGATGAATTTTTCGGGCGACTCGTCGCTGTGGCTGGTGAGCCGGACCTGGATGAACACCTCGACCATCAGCCCGATCGCGCGACGGCCGATCCGCGCCGAGAATCCCTTGATGATGCCGGCCTGTTGCAGCGCCTCGAAGCGGCGGGCGCAAGGCGTATTGGAAAGGCCGATCTCCTGCGCCAGTTCCGAGACGGGTTTGCGCCCGTCGTGCTGCAGGATCTCCAGCATCCTGATCTCGAATTCGTCGAATTGAGGCAAGTTCACTCCCGATCCTGGCTTTTGCTGAGAACCTTACCTCATTTTGCCTCTCACAGCGATATCCCGGGAAACATTCACTCGTTAACCCGGCGTATCCTGTCGGCAGATCGGCCTTGAGCCCTCGAAAAGAGGAGGAACTTATGGAAATCAGCGTTCAGGATTATGCGCGAGAATGCGCCGACAAGGGTCTGCGCGGCAATTACGCCGTCTGCCGCTCCGACTTCACCGTCGAACAGGAATACGACTACACCGACGCCGAGCAGGAGGTCTGGCGTATCCTGTCGGACCGCCAGACCAAGCTTACGAAGCGACTGGCGCACAAATCCTACCTCGACGGGGTCGAAGCCCTCGGCCTCATCGACCGCATCCCGGATTTCGACGAGGTCAGCCAAAGGCTGCGCAAGCTGACCGGCTGGGAACTCGTGGCCGTGCCCGGACTTATCCCGGCTCCGGCCTTCTTCGACCATCTCGCCGAGCGCCGCTTCCCGGTCACCAACTGGCTGCGCAAGCGCGAGGAACTGGACTACATCGTCGAGCCAGACATGTTCCACGATTTCTTCGGCCATGTGCCCGCGCTGACGCAGCCGGCCTTCGCCGACTTCATGCAGATGTACGGGCAGAAGGCGGAAAGCCTGATCGAGCTGGGCGGCGACATGATCGAGCGGCTCTACTGGTACACCGCCGAATTCGGCCTGATGCAGGAAGCTGGCCAGGTCAAAGCCTTCGGCGCCGGGTTGATGTCGTCCTTCAGCGAGTTGCAGTTCGCCGTGGAAAGCCCCGACGCGCACCATGTGCCGTTCGACATTGAGACGGTGA
Organism: Allomesorhizobium camelthorni; assembly: GCF_011045125.1. Taxonomy (GTDB): domain Bacteria; phylum Pseudomonadota; class Alphaproteobacteria; order Rhizobiales; family Rhizobiaceae; genus Allomesorhizobium; species Allomesorhizobium camelthorni. The sequence goes on along the minus strand of NZ_JAAKZF010000026.1, from coordinate 56,721 downwards.
TGCGGACGACTTACGAGATCGACAAATTCCAGCGCGCCTATTTCGTGCTGCCTTCATTCTCGGCGCTGAAGGATGGTTTCGAGAAATCCGATCTCGCCGCCATCATCGCCCGCTGGAAAGACGCGCCGGTGCTCGATCCGGCAACGATCTGAATGACTAGGCGCCCGCGCTGCGGCTCGACTTGACGTCGATGCCGGCGCGGACGCCCGTTCCCCCCGCGGGAACTCAGGAATTGCTGATCGTGCGGCTCAGGTGTTCTCCAAGCCTCAGCGCCAACGTCACGATCGTGGTGGTCGGCGTGCACTGGCCGCTGGTCGCGAACACCGATGAGCCGCCGACGTAAAGGTTCGACATTCCGTGAACCTTGCAGTCGCGATCGACCACCCCGAGCTTCGGGTCGTCGCTCATGCGCGTGCCGCCCATGTGATGATTGCCGGCGAGTTCCATGCCGTCCGGGTAATCCTCGCCATTGCGCACCCAGTCGCTGATGTGAATGCGGCCGAGATCCTTGCGGGCAAACTCTTCGCCGAACAGGCGCATGCCCTCGAGCATCACCCGGCGGTCACTCTCGTCCTTCTTCCAATGCAGTGCGATGCGCGGCACGCCCGCCGCGTCATGCTCGGTCGCAGATAGGGCGACGTGATTGTGCTCGCGCGGCAACTGCTCCCAATCCATGTGCACGCGCGCCGTGCATTGCAGCCGCTGGCCAAGCTTGTGCGACAACCATTCGGTCGTCTCGGGCGCCGCATAGCACGTCATGTTGGCGATCAGCGCTTTCACCCCGCGGTAGGGCGCCGTTTCGAGCTGGACATGAAAATTGGGCAGTTGCAGCCGCGCCATCGCCTCGGGCGAAGGCATGAAGAAGGCTTCGCCCTCATGGTCGAGCTCGAACGCCTGGTTGGTGATCAGGGCGTCACCCGTGATGTACATCGGGTGCTCCATCCAGTAGCGCCCGAGCGCCGCCGCATTGGGCACGACGCCGCCATTCGAGCGCTCGTTGGACCAGAGCAGCAGCCGCGAATTTTCGAGACCACCGGTGGCAACGACGAAATAGGGCGCATGAATCTCGCCGGCTGCCTGGCCGCGCGACCAGAGCTTGCCGCCCGTGACCGAGCGGCCGTCGCCCGAAAGTTCCGTGACCTCGGTGTTGAGAACGACCGCGATCGTCTTGCTTGCCTCGAGCTCCGCCGCGTATTTTTCGCCGAACCGAACCGGCTCGCTCTTGATGACCTGGAACAGGCGGAAATTGTCGGTGACCGGAACATCCGGGCGGAACGGCGACAATCCCAATATGTCGTAGGTCTCGTCGAAATAGGGATCGATATCGCTGCGGCGGATCGGCCAGCCCGAGTTCTGGATATAGGTCTTGGGCTCGAAATCATAGGATTCGAGGATCCGGCACCAGCCCGCCCAATGGTTGGACGAGCCGCCGAAATAGCGAAGCCGCGTCGAGTCGAGATCGAAATAGGGATCGCCGATCGTCACGCCCTTGTAGGCATCCTGCGATTCTTCGGTCCATTCGTTGGAGCCGGCCTCGAGGAGGACGACTGGAATGCCCGCGGTGGCGAGCTTCCGGGCGATGGTGATGCCAGCCGGACCCGCGCCTATGACGCAGACCTTCGGCGCAAAACCCGATGCCGCATAGGCGGCAGCGTCCTGGAAGATCATAGTATGTCGCTCCGCTTCAGGATCCAGCCGTCGACCTCGACGATGTCGTCGTGTTCGGTCAGCCGGATGTTGCGGAAGAAGAAGGCGGTGGCCGGTATCGCAAGCAGCGTACGGAGAAAGCTCCGTCGTGTTGAGCGTTTCGTTTTGGCGTCGGTCATGGTCATGGCTCCGTCAGGGGCTGCGGCGAGCGCACCGCTCCGGGACGCTCGCGGCGGAAGAAGCCAGAACCATGCCAAACGCGATTTACGCGCCGATGGCCACCGATTTGCTGAGGATATGCTTACCGCCTGGTTGCGAAGTACCGGTTACTGTCGGCGCTCAGCCGACCAGGAGCAGCAGCAGAATGCCGCCCACGATCAGCAGGCAACCTGCTGTTTCCAATGCATTTATCTTCTCCTTGAAGAAGAAGATCGACGACGCGAAAGTGAACAGCATCTCTATCTGCGCCAGAGCCTTGACCACTGCCGCCTGCTGCAGGGTCATGGCCATGAACCAGCCGAACGAGGCGGATGCGCCGACCAGGCCGACGAACAGAGCGGGACGCCAGGCTCTCGCGATGTGTCCTATTTCTGTACGATCCCGGAACACCATCCAGGCGCCCATCACCAGCGTCTGGAACACAATGACAAAGGCGAGCGTGACCGCCGCCTGCATCATGAAGTTTGGACCACCGAGCGCCAGCGACGCGGCGCGGTAGGCCACGGCCGCTATGCCGAACAGCGTACCGGAAGCCAGGCCGATCAGCGAATTGCGGGAAACGACGGACGACACCAGCGCGCGCCAGCTGACCGCCATATGGGCGACCGAGATCAGCATGACGCCGAACACGCTGACGGCAATGGCCGACAATGTGCCTGCGGTCACCCGCTCGCCGATGAAGATCAAGCCGAACAGCGCCGCCTGCGCAGGCTCGGTGCGCGAATAGGCGGTGCCGACCGCAAAATTGCGGAATGAAAACAGATAGACCAGAAGGAAAGTCGCGGCGATCTGGCCGAGCCCGCCGACGACCATCCAAGCGAGGAAGGCGCCGTTGACGCCGGGCAGTGGATAACCGGCGAAGCGGTTGAGAACGAAGACGAAGAACAGCGCGAATGGGACACCGAAGCCGAAGCGCACGAAAGTCGCGCCGGTCGTGCCCATCACGCTCTTCAGGTGCTTCTGCGCCGCCGACCGCAGATTCTGCAGGAAGGCTGCGGCGATGGTGATGGGTATCCAGAGTTCCATGCGTCTTTGGCGGCCGCTCATCCAAGGCGACCGAAAAGTCGCGGTTCAGGCTTTAGGCCATCGGCAGCCACAAACGCAACTCACACCGAGCGCATCCCGTCGAAGCCTTTGACGACGGCGTTATCATATGGTCGTTTGAGGCAGAAAGCGTCGCGCGCGAGGGAAGCAATGTTCGGAGAAGTCGAAGGAACCGGATTCGAAGTCATCGAACGCCGTTTTGCGGATTGCTTTGCCGGCCATGCCCGCGTCGAGCGGCTGTGGACCGGCGCGCGATGGCTGGAAGGACCGGCCTGGTTCGCCGCCGGGCGCTATCTCGTCGTGTCCGACATCCCCAACAACCGCATGCTGCGCTGGGACGAGACCAATGGTCTTGTCTCAGAATTTCGCAAGCCGTCCAACAATTCCAATGGAAACACGGTGGATGGCCAGGGCCGGCTTTTGACCTGCGAGCACCTGACCCGCCGGGTGACACGGACCGAATTCGACGGTTCGGTCACAGTGATCGCCGACCGGTTCGAGGGCAAGCGCTTCAATTCGCCCAACGACCTTGTGACCAAGAGCGACGGCTCGATCTGGTTCACCGACCCGACCTACGGGATCATGAGCGATTATGAGGGCGAACGCCAGGATGAGGAGATCGGAGGCTGCCATGCCTACCGCGTCGACGCAGCAACAGGCGCGGTGACGAAGGTCGCCGACGATTTCGTCAAGCCCAATGGAATTGCGTTCTCGCCAGATGAAAGCCTGCTCTACATCGCCGACACCGGCGCGAGCCACATGCCCGGCGGGCCGCGCCATATCCGCCGCTTTTCCGTCTCGGGTGACGGGACGCTGTCGGGCGGCGAGGTCTTGGCGGAGTGCTCGAATGGATTGTTCGACGGCTTCCGCGTCGACCGCGCCGGTCGCATATGGACGAGCGCCGGCGACGGTGTGCACTGCTTCGAGCCGGACGGAACCCTGATCGGCAAGATCAGAATCCCGGAACTGGTCGCCAACGTTACTTTCGGCGGACCACGCCGCAACCGCCTGTTCATCTGCGGGACCACGTCGCTCTATTCCGCCTATCTGACCATCAACGGCTGAGCCTCAGCGCGCCGCCTCGCGGATGGTCTGCAGCAGCGCCTCGAAGGCCGGCGGCCGCGCCGTGTCGGTGCGCATGGTCAGCCCGACCGGCCCTCTCGTGTCCGCGGTGTCGACCGGCAACACGGCAAGCGTCCCGTCGGCGAGATCGTTCGCGACGACGCCTTCCGAGATCACCCAGACCGCATCGCTAGTCCTCAGGAAAGCGCGCCCGAAACTGTCGGACACTGTCTCGATCTCGGTTGCGATGGCAGGCATGCCGTTGGCGATCAGGAACCGTTCGACGAATGGCCGGATGATCGAGCCGCGCGTCGGCATCAGAACCGGGAAATCGCCAATCCGCGCGAAAATATCCTGACCGGCTTCGAGCAGCGGATGCCCGCTCCTGACGGCGAACACCACCTTCTCCGAATAGAGGTGTTCGAAGAAGAAGCCGCTCATCTTCTCCGGCGCGGCGAGCCGGCCGACGACGAGCTCGAGTTCGCCAAGACGGAGTTGCTCCAGCAGCACCGAGTTCTCGCCGGTCACGATCTTGATGCTGCTGCCGGTGCCTTGTTTGAGGAAGAGCGAGATTGCGCGCGGCATGATCCGCGCCGAAACGGTCGGCAATGCGCCGATGCGCAGCGGCGGCCCCTCGCCTTCATGCGCATTCGTCACGGAATCGACGCCCTGCCTGACCGCGCTGAGCGCCATGCCGGCATGGCGCAGGAATATCTCGCCATGGCGGGTGATGCGAATGCGCCGGCCCTCGCGTTCGAACAGTGCGACGCCGAGCGTCTCCTCGAGTTCGCGGATCGTCTTGGTCACAGCCGGCTGGCTGACATGCAGGAGATTTGCCGCCGCGACCACGCTCTTCTGGCGCGCCACTTCGAGAAAAGTGCGCAGATGGCGAAGCTTGATGCGCGCATCGATCATGCTACCTGATAACCTACAGGTTATCGAACTGGCAAAAGAAATGATTTTACGAAACCGAAAAAGCATATCAATTTGAGAAAGGGAGGAGCCTGGATGCAGTTCACCGACATTGGCGGCGTCACGCTTCATTACGAACACAGGGCGGGCGGGCCGGGAAAACCGCTGATCGTCTTCGCCAATTCGCTCGGCACCGATTTCCGCATCTGGCGCGAGGTCGTGGACGACCTCGCCGCAGACTTCTCCACACTTTGCTACGATATGCGCGGCCATGGGCTGTCCGGGCTCGGCGCCCCGCCCTACGCGATCACGGATCATGTCGCCGATCTTTCCGGCCTGCTCGATTTTGTCGGCGCGCGCGATGTCATCATCTGCGGGCTTTCAGTCGGCGGGCTCGTCGCGCAGGGGCTCTATGCCGTCCGCCCCGAGATCGTGCGCGCGCTCATCCTCTGCGATACTGCCCACAGGATCGGAACTGCGGAAACGTGGAACACGCGCATCGACACGGTGCGCCGGGACGGTATCGACTCGCTCGCCGAGGCCATATTGAAGCTGTGGTTCACGCCGTCCTTCCACGCCGAGAAGCCGGCATTGCTCGCCGGTTGCCGTGCGATGCTGGCGCGGCAGCCGGTCGAGGGCTATGCGGGCACCTGTGCTGCAGTGCGCGACGCCAATCACACGGAGGCTGTTGGGCGCATCGAAGTGCCTACGCTCTGCCTTGTCGGCGACCAGGACGGCTCGACGCCGCCGCCGCTAGTCCGCTCGATGGCGGATTTGATACCAGGCGCGGAGTTTGCGATCATAGAAGGCGCCGGGCATATACCCTGCGTGGAGCAACCCGTGCAGCTCGTCGCGAGAATCCGCGAATTCCTCGCGCGCAAACGGCTTGGAGGCCATGCCGATGCATGAAGCCGGACAGGCGGATCGCCATAGCCTCGGCATGGCAACCCGGCGCGCCGTGCTCGGCGACGCTCATGTCGACCGCGCCGAAGCCGCCAAGACCGAATTCGACCGGCCGTTCCAAGATCTCATCACCGAGGCGGCCTGGGGCCATGTCTGGTCGCGGCCGAACTGGACGCAGCGCGAGCGGTCGATGGTCACCATCGCGCTGCTGGCCGCGCTCGGGCATTCCGAGGAAGTCGCCATGCATGTCCGCGCTACAGCTCGTACTGGGGCCAGCCGCGAGGATATTTGCGAAGCCATGCTGCATGTGGCGATCTATGCCGGCGTGCCAGCGGCCAACCAGGCGATCAAGATCGCCAAGCAGGTATTCGACGAGATGGACGGCAAGGGCGAGCAGCGATGACGGAACGCATATCGAACCGCAGGCCCGAAACCGGCGCATTCTTCCGGCGCGATCTCAACTCTCATCCGCCGGCCTATGCGCCGATCTACAAGACTTCAGTGCTGCGTTCGCCGCGGCGGGCGCTGCTGTCGCTCGACGGGACGCTGTCCGAGATCACCGGGCCGGTGTTCGGCCACAATATTCTCGGTGAACTCGACAATGATCTGATTCACAATTTCGCCAAGCCCGGCGAAAGCGCGATCGGGCCGCGTATTATCGTCTACGGCAAGGTTCTCGACGAGCGCGGCAAAGGCGTCCCCGGGGCGCTGCTCGAGTTCTGGCAGGCAAACGCTGGCGGCCGTTACCGCCACAAGAAGGAAGGCTACATCGCGCCGCTCGACCCGAATTTCGGCGGCTGTGGGCGCACCATCACCGACGAGGACGGGGCCTACTCGCTCCGCACGATCCAGCCAGGACCCTATCCCTGGCCGAACGGCCCGAACGACTGGCGGCCGGCGCATATCCACTTCTCGATCTTTGGCCATGGCTTCGCGCAGCGGCTGATCACCCAGATGTATTTCGAGGGCGATCCGATGATCTGGCAATGTCCGATCGTGCGCACCATCCCCGACCGCGCAGCAATCGAGCGGCTGGTCGCGGCGCTGGACATGGAGGCGACGATCCCAATGGATGCGCGCGCCTACAAATTCGACATTGTGCTCAGGGGCCGGCGCTCGTCGCTGTTCGAAAACCGGCTGGAGGGCAATTGATGGTGCAAAGCCTCGACAGGCTGAAGGAAAGTCCTTCGCAGACCGCCGGACCCTACGCCCATATCGGCCTGACGCCGAATTTCTCCGGCATTTCCGGCGTCTATGACGGCGATCTCGGCGCGGCGATGGTCAACGAGAAAACCAGGGGCGAACGCATTGCCGTCAAGATCAGGGTGATCGACGGGTCGGGTACTCCGCTCAAGGACGCGGTGGTGGAAATCTGGCAGGCAGACGCCGACGGTCTCCACAATTCACCTTCGGAAATGCGCGGGACCGCCGATCCGAATTTCACCGGCTGGGGCCGGCAAGCAACCGACATGACCACCGGCGAATGCCTGTTCGAGACGGTCAAGCCCGGCCGCGTGCCGTTCCCGGACGGGCGGCTGATGGCGCCGCACATCACGATCTGGATCGTGGCCCGCGGCATCAATATCGGCCTGCACACCAGGATGTATTTCGGCGACGAAGAAGCAGCCAATGCCGAGGATCCGGTTCTCGCACGCATCGAGCATCGCGTTCGTGTGCCGACGCTGATCGCGCCGCGCGATGGCGACACCTACACATTCGACATCCATCTTCAGGGCGAGCGGGAAGCCGTCTTCTTCGATATCTAGAGATGGCTGTTTCGGCTTTCGATCATCCCCTGCTCTCCGGCCTGTTCGGCGACGAAGAGGTTGCGGCGCTTCTCGGCTTCGATGCGGAACTCGCGGCGATGCTCCGGTTCGAGATCGCGCTTGCCGCGTCCGAGGCGGAAGCAGGCGTGATCCCGCAGGAGGCCGCAAACGCTATTACGAAGGCTCTCGCCGGCTTCAAACCTGACATGGCGGCGCTCCGGAATGGCGTGGCGCGCGACGGGGTCGCAGTTCCGGAACTTATCTGGCAGATGCGGGGAATGATCGGCGCGCCACACGCCGACCGGCTGCATTTCGGCGCGACCAGCCAGGATGCCATCGACACGGCGCTCGTGCTGCGGCTGAGGCCGGTGCTGGAGGTGTTGGAGCGACGGTTGTACGAACTGGTGGAGCGCTTCGAGGGGCTGAATAAACGCTTTGGCAGAAATCCGCTGATGGGCCGCACGCGTATGCAGGCGGCAATCGATATCAGCGCAGGCGACCGCATCAGAAGCTGGCGCGAACCGCTCGTGCGCCACAAGGCTCGGCTCGAGGCGTTGCGACCGGCGCTTCTCGCCGTCCAGTTCGGCGGCGCGGCCGGCACGCTGGACAAGCTCGGCGGCAAGGGCAATGCGGTCCGGGCGGCGCTGGCTCAAAGGCTCGGCCTCGCCGACGTTCCGCAGTGGCAGAGCCAGCGCGACCGCATCGCGGATTTCGCAAGTTTCCTGTCGCTGCTGACCGGCAGCCTCGGCAAATTCGGCCAGGACATCGCCTTGATGGCGCAGTCCGGCGGCGAGATAGCGCTTAGCGGCGGCGGTGGCTCCTCGGCGATGCCGCACAAGCAGAACCCAGTCGCAGCCGAGATCCTGATCACGCTGGCAAGGTTCAACGCGACCCAACTCTCGGGCATGCACCACGCACTGGTTCACGAGCAGGAGCGCTCGGGTTCGTCCTGGTCGCTGGAGTGGCTCATCCTGCCGCAGATGATCGTTGCGGCCAGCTCAGCACTACGTCTTGCTACGGAACTGACCGGCAGGATCGACAGGCTCGGAGCGTAGCCGACATGCATGTCACCATTTCGCGGAGAAGCCGTTGCGCACGCAAGTCCTGATCGTCGGCTCCGGCCCTTCCGGCCTGCTGCTCGGGCAATTGCTCGCCGGCATCGGCATCGACAATGTCATCCTGGAGCGCGTCGACCGCGACCATTTGTTGAGCCGGGTTCGTGCCGGTGTCCTCGAACAGGGCACGGTCGAGCTACTTGATGAGGCAGGCGCCGGCGAGCGCATGCATGCCGAAGGGTTGCCGCATGACGGCTTTGCGGTCGCCTTCGACAACCGGCTGCACCGCATCGACCTCCACGCGCTGACCGGCAAGCGCGTGATGGTGTACGGCCAGACCGAAATGACCCGCGACCTCGTCGAAAAGCGCGAGCAGGCCGGACTGACGCCCGTCTTCGAGGCGGCGAACGTCGCCTTGCACGATATCTCCAGCAATCCCTTCGTCACCTACGAGAAGGACGGGCAATCGCACCGCATCGACTGCGATTTCATCGCGGGGTGCGACGGTTATCACGGCGTGAGCCGCAAATCTGTCCCCGACGGTGCGCTGCAGAGCTTCGAGCGCGTCTATCCGTTCGGCTGGCTCGGCGTGCTGGCGGAAGTGCCGCCAGCCAGCCATGAACTGATCTACGCCAACCATGAACGCGGCTTCGCACTCTGCTCCATGCGTTCGATGACCCGCAGCCGCTACTACATCCAGTGCCCGATCGACGAGAAGGTCGAGGACTGGAGCGACGACCGCTTCTGGGACGAGTTGCGCCGCCGCCTGCCTGAAGCGAGCGCCGCCGCCGTCACCACAGGGCCGTCCTTCGAGAAGTCGATCGCGCCGTTGCGCTCCTTCGTCGCCGAGCCGATGCAGTTCGGGAAACTATCGCTGGTCGGCGACGCGGCCCACATCGTGCCGCCGACCGGGGCGAAAGGCCTGAACCTTGCCGCCAGCGACGTGCGCTATTTGTTTTCGGGCCTGCGGGAATTCTACGCCGACGGATCGATGGCCGGCATGGACGCCTATTCGGGCCGCGCGCTGGCGCGGGTGTGGAAAGCGGTGCGCTTCTCCTGGTGGATGACCACCATGCTGCACCGTTTCCCGGAAGGCGGCGCGTTCGGGCAGCGCATCCAGGAAGCGGAACTCGACTATCTCGTCCACTCGCGCGCTGCCTCGACCGCGCTGGCTGAAAACTATGTAGGCCTGCCCTACTGAAAATCAGGCGCGCGGCATGCCCTTCGGCCGCAAATGCCGCTTCTGCGCCGCGATCCTGAACGGCGCGTTCGGCGCGCCGTAACCGCGGTAGCCGCCGCGGCGCTCGACGATCTCGAAGAAGAAGCCCTCGCCGTAATTCGGGCTGTAGAGCTGAAAATATTCGCCGCTGTCGTCGCGGTCGTAGAGGATGTTCTCCGCCCGCAGCCGATCGGCGAGACCGGGATCGAGGCCGAAACGAGCTTCGACATCGTCATAATAGTTGGGCGAAATGTGCAGCGGCTCGAACCCATTCGCCCGGAGCGCCGCGGCGGCGGCGAAGATGTCGTCCGTGCCGAAGGCGACATGCTGGACGCTGGAGCCGAAGGATTCGTTGATGAAATGGCCGGCGAAGGTGCGGCGGTTTTCGGCGCCGTTCAGCGTCAGCCGCAGGCTGCCTTCGTCGTTTTCGATGACCTGGCTGCGCACCACGCCGGCCGGGTCGATGATGTCGACCATCGGCGTCTTCCTGGTCCTGAAGATCGCGGTGTAGAACAGCAGCCAAGTCAACATCTCCTCATGCAGCATGGTCTGGCCGACATGGTCAGTGGTCTTGAGGCCGGCATCCTGCGGCGCATCGTCGTCCTCGACGGGGACGAACTCGGTCTCCCACACGCGGCGCAATTCCGACGTCTGGTCGATGAAGTAGATGACCCCGCCGCCGACGCCCCGGATCGCCGGGATAGTCAGTTCGCCGGGCCCGACCGGCTGGCTGAATATCTCCGCGCCAAGCACGCGGGCGCGTTCCACGGTGGCGGCGGCGTTCTCGACCTTAAGGCCGAGCGCGCAGACCGTCGTGCCGTGGACGACATAGGAGGAATGCGCGAAACCCTCGCGCTCGGTATTGATGACCAGGTTGATGTCGCCCTGCCGGTAGAGTGTCACATCCTTGGAGACGTGCTTTCCGGACTTCCTGAAGCCCATGCCGCGGAAGAAGGCGGCCAGTTCGCTTCCCTCCGCTTCGCTGGCTGCGAATTCGATGAACTCGACGCCGCTGACCGCGATGCGGTCCGGCATTTCCGGCAGACCGGTGGAGGCTTCCGGTTCGTCGCGGCGCACCTGATCCATCAGGTAGATCAGCGAGCGGCGGCCGTCGACCGAGATCGACTTCGGCGAACCGCCGCGGAACTGGTCGTTGAAGATTTCGAGCGAAAGATAGCCGTCATAGCCGGTCGCCGCGACCGCCCGCATGAAGTCGCGAACCGGCAGATCGCCCTCGCCCGGCATGTTGCGGAAATGCCGGCTCCAGTAGATCAGGTCCATGTCGATCTGTGGCGCGTCGGCAAGCTGGACCAGAAACAGCTTGTCCTTCGGGATGGCGCGGATCGAGCCGACATCTATCTTGCGCGCAAGCGTGTGGAAAGAATCGAGGATCAGCCCGACATTGGCATGATCGGCGCGGCGCACGATCTCCCAGGCGTCGCGATGATCGTTGATATGCCTGCCCCAGGCAAGCGCCTCGTAGCCGACGCGCAGGCCTCGCGCCGCGGCACGTTCGCCGAGCTCGCGAAAATCGTCCGCCGCGCGGTCGACGCCGCCGAGCGAGGCCGAGGAAACGTTCGAGCAGACGAGCATCAGCTCGGCGCCCAGTTCCTGCATCAGGTCGAACTTCCGTTCGGCGCGGTCGAAGGCGCGCGACCGGTGCGGCTCCGGCATGCCCTCGAAATCGCGGAACGGCTGGAACAGCGTGATCTCCAGGCCGGTATCGCGCACCATCTGGCCGACTTCGGCCGGCGAAGCGTCCGAGGCCAGAAGGTCGTTCTCGAAAATCTCGACGCCGTCGAAGCCGGCCGCGGCGATCGCCGCCAGCTTTTCAGAAAGGTCGCCGCTTATCGAGACGGTCGCGATCGAGGTTTTCATCGGCTTCGATCCTTAGAATGCTTCTTCTGTTCATGTCACTTTCCTCCATAGGATTCTTATCGAAGTTCAGTCGATCCTCACGCTCGTTCCAAAGCGATCGCGATGCCCTGGCCGACGCCGATGCACATTGTGGCCAGCGCCAGCCTGCCGCCGCGCTCCCTGAGTTCCAGGGCGGCGGTTCCGGTGATGCGCGCTCCCGACATGCCGAGCGGATGGCCGAGCGCGATGGCTCCGCCATTGGGGTTCACGTGTTCCGCATCCTCGGCGATGCCGAGCTCGCGGAGCACGGCAATGCCCTGGGAGGCGAAGGCTTCATTGAGTTCGATGACGTCGAAATCCCGCGGCGCGATGCCGAGGCGGGCGCACAGTTTTTTGGTCGCCGGGGCCGGGCCCATGCCCATGATGCGCGGCGCAATGCCGGCTGCCGCCCCGCCTAGGATACGGGCGATCGGCGTCAGGCCGTATTTTCTTGCAGCCGCCTCGGAAGCGATGATCAGCGCCGCGGCTCCATCGTTGACGCCGGACGCATTGCCGGCCGTCACCGTCCCGCCCTGCCTGAAAGGCGTTGGCAGCTTGGCGAGCGCTTCCAGCGTGGTGCCGGCGCGCGGGTGCTCGTCCCGGTCGACCACGATTGGATCGCCCTTGCGCTGGGGGATCGATACTTCGGTGATTTCCTTGCCGAGACGGCCATTCTCCTGAGCGGCTACCGCCTTGTTCTGGCTGCGCACGGCGAAGGCGTCCTGGTCGGCACGGGAAATCGAAAATTCCTCGGCGACGTTCTCGCCCGTCTCCGGCATGGAATCGATGCCGTACTGCTTCTTCATCCACGGGTTGACGAAACGCCAGCCGATGGTCGTGTCGTGGATCTCGGCGTGGCGCGAAAACGCGGTCTCGGCTTTCGGCATGACAAAGGGCGCGCGCGACATCGATTCGACACCGCCCGCTATCATCAGTTCGGCCTCGCCGGCCTTGATGGCGCGGGCCGCGATGGTCACGGCATCCATGCCCGAGCCGCAAAGCCGGTTGACGGTCGAGCCCGGCACCGCCTCCGGAAGTCCGGCCAGAAGCAGCGACATGCGCGCGACGTTACGATTGTCCTCGCCGGCCTGGTTGGCGCAGCCATAGACCACATCGCCGACGGCCGCCCAGTCGACGCCGGCATTGCGCGCCATCAGCGCCCTAAGCGGAACCGTGCCGAGGTCGTCCGTGCGGACTGCCGAAAGCGCCCCGCCGAAGCGGCCGATCGGCGTGCGGATGTAATCGCAGATGAAGGCTTCAGCCATCCTTCGACCCTCTCTTGGCTGCGGCCGCACCGCGCTTGTGGGCGGCGTCGGTGCGCACCTTGAGATTGCGCAGGGTGGCCAGTTCCAGTTCGCTTGGGGCCGGCGTCTCTTCGAGCGCCGGAGAGAATTTCACTGTCCAGCCGCAGGTCTCCTGGACCATTTCACGGGTGGCCCCCGGGTGCAACGACACGACTGTGAACTCCTTCGTTTCGGGATCGGGCTTCCAGATGGCGAGGTCGGTGATAAGCAGAGTCGGCCCCGCCGTGTCGATACCCAGGCGCTTGCGGTGATCGCCGCCGTCGCCATGGCCGAAGGAAGTGTAGAAGTCGATCTTCTCCACCATGCCGCGCTTGCTCTGCGCCATGGTGATGTAGACTTCGCGCGACGAGGTCGCGATCTCGGGCGCGCCGCCGCCACCCGGCAGACGCGTCTTCGGATGCGCGTAGTCGCCGATCACGGTGGTGTTGATGTTGCCAAACTTGTCGAGTTGGGCTGCGCCCAGGAAGCCGATCGAGATGCGGCCGCCTTGCAGCCAGTAGCGGAACATTTCCGGCACCGAGACCGTGGTTACCGCCGTATCGCAGAGTTCGCCGTCGCCGATCGACAGCGGCAACACGTCCGGCGCGGTTCCGATCGTGCCGCTCTCGTAAATCAGGGTGATGTCGGGCGCATGCGTCAGCCGCGCTACATTGCATGCCGCCGAGGGGGCGCCGATGCCGACGAAGCAGACATCGTCGTTCTTCAGTGCGCGCGACGCCGCGATGGTCATCATCTCGTTAGGCGTGAAGCTGGTCATGCCACGCTCCTGAGACTTGCGCCGGCCCTGAGGCCTTCCACCCGCGCAGCGAAATCCTCCGGCTTGGCCCGCATCACGTTCTCCTCCATCCAGGCGCTGAAGCGGTCGCGGTCCGCGGCGATCTCGTCCCATTCGAGATAGGCCGCGTTGTCGCGGGCGTAGTAGCCGTGCGCGTAGGACGGATGCGAGCCGCCAGGCACCACGGAAATGGCCGAGATCGTCCAGCGCGGCAGGATTGTCAGATTGGGATGCAGGCCGCCGAAGTCCTCGACTACCTCCTCGACCGTGACCACCGAACGTTTAGCCGCAAGCACTGCTTCCTTCTGGATGCCGATTATGCCCTCAACGAGCACGTCGCCGCGCCGGTTAGCCTTCTGTGCGTGGATGAAGGTCACGTCGGGACGAACCGCGGGGACGGCTGCGAGCTGTTCGCCGGTGAACGGACAGGTAATCGGCTTGATGTTCGGATTGACCCTCGCCAGGTCGGCGCCGCGATAGCCGCGGAAGACGGCGCAGGGCAGTCCGGCCGCGCCCGCCTCATAGGCATTGGCCATGGCGGCGTGGCCATGCTCCTCGATCTCTAGCGCGTTCGGGAAGCCGTTCTCGACCGCATCGCGCACCCGGCGCAGGAGACCGACGCCCGGATTGCCGGCATAGGAGAAGACCAGCTTTTGCGCCATGCCCATGCCGATCATCTGATCGTAGATCAGATCGGGGGTCATGCGGATCAGGGTGAGATTTCTGAATCCCTGGCGGATCGCCTCATGCGCCGCAGCGGTCGGGATCAGATGTGTAAAGCCTTCGAAGGCGACCTTGTCACCGTCGCGCAGGTTTTCGGCGACCGCCTGTGCAAGCGGCAGGAACTTCGCCATTCGCATCTCCTCCCAGTTCGTATTGCGAACATTTGTTTTGTATGCAATACTTTTGAAGGATATTTGCACCGGTGTCAAGCTGCCTGCAGCGGACGCGCGGATTTTGATCGGGGAGGACTATATGGCCGAGGCGCCGCTGCCACGCGACAATGTCGGCTCGCTCCAGCGCGGCCTTGCCGTGATGGAGATCCTGGCCGCCCATCCCGGCGGCTTGACGCTCACCGAAATGGCCGACAAGGCGGAATTGACGCGCGCCGGCGCACGCCGTTTCCTGCTGACCCTGGTCGCCGCCGAATACGCAATCCAGACCGGCCGCCGCTTCAGCCTTTCGCCCCGGCTGCTCTCGGTGGCGCGCACCTGGCTGCAGGGCGCGTCGCTCTGGTCTTACGCCGAGCCCTTCATGCGCGAAGTGGCGTTACGGCTTAACGAATCGAGTTCGGCGGCGGTGCTGTCCGGCGAGGACGTGGTCTATGTCGCGCGCGTCCCAGGCCGGCACATATTGAGCGTCGCGCTGCATGTCGGGACCCGGCTCCCAGCCTGGTGCACCTCGATGGGACGCGTACTTCTGTCGGACCTGCCTGCGCCGCAATTGCGGGAACTTCTGGAGAGCGCGAAAATCGAGCGCAACACTCCCAAGAGCATCACCGACCGCACTGCCCTGGCCGCCGAGATCACCAAGGCCGCGCAAGCCGGCTTCGCGATCGTCGACGAGGAACTGGAGATCGGGCTGCGCTCGATCGCGGTGCCGATCCGCGACCGCTCCCGCAAGATCGTCGCTGCCATCAACGTGTCGACGCAATCGTCGCGGTTCACGACCGCCGAGATGAAGCGCGAAATCCTGCCGCATCTGCTCGCCGCTGCGCTCAAGATTGAAGACTTTTTCATCGTCCAGTAGGCGGCGCGTCAGCGGTTTGCGGCTCACCCGTTCAGGCGCGGAACTCCTCTGATAAAATTTCTGGTGACTGCGAATTAGGCGCTTGCCGCGTCATTAATCATACGTATGATGTTTCTGATGGCGATTTTGCGGACCCGGCACCAGGATGCGGTCGACGTAATTGCCGGCTGGATCGTCGGAGGGCGGTTCGCCGCCGACGCCGTGCTGCCCACCGAAGACGAGATTGGCGACGAGCTCGGGGTCAGCCGCACGGTCGTGCGCGAAGCGATGCGCACGCTGGTCGCTAAGGGCATGGTCAATGTGCGCCGGCGTCACGGCACCCAGGTCCAGCCGGTCGATTCCTGGAGCCTGTTCGACCCGCAGGTGGTTTCATGGCGGCTGTCGAGCGGCCTGACGCGGGAATTCATAGAGGATCTGATCCATTTCAGGCTCGGCATCGAGCCCTACGCGGCCGGACTTGCCGCCGCCAATCCGGAATTTCCGGGGGAGAGACTGGATCTATACTTCCGCCGAATGGCGGCCGCGGTGGACGGCGACGGCGACTACCATCAGGCCGATCTGGCGTTCCACGAAACGATCTTTCTCGGCTCCGGCAATCAGTTCCTGCGCCAGTTGGCGCCGCTGATGGCGAACACGCTGCGCGTTTCGTTCAGCCTGTCGGTCATCAGCATGGATAGCGCGCGGGCTTCGCTGCCCATGCACAGGGCCGTTGCGGACGCTATCATTGGCCGCGATCCGGAGGCCGCCAGGGCGGCGCTCACTACACTAATCGAAGCAGCGCGCGAGGATATTTTCCAGGTGCTGCCACTTTCAACGGGAGGAACGAATGCTGAAAGGGATCGACTGGCTGGCCCGCGGGCTTGAGGTCTTGCTCGTCATCCTGCTCGCGGGTATGGCGATCATGGTCTTCGGCAATGTCGTGCTGCGCTACGGCTTCAACTCGGGCATCCTCGTTTCCGAGGAAATGTCCCGCTATTTCTTCGTCTGGCTGACCTTCATCGGCGCGGTCGTGACCTTCCGCGAAAACGCGCATCTAGGGGTCGAGTCCCTGGTCCAGCGCTTCGGCCGCAATGGCCGGCTCATCTGCATGGTGCTGAGCGACCTCATTATCCTGCTTTGCATGGCGGCGTTCTTCTGGGGCACCTGGAAGCAGTATCCCATCAACGCCTCAATGACGGCACCCGTCGTCGGCATTTCGATGAACTGGATCTACGGAATCGGCTTCTTCACCGCGGTCGGCATTGGCGGGCTCGTCATCATCCGGCTCCTCCGAACGATCACCGGCCGGATCACGGAGGATGAGATAAACGCCTTCGCCGGCGAGGGCGCCGAAGCAGCCGCCATCCGGGAGCGCGCCGAATGACCATCGTCGTTTTCCTGGTTTCCCTGCTCGGGTCCATGGCGATCGGCGTGCCGGTCGCCTTCGCACTGATCTTCTGCGGCATCGCGCTGATGACCTATGGCGGTATCTTCGATACGCAGATCGTCTCGCAGCGCATGATTTCCGGCGCCGACACGTTCACGCTGCTCGCTATTCCGTTCTTTCTACTCGCCGGCGAGATCATGAACGCCGGCGGCCTGTCGCGCCGCATCGTCGAGTTCGCCATCGCCTGTGTCGGCCATATACGCGGCGGCCTCGGCATTGTGGCGATCGTGGCGGCCGTCATCATGGCCAGCATATCGGGCTCCGCCGCCGCCGACACGGCGGCGCTTGCCTCGATCCTGATCCCGATGATGCGTGACGCCGGCTACAATGTGCCGCGCGCTGCCGGCCTGATGGCTGCGGGCGGCGTCATCGCGCCGGTCATACCGCCGTCGATCGCCTACATCATCTTCGGCGTAGCGGCCAACGTTTCCATCACTCAGCTCTTCATCGGCGGCATCGTGCCCGGCTTGATGATGGCGCTGTCGCTGGTCTTGACCTGGCTTTTCCTGGCCAAAAAGGAAAGCGTGGCGGTTCTGCCGCGTCAGCCGATGGCCGTGAAACTGAAAGCGACGGGGCGCGCCGGCTGGGCGCTGTTCATGCCGGTGATCGTGCTCGGCGGCATCCGCTTCGGCATCTTTACGCCGACCGAGGCGGCGGTCGTCGCGGCTGTCTATGCCCTTTTCGTCGGCATGTTCATCTACCGCGAGCTGAAGTTCCGCGACCTCTACGGCGTGTTCCTCACTGCCGCCAAGACGACATCGGTCGTGATGTTCCTGGTGGCGGCGGCGCTGGTCTCGGCCTGGCTCATCACCTCGGCCAACATCCCGGCGGAGATCGGCGGCATGATCCAGCCGCTCGTAGACCGGCCGAAGCTGCTGCTCGCGGCCATTATGGTGCTGGTGCTGGTCGTCGGCACCGCGCTCGACCTGGCGCCGACCATCCTGATCCTGACGCCGGTGCTGATGCCGATCATCCGCGAGGCCGGCATCGATCCGGTCTATTTCGGCGTCCTGTTCGTCATGAATAATTGCATCGGCCTGCTCACGCCGCCGGTCGGCATCGTTCTCAACGTGGTGAGCGGCGTAGCACGTATTCCGCTCGGGCAAGTCATCGTCGGCGTCTGGCCCTTCCTTTTGGCGCAGACCGTCGTGCTATTCCTGCTCGTCATGTTCCCAGAGCTCGTTCTCGTACCGCTCGCCTGGCTTCGCTAGGAATGAGAGGGCACGTGTGTTTCGAGAAGCAGAAGTCCAAGTTCAACAACGGAGGAAACAAAATGAAATCGACAATTCTAAAGGGCCTGGCGCTCGCGCTCTGCGCCGGCGTTTTCAGCGGACCGGCGCTCGCCGAAATCCAGGAGCGCACCATCCGCGTCTCGAATGGCGTCGCCGAGGAGCATCCTGTCGGCAACGGCGTCAAGGCGATGACCCAGTGCATGGCCGACAAGTCCGGTGGCAAGATGAAGCTCACCGCCTTCTGGAGCGGCGCGCTCGGCGGCGACCTGGACGCAACCCAGGCGCTGCGCTCCGGCACGCAGGAAATGGTCATCACCTCGACCTCGCCGCTGGTCGGCATCGCGCCGGCGCTCGGCGTGTTCGACCTGCCCTTCCTGTTCAACGACGAGAAGGAGGCCGACGCCATCCTCGACGGCGAGTTCGGCACGTACATTTCCGACCAGATGCCGGGCTACGGCCTCGTCAACCTCGCCTATTGGGAGAACGGCTTCCGCAATCTCACCAATTCGCAGCGCGCCGTGGCCGGGGTAGATGACATCAAGGGCCTGAAGGTTCGGGTGATGCAGAACAACATCTTCCTCGATTCCTTCCAGAACCTCGGCGCCAATGCCGTGCCGATGGCGTTCGGCGAAGTGTTCACCGCGCTCGAAACCGGAGCCATCGACGGCCAGGAAAACCCGGTGGTGACGATCGACACCTCGAAATTCTCCGAGGTTCAAGACCATCTAACCCTGTCGCGGCATGCCTATACGCCGTTCATGGTGCTCTACTCCAAGCCGCTCTGGGACCAGCTCTCTCCGGAAGAACAGGCCGTCCTGCAGGAGTGTGCGGTCGTCGGTCGCGACGTGCAGCGCAAGGCCAGCCGCGACCTCGGCGCCAAGTCGCTGGAAAACGTCAAGGCGGCGGGCATGGAAGTGACCGAACTTACGCCGGAGGCTCAGGCCGAGATGCGCGAAGCGGTGAAGCCGGTCTACGAAAAGCACTCCGCCACGATCGGCCAGGAGGTCGTCGACAAGATGATGGCCGAACTCAAAAAGCTGCGCGGCGAATAGCTGCTTAAGCGATTTTGATACTTCCGGGCGGCGGCACAGTTCGCCGCCCGTTTTCTGCAAGGTTGCTCCATGAAAATCACATCCGTCGAAACCGTCAGGCTGGGCGAATTCGCCAACATCATCTGGGTCCGCATCCACACCGATGAAGGGCTGATCGGGCTCGGCGAGACCTTCATGGGAGCTGCCGCCGTCGAGGCGTATATCCACGAAACTGTCGCGCCCAAGCTGATCGGCCGCGACCCGCTGCAGATCGAAGCGATCAACCGCGACCTGATCGGTTATCTCGGCTGGCGCGGCGCGGGCGTCGAGACGCGCGGGAATTCGGCGGTCGATATCGCGCTCTGGGATCTTTTCGGGCAGGCGCTCGGCGTTCCGGTCAGCGTGGCGCTCGGCGGCAAAAGCCGGGATTCGATCCGCACCTACAATACCTGCGCCGGCTACAAATATGTGCGCGATGCCCGCGCCCAGGCGGTGGAGAACTGGGGTGTCGGCGCGACCGAAGGCCCCTATGAGGACCTCGACGGCTTCCTGAACCGCGCCGACGAGCTCGCCCATTCGCTGA
This sequence comes from Allomesorhizobium camelthorni, assembly GCF_011045125.1. Lineage (GTDB taxonomy): Bacteria > Pseudomonadota > Alphaproteobacteria > Rhizobiales > Rhizobiaceae > Allomesorhizobium > Allomesorhizobium camelthorni. Next base: position 36,898 of record NZ_JAAKZF010000026.1, on the reverse strand, counting down.
TCGAGCAGGGCATCACCGGCATGAAGATCTGGCCATTCGACATCGCTGCCGAACGCACCGGCGGCCTCGACATCTCCGCCGAGGAGCTGCGCACCGCGCTGAAGCCGTTCGAGAAGATCCGCACTGCCGTCGGCGACCGCATGGACATCATGGTCGAATTCCATTCGCTGTGGCAGCTTCCCGCCGCCCAGCGCATCGCGCGCGCACTCCAGCCCTTCGACACCTACTGGCATGAAGACCCTGTGCGGATGGATTCGCTGGAGACGCTGAAAGCCTATGCGCCACATTCGAAGGCGATGATCTGCGCCTCCGAAACGCTCGCCTATCCACACGCTTTCCGCGACTATCTCGCGACCGGCGTCGCCGGCGTCGCCATGCTCGACCTTTCCTGGTGCGGCGGCCTGTCGGAAGCGCGCAAGATTGCCGGCATGGCCGAAGCCCATCACATTCCGGTTGCCCCGCACGATTGCACCGGCCCGGTTGTGTTCATGGCATCGTGCCATTTCTCGCTGCACGCCCGCAATGCGCTGATCCAGGAATCCGTCCGCGCCTTCTACACCGGCTGGTACACCGAACTGGTGACGGAACTGCCAAGCGTGAAGAACGGCGAGATCAGCCTCGCCGACGCGCCGGGTCTTGGCCTCACGCTTCTGCCGGGACTGACCGAGCGCGCCGATGCCATCGTGCGCACCAGCAAGGCCTGAGAACTATAAAATGACCGCGGAAGCGCTACCGGCCCACGCAAGCGCGTCCCGCTCGACGCAGCTCGGCATCGCCGTGATGCTCGCCGGCATTTTGCTGTTCTCGCTCAACGACGTGATGGGCAAATGGCTGGTCGCCACCTACAGCGTCGGCCAGGTGCTTTTGATCCGAAGCGCGGCGGCGCTGCTGATCCTGTCGCCATTCATCTGGAAGGCCGGCGTCCGCTCGCTGATCCGCATCGAACAGCCGCGAATGCAGGTGCTGCGTGTCATCCTGTCCTCGCTTGAAGTCTACTGCTTCTATTTCGCGGTGATTTACCTGCCGCTCGCCGACGTGATGACCTACTGGCTGGCGGCGCCGATCTATGTCGCCGCGCTTTCGCCCTTCCTGCTTGGCGAACATGTCGGCTGGCGGCGCTGGACGGCGATCTTCATCGGCTTCGTCGGCGTCATCGTGGCGCTGGAGCCGTCCGCCGCCACGCTGACCGCCCCTGCGCTGATCTCGATCTTCGGCAGCTTCGCCTTCGCCTTCATGATGCTGTCGGGCCGCTCGCTGCGCGCCACGCCGGACACGACGCTGGTGTTCTGGCAGACGATTGGCGCAGGCTTGTTCGGGCTCGCCACCGCGCCGTTCGGCTGGGTGACGCCAAGCGCGCCGGACTTCGCGCTGCTCGGGTTGCTCGGCGTCGTCGCCATGATCGCACATGTCTGCGTCAACCGTGCGCTGAAGCTGGCGGATGCCGCCACCGTCGCGCCGTTCCAGTACACACTGCTCTTGTGGGCAGTAATTTTTGGCTGGCTGGTCTTCGGCGACATTCCGCGGCCGGCCATGCTGGCGGGCGCGGCGATCATTGTGGCGGCCGGCCTGTTCATCTTCTTCCGCGAGCAGCGCGCGAAGAAAAACATGAACGCATAACTTCCGCCTAGCCTTCCGTAACGACCGCCTCAGCTTCGATCTCGACCTCGTAGTCGCCGATGAGATTGCCGGCCTCGATCAACGTGTTAGCCGGCAATATATCGCCGAAAACACGGCCATGTGCACGCGACACCGGCTCCCACTGCGCGGCGTCACGCAGGTAGATGCGGGTGCGCACCACGTCTTCCATCCTGCCGCCGAGGGCGGTGATCGAAGCGGCGATCTTGTCGAGAATGTAGGTTGTCTGCGCGCCGGGGTCGCCTGGAGCGACACAGCGGTCTCCGCCATGTGTGGCCGTCGTGCCGGAAACCCGGATCGTGTCCTTGACCCGCACGGCGCGGCTGTAGCCGGCGATCGGCTCCCAGACGCTGCCCGACGAGACGCGCAGGCGGTCCGGCCGGCCGGGCACAGGCTCGGCCTTGAACACCGACGGTATGGCGCCGAGATGATGGCTCAAGTCGCCGGACGCCGTGAGGTAGGGCGGGCGGCGGTATTCGTCGCCGCAATCGCCGGGAATCGGTTTCGTCGCGGCGAATGCTTCTTCCAGCCTTGCTTTGTCTTCGGCGTCGAGCGCGAAGCGGAAGACGTTGAGATTGTCGGAGCGGTGCTCGCTTTCGCCGATGCGCGCACCGACAATCGCCGCCGCCACCGCTTCGTGTTCCAGCACCCAGCGCGTCGCGACGTTGGAAATCGAGACGCCATGCTTCCGCGCGACATTGTCCGCCGCCGCCAATATGCCTTGAAAGGCGTCCCAGCCGCCCGCTGTGTCGATGAAGCGCTTGTATTTCGAGCGGCTCCAGTCGGCGATACCGGTCGGTTCGGGCCTGCCCAGCCATTTGTCCGAGAGGAAACCACCGCAGAGAGTGCCATAGGCCAGCAGCTTCACGCCGGATCTTTCGCAAAGCTGCGCCAGCGCACCCGCCGCCCGGCGGTCGACGAGCGAGAACGAAACCTGGTTGGTCGCGATCGGCACGCCGTCGGCTAGCGCCAGCGCCAGATGCGCGGCGTCGAAATTGGTGACGCCGAGCGCGCCGATCAGGCCGTCTTGCCTCAGTCGCGCCATTTCGTACAGCGCGTCGAGCCAGGCCGGATGCTCGAAGGTCCACCAGTGGAACTGCAACAGGTCGATCCTGTCGACGCCGAGCCGGTCTAGCCGTTCCTGTACGCCCTTACGCACGATTTCGGCAGCCATCGGGCCGGGCTCGGGACACCATTTGGTGAAAGCCGCCGGCCGGCGCGAGGCATCGGGGTAGCGCGCGAGCAGCCGCCCGGCAATCAGTTCGGCGCTGCCATAGTGATCGGCCATGTCGAACGTATCGAAGCCCGCCTCGGCATAAGCCTGGAGCGCGTCGGCGCCGCGTTCGGGATCGAGCAGCGTGCCACCTTTTTCGAGGTCGGCGACCTGCCAGAGGCCGCAGATCAGCCGGCTGATGTTGTTGTCGCCAACGGCGATGCGGTCGGGACGTCGCTGCATGGAATGCTCGCTCATGGTTCGGACACCGGTTTGCCGGCCAGCCGCCCGATGTGGCGGGAGACGGTCTTCACCTCGCCCAGAATGCCGCGTGGGCGCAAAAGCAGGATCGCGCATAGCCCGACGCCAATCATCACGATCTGCAGCGAGGCCGCGCGGGCCTGCTCACCGGGCGGGAACAGCGACGCTATCGCGCCCGCCGAACCGGCCCAGATGCCCCAGACCAGGATCGCGCCGAGGATCGCACCGCGATTGTTGCCGGAGCCGCCGACGATCAGCATCGCCCAGACCTGGAAGGTCAGCATCGGCATATAGTTGTCGGGCGCGATGAAGCCGATGAAGTGCGCCTGCGCGGCGCCGGCCAGGCCCATGATCGCGCCGCCTATGGCGAATGCCTGCAGCCGGAACCTCGTCGCGCTCTTGCCGAGCGCGAGCGCGGCCGTCTCGTCCTCGCGGATGGCGCGCAACACCCTGCCCCACGGGCTGCGCAGCAGCCGTTCCAACGCCAGATAGAGCGCGAGCACGACCAGGACGAGGACGCCGAGATTGGCTAGGCTGAAGGCGAGCGGATCGCCTGCCAGGCTGGCGAACGGCCGCGGAATGAAGCCGATGCCGAACGGCCCGCCGGTGACCAGTTCCAGGTTGAGCGCGCAGAGTTGCACAGCAACGGCGACGCCGAATGTCGCGATGGCCAGATAGTCGGCGCGAAGCCTGATCGTGAGCGCGCCGATCAGGAAGGCGACGAGCCCCGCCGCCAGCGCCGCGCCCAGCCAGCCGGCAACGATGGGCAGGCCGAAGCCGCCGAAGCGGCCAGCCGCATCCGGCGTCGTCAGCAGCGCCGAGACGTAGGCTCCGATCGCGACAAAACCGGCAATGCCGACATTGAACAGGCCGGTCTGGCCCCACTGGACGTTGAGCCCGAGGCACATGATGGCGTAGGTCAGCGCCATGGTCAGGAAGAAGGCGCCGTAGGCGATCAGTTCGACGCTCATTCCGGCCTCCCGAAAATACCCTGCGGCCGGAAGAGCAGGACGGCGACGAGGATGACGAAGGCGATGGCCGCACGCCATTCGGCGCCGACGAATTGCACGGCAAATGCTTCGGTAAGGCCGACGATCAACCCAGCGAGCATCGCGCCCGGCACGCTGCCTATGCCGCCGAGGATCGCTGCCGCAAACAGGGGCAACAGCAGGTCAAGGCCCATATAGGGACGGACCTGCACCAGCAGCCCGGCCATGATGCCGGCGACTGCGGCCAGTCCCGCCCCGAGCAGCCAGACCGTGCGGATCACCTTGCGCACATCGACGCCGACAACGCCGGCAAGCTGCTGGTTCTCGCTCACTGCGCGCATGGACCGGCCGATCGTGGTGCGGGTCAGCAGCACATGGAGGGTCACGACCAATATCGCCGCTAGGCCAAGCGACAGCAACTGATCCGGTGTCGCTCTCAACCCTCCGCCGAGTGGCAGCGCGATCTGCAGAGCCTTGGTGTAGTAGGCGGGCTTTGCAGTGAAGATAAATTCGAGCAGGCTGCGCAACGTCAGCGCCGCGCCGAAGCTGGCCATGACCATGATGATGACTGTACTGCGCTGGGCGCGCAGGCGGCCGAACAGCAAAGCGTCAACCAGAAGCGCGAGCCCGCCAGTCAATGCGATCGCCGCGATCGCGGCAATCGGCAGCGACCAGCCGAAGGAGAAAGGGCCGATCGGCGCCAGCAGCGAAGGAGCCAGCCAGCCGAGTGCGCCGCTCACCGCCAGCGCGATGTAAGCGCCCCACGCCAGGAATTCGCCATGCGCGAAATTGGCGAACCGCAGGATCGAATAGGTCAGCGTCACGCCGATGGCGCCAAGCCCTATCATCGAGCCGGTGACCAGCCCGTCCATCAGCGCCTGCGGGTTCATTGGCCAGCCGCCTTCGGCACGTGCCGCGCGCCGAGATAGAGCTCCGCCACGATCGGGTCGTCGGCGAGCGTCGCCGCCGGACCCTCATGGCGCAGCAGGCCCTCGACCAAGATGACCGCGCGGTCGGCGATGGCGAGAGCCGCCTTCACGTTCTGCTCGACCAGGACGATGGTGACCCCGGTTTCGTTGATCGCCTTCAGCGTCGAGAAAACCTCGGCGACGATCTTCGGGGACAGGCCGGCCGAAGGCTCGTCCAGGATCAGGACCGAAGGCTCGACGACCAGCGCCCGGGCCACTGCCAGCATCTGCCTCTGCCCACCCGAAAGCTGGCCGGCGCGCAGCGAGGGCCGCGCGGCGAGATCGGGAAACATTCCATAAAGCGCGGCGATGCGCTCCTGCCGCCGCTCCTTGGGCAGGATATTCGCCGCCAAAAGCAGGTTCTCATGGATGGAAAGCGTCGCGAAGATGTTCTCGGTCTGCGGCACGAAGGCCAGTCCGTGGCGGATCTTCTCATGTGCCGGCACAGATGTGATGTCGGCCGCGCCAAGCGATGCCGTTCCGGAATGCACCGGCACCAGCCCGGCTATCGCCTTGACGAAGGTCGATTTGCCGGCCCCGTTCGGTCCGAGCACCACGACCAGTTCGCCCTGGCGGATCGCAAAATCGACGCCGCGCACGATCGGCAGGTCGCGCTCGTAGCCGGCAACGAGCGCCTTTGTCGAAAGCGCTACGGGTCGGTCGGACGCAGTCACGCCGCGACCCCGCCTAGATAGGCTTCGATGACCGCCGGGTTGCGTGCGACCTCGGCCGGCGGCCCTTCGGCCAGGTGCCGCCCAGCCGCCATCACCACGACGCGCCCGCAAAGCCGCGCCACCATGTCCATATTGTGCTCGATCAGCAGCACCGATTTTCCCCGCGCATTGAGATCGAGAACACGGTCGATAATGATCTCAAGCAGCGTCGGGTTGACGCCGGCCGCCGGCTCGTCGAGCAGGATCGTTTCGGGGTCGGCCATCAATATGCGGGCGAGTTCGAGCAGCTTGCGCTGCCCGCCGGAGAGCACCCGCGCCGGCTCATCTTCGAGCCCGGAGAGCGTGACAAAGTCGAGCAGCGACCGCGCCCGGTCGACAGCCGCCTTCTCCTCGGCGGCGACGCGGCCCGGCTGCAGGAAATTCCTCCAGATGTGTTCGCCGGCCTGGCTCTGGCCGCCGGTCAAGACGTTTTCGAGCACCGTCATTTCCGGAAACGGGCGCGGTATCTGGAAGGTGCGCCCCAGACCGTGCGCGATGCGCCGCTCCGGGCCTTCACCGGACACCTCCTCGCCGGAGATTTGGATCGAGCCGGAGGTCGGCTTCAGGCTGCCGGCAATCAGGTTGAACAGGGTGGTCTTGCCCGCCCCGTTCGGCCCGATAAGGCCCAGCATCTCACCTTGCCTGAGAGCAATCGACATGCCGTCGACTGCACGCAGGCCGCCGAACCGCCTCACCAGATCACGCGCCTCGACAGGCATGGCCGCTGCGGAGCTCGTCGGTCTTGGTGCGTCGGCGGCAGACGGCATCGCGGCTTCCGTACGTCAAAATTGTGATCGCTGATGTTTGATCAAACTTTACATCGCGCCTAAACGCAACTAAAAAATCTGGACGGCCGCGCCCCGCGGCATGAAGTCGAACGGCGGTCACAATGCCCGAACGGGAATGTCAGCGCGCAGTCGAATACGCCCACCCGGCGTTAGCCGGAGACCTTTTCAGAATTCGCTCGGACAGTACAAATACTCAACCGAGCAGAGTTCAAAGGTCCCAAGCATGAGCCGCCGCGCGCTCTCCCCGGTCGGCCGCGAAACCCTGCATGACCGCGTCTATGCCGAGCTGCGCCGTTCGCTGATCCACGGAATGTTCGACGCCGGCGACATGCTGCGCATCCAGGACGTCGCCGAGACGCTGCAGACCAGCACCATGCCGGTGCGCGAGGCGCTCGGCCGGCTGGTTTCCGAGCAGGCGCTGGAGGCGCTGCCCAACCGCTCGGTGCGCGTACCCGTCATCACCCGCGAAAGGCTGGACGATCTCGCCCGCGCGCGCTGCCTGATCGAAGGGCAGATCACCGCGCTCGCTCTGCCCAATCTTTCGGGTGATGATTTCGCACGACTGCGGCAGCTCACCGTGGAATGCGAGACGGCGTTTCGCGGCCATGAAAAGGACAAGGCGCAGACCACCTCGGAACTCAACCACGCCTTCCATTTCTACATCTACCGCGCCGCCGGCTCGGCCGTGCTGATCCCTATCGTCGAAAGCCTGTGGCTGCAGTCCGGACCTTATGTGCGCGCCGCGGCGCATATCCATGACGAGCGCCGCGACATACCCGCCACCCATCATCACTGGGCGCTGATCGAGGCGCTCGAGCGCGGCGACGTCGCCGGCTCCATCAAGGCGCTGACCGACGACATCACCCGTTCCTTCAATCTCATCCGCTCCCGCCTCGATGAGCAGGATGTTCCAGAAAAGGCGGTGAGCTATGGCTGACGCCCGCGACGATTCCTTCGAGCTTTACGATCTGCGCGTCGAGGTGACCGCGCCGGAAGGCGGCCCGATCTATTGCGGAGCCAAGGTCGGTGACTATTTCGAGCTGCACGGCGAGATGCTGCATCTGCCGCCGGGCCAAGGCTTTTCTATCTACTCGCTGGCTGCGCTCCTGCCGCTGCTGCCGGCCAAGCAGCGACCGACCCACAAGAACGACTGGATGACCACCGACGCGGAAGTGGCTTGCCCCGACCCGAACTGCTCGTCCCGCTTCCGCATAATCCGGCTCGGCCTTCGCCGCTTCAGCCATGCCCAGACCACGGCGGTGCCGCTCGATGACTGACCACACGGCAATGCAGCGCATCCAACTCGCGCCGGGCTACGAAATCTCCCGTGTCATTCGCGGCGGCTGGCAGCTCGCCGGCGGGCACGGCGCTGTCCGCAGCGACGACCCGATCGCCGACATGGTCGCGTTTGCCGACGCCGGCATCACCACTTTCGATTGCGCTGATATCTATACCGGCGTCGAGGAATTGATCGGCCGTTTCCGCCTGCGCTATCGCGACCTGCGCGGACAGGAAGCGCTCGACCGCATCCGGGTCCACACCAAATTCGTGCCCGATCTCGATGTGCTGCCGCGCATAACCAAGGCTTATGTCGAAGGCGTCATCGACCAGTCGCTGCGCCGGCTCAATCTCGACAGCCTCGACCTCGTGCAGTTCCATTGGTGGGACTACGACGCGCCGCGCTGGCTGGAAGCCGCGCAATGGCTCGGCGAATTGCGCCGGGAAGGCAAGATCCGCCAGGTCGGCGGCACCAATTTCGACACCGACCACATGCTCGCCATCATCCAGGGAGGCGTGCCGCTGGTCTCCATGCAGGTGCAGTATTCGCTGCTCGACGCGCGTCCGGCCAAGCGCATGACGGCCAAGGCCGCCCGCCACGGCGTCTCGCTGCTCTGCTACGGCACCGTCGCCGGCGGTTTTCTCGGCGACAAATGGCTGGGGGCCGCCGAGCCCTCCGAGCCGCTCGAAAACCGCTCACTCGTCAAATACAAACTCATCATCGACGATTTCGGCGGCTGGGACCTGTTCCAGACCCTGCTCACGACCCTGCGCGGTATAGCCGACGGGCACGGCGTCGACATCGCGACGGTGGCCAGCGCGGCCATGCTCTCGCGGCCGGGCGTCGGCGGTGTCATCGTCGGCGCGCGCAACCGCTCGCACCTCAAGTCGAACCTGGCGATCTCCAGCCTGGCGTTGACTGAAGACGACCATGGCCGGATCGAGGCCGTGCTGGCCATGGCAAGCCCGCTCTCCGGCGATGTCTACGAGCTGGAGCGCGACCGCGGCGGACGCCACGGCATGATCATGAAATACAATCTCAACAAGGGAGCCGCCTGAACCCCGCGCCGCGGGAGACGGCGCGAGAATACCGCAAGCAAGAATGAACCAGCGGCCGCGCGCATGCCGGCCAAACAAAAGGGGAATGCGACATGAAGAAGATGCTTCTGATCACCACGCTGCTGACCGGTCTTGGGGCATCGGCCCTGCCGGCGGCTGCGCAGAATTGCGACATCACCATCGGCGTCGTCATGGAACTGACCGGCCCGGCCGGCGCATACGGCCAGGCCGGCGCGAAATCCGTCGAGATGGCCTTCCGCGACTTCAACGAGGCCGGCGGCGTCGGCGGCTGCAATCTCGTCACCGACACGCGCGACAGCCAGAGCCAGGGCACCGTTGCGGTCGACCAGGCGACGCAGCTCGTCAACATCAAGAAGGTGCCGGTCATCATCGGCGGCATCATCTCGTCGGTGTCGATCCCGATCCTGACTTCGGTGACGGCGCCAGCAGGCGTCGTGCAGGTTTCGCCGGCTTCGTCTTCGCCGACGCTTACCCAGCTTGCCCGCGACGGCAAAACCAACGGCGTGTTCTTCCGCACCATCACCTCGGACGCGCTGCAAGGCACGGCGGCGGCCAAATACGCGCTCGACCAGGGGCTGAAGAAGATCGCTATCATCCACGTCAACAATGATTTCGGCGTCAACATGGTGCGCGAATTCACCGCCGCCTATGAAAAGCTCGGCGGCGCTATCACGTCGGTCACGCCCTACAATGAGAAGCAGGCCAGCTACTCGTCCGAGGCGAGCGCGGCCATGGCCGGCGAGCCGGAAGCGCTCTACCTCGTCAGCTATCCCGTCGACGGAGCGACCATAGCCCGCGCCTGGATCTCGGGCGGCGGCGCGCCGAAATTCCTGCTCAATGACGGCATGAACTCGGCCGAGTTCATCGAGGCCGTCGGCGCGCAATATCTGAACGACGCCTACGGCACCTCGTCGGGCACCAGCCCGACCGCCTCGACCGAATATTTCAACGGCGCCTACGAGGCATTCTCGGGCGGCATCAAGCCGGACGCGCCGGCGGCCGACCGCTCCTACGACGCCGGCGCTATCGTGGCGCTTGCAGTGGCGAAGGCGGGCAAGGGCGACGCCGCCGCGATCAAGGCTGCGATCCCGCAAGTGGTCGCGGCCGGCGGCGAGCCGATCCATGCCGGCAAGGAGGAATTCGCCAAGGCGCTTGGCCTCATCAAAGAAGGCAAGCCGATCAAGTATGAAGGCGTCATCGGCCCGGTCAGCTTCGACGAATATGGCGACATCACCGGTCCGTTTCGCCTGTGGCGCATCCAGAACGGCGAAGTCACCACGGTCGGCGAGATCAGCGCCGAGGAAGTCGGCAAGATCAAGAGCGGACTGGCAAAGTAGGCCTCGGTTGGCAGCAGGCCGCGCGGCTACAGCGCGGCCTCTCCCTGCCCGAGCATGCGGTCGACAAGCAGTTCGGCCTGCGCGTTGAACATGCCGACGCCCATCATCGTGCCGCAGCCCAGATCGCGGGCGTGCTGCACGAGAGGCGAAACAGCCGGCCCGGTGATGACGTCGGCCACGAACTGGTCTTTCGACAGCCGGGCGGCGTCGACTGGCAGCGGGTCGCCCTCCTTCATGCCCATCGGCGTCGCATTGGCGACGAGATCGAAGCCCGTCGGATCCGCGCTCCCGACTTCCGCCCGGCCGGGGAAGCGTCCCGCCAGCTTGGCGACCAGCCGATCGCGGCGTTCCTTGTCGGCGTCGTGGATGGCTAGCCGCGTCGCCCCGCGCTTCAGTATTTCGAGCGCGATCGCCGAACCGGCGCCGCCCGCCCCGACCAGCAGCGCCGACTTGCCGGCCACCGAGAAGCCTTCCCTGGCGATGCCGTCGAGATAGCCGAGCCCGTCGAGATTGTCGCCGTCCCAGCGCCCGTCCGCCAGCCGGCGCATGACATTGACCGAACCGACGAAGGCCGCCCGCTCGCTCGGTAGGTCGCAATAATCGAGCGCCGCGAATTTGTGCGGCACCGTCACCACGATGCCGTCGAGATTCTGCATCAGCCGCACCGAGCGCATGAAGGCCGGCAGGTCGGCCGTGCCGACATGGGCAGGCACGACCAGCGCGTTGGCGCCACGCCGGGCCAGGATTGCGGACAGGAACGCCGGCGACTTCACCTGGGCGATCGGGTCGCCGATGATGATGAACAGCCGCGTTTCGCCGTCGAGCTTCAGGGGCATGTCAAACTCGTTTGCATAGTGTGCGAGCGTGCGCGCCAATCCCGTCGGCCACACCCGTCTTCGGCAAGCCGGCAAGCCAGGCCGGCTGCGGTGCGATTTCAAGGTCGGATGCGATCAGCAGCGGCGCGCCCGACGCCGTGATGCGGGCACCCGGAACCTGATGTTTGAGTTCCTCGACAAAGGCGTCGATCGTCGTCACCTCGCCGACCAGGTTGCGCGCTTCGGCGCCGTCCAGTTTCGCATCGACGGTAGCGGCGAAGGCTTCGGCCACGTCCTCGACATGCACCATGCCGACCCGGCCGCTGAACATGATCTCGGCGGCCTCGTCCGGCTGCGCCGCGCAATGCTCGGTCCGGCGCTGATGCCCAAACCCTCTCCCGGCCCGTAGACGATGTACGGCCGGAAGCCCCCGCTGCGAAGGCCATGGTCGACGACATATGCGCGTGCCGAGCCTTCGACCGCGAGCTTCAGCGCGCCGTAATGCGTCATCGGCCGGGGATGGCGTCCGTCGTCGGGTCCATAGACGCCGGCTGTGCTGGCATAGGCGACCTGCCGCATGCCCGCCGCAAGCGCCGCCTCGAACAGATTGAGGCTGCCGATCAGATTGATGTTTGTCGCGCGCAGGGGATCGCGGCGGCAGTCGACGGTCATGATTCCGGCGAGGTGGACGGCGCCGCCGCAGCCCTCCGCTGCCCGCATCACCTCGTCCTTAACGGTCACGTCGCCGGCGCGGATCTCGACCCTTCCCGACAGGCCCGGTTCGACGAAGTCGAGACGGGCTGTATCCGGCCTCGCGTCTAGGATGCGCACCTCATGCCCGCGCCGGACCAGTGCGCGCACAACCCAGCCGCCCAGAAATCCGCAGCCGCCGGTGACCAGAACCCGCATCAGGAAGCCGCCCGGCGCGAGGCGTGGGTGGCGGCGATGTAGCCGAACGTGATGCCTGGGCCTATGGTGATGCCGGGGCCGGGATAGGTTCCGCCCATGATCGAGTGCATATCGTTGCCGATCGCATAGAGTCCTTCGATCGGCGTCCCGTCCTTGCGCAGCGCGCGCGCATGCTCGTCGGTCACCAGCCCCATCGCCGAGCCTATGTCGCCGGGATAGAGCTTCACAGCATAGAATGGCGCTGCGCCAATCGGCCCGAGCGTCGGGTTTGGCCCGTGCGCGGGGTCGCCATTGGCGCGTTCGTAGATCGTCGTGCCGCGCTTGAAATCGGGATCGACTCCCGTCTTGGCATATTCATTCATGGAGGCGACCGATGCCGCCAATCCTCCGGCGTCGATGCCGAGCTTTTGCGCCAGTTCGGCAAGCGTATTGGCCTTGGCGAGATAGCCGTCGGCGAGGAAAGGCTTCAGCCCCTTGCCGCCGGGCCGGACCATGCCCAGCCCGTATTTCTTCAGCCCCGCGCTGTCGGTGATCAGATAGGCGGGGATGGCCGAACCGTCCCTGTTGGCCGCGAACATCGCGCTGACGAAAAGATGGTAGGACGTGCTTTCGTTGACGAAGCGCTTGCCGTCGCGCCCGACCGTGATGATGCCGGGTTTCGAGCGGTCGAAGACGAAATGCGGGAACACAGCGGTCGTGCCGTCGGCACGGCGGCGCACCGAAACCGGCGCCCAGAAGCAGTTCTGCTGCGCCCCCTTGCCATGATGCGCGCCGAGCTTCAGCGCCAGATCATGCAGCTCGCCGGTGTGGCCGGGCGCCGAGGGACTGTGTTCCGGAACCGGCTTCAGCAGGTATTTCTGCCTGAGTTCCGGATGCCTCGAAAAGCCGCCGCTCGCCAGCACCACGCCGCCGCTGATGGAAAGCCGGCGCACAACGCCGCCCTGGACGGCGACAATGCCCGTCACCCTGCCTTCGGTCTCGGTGATCTCGGTGACGCGGGCGTTCACCGCGAGCTCGACGCCGAGCCGGCGCGTAGCCTCCAGCATCCGCCCGATCAGCGCATTACCCATCACCAGCCGCGTGCCGCGCGAATGGCTGAGCCTGTCGAGGAAGTAGCCGCCGATAAGCTTCGCCGAATAGCGCGCCGCCTTGAGCGATTTCGTCATCGCCAGCAGATTGGCGATGTCGTCGCGGTCGACCATCAGGCCACCCAGAATGGTGAATTCCGGGATCGGCGGCCGGATCAGGTCGAGATCGCCGCCAAGATCCTTTGCGGAGAAAGGCAGGGGCTCGAGCGCGCGGCCAAACGAGGTCGATCCCTCCAGCTCGGACAGATAGTCGGGATGAAATGGCCGCGGCCGGAATTTCACGCCCGCGCCGTCCTCGATAATGCGGATCGCGTCGGGACCAGCCTTCAGGAATGCGTCGCGGAACGCCTTGGAGGAGCGGTTGCCAACGGCGCGGTCCAGGTAGCCGCTCGCCTTCTCGAAACTGTCTTCCGCCCCGATCGCTTTGGAATGATGCGTATTGGGGACCCAAGTCGTCGCCGCCGAAAAGGCCGAAGTGCCGCCGACATATTCGGTGCGCTCGATCAGGATGACGCGCCTGCCTTCGAGCGCCGCGTAAATTGCGGCCGCCATTCCGGCAGCTCCCGCGCCGAGCACCGCCACATCGTAGCGCGCGCCGTCGGGAATGCCGGCCAGGACGGTTGATGCTTTGCTCATCGAATGGCCCTAGCGAAACTACCGGCCGCACAAACCCCACGGCTAGCCTGCGATCTGGGGATGTTCTAGCAGAATTGAAATGTTATTCAAGAATTGAATGCTATTCCAATTTCTACAATTTTGGCATAGAGAAGTGCGTCTCGGCGCTCGATGCCGAGCACCGTAGGAGAATGGCAGCAATGGCGGACATTCGCATAGGACTGGTGGGAGCCGGCCTTATCGGAATCACCCACATGGAAACGATCGCCCGGACGGACGGCTTCCGGCTGACGGGCATTGTTGATCCGGGTCCCAGTGCCGCCGAGATCACCAAAGCCCGCGGCGTGCCGCTCCATGCCAGCGTCGAGGCGATGATTGCAGCCGGAGACGCCGATGGCGTGATCGTGGCGACGCCCAACGAACTGCACGTGTCAATATCCGCCCAATTGCTCGAAGCCGGCCTGCCGGTGCTTCTCGAAAAGCCGATCGCCAACACGGTCGCCAAAGCAGCCGCTCTGCTCGCAGTCGCCGACCGCACCGGCGCGCCGCTGCTGGTCGGCCATCACCGACGCCACAACCCCATCATCCGCGCTGCGAAAAAGGCGATCGCCGAAGGCGCTATCGGCAAGCTCGTCATGGCCTCCGTGGTTTGCTCGCTCTACAAGGGCGGCGACTATTTCAGCACGGCATGGCGGCGTCAGCCGGGCGTCGGCGGCCGCTGCTCATCAATCTGATCCACGAAGTCGACCTGATGAGCCATTTCTTCGGCGACGTCGCCTCCGTCTCGGCAATCAGTTCCAATGCCATGCGCGGGTTCGAGGTGGAGGACACCGCGGCGGCCATCCTGCGCTTCGAAGATGGCGGTCTGGCGTCGCTGACGGTCTCGGATGCAGCGGTTGGGCCGTGGGCCTGGGATCTTTCGGCCGGCGAAAACATCCAGCGCTTTCCCGCGCATCCCGTGCAGTCACATTTCTTCGCCGGCTCCGAAGGCGGCTTGTCGCTGCCCGACCTGACATACTGGTCGCACAAGGGTGAGAAAAGCTGGACCCAGACGCTCGACCGAAAAACCCTCGCAATCGAGCCGGAAGACCCCTACGGCGCGCAGATAAGGCATTTCGGCGCGGTGATCGCCGGCCGCGCCGAGCCGCTGGTGTCGGGCATCGAAGCCGCGAAAAACCTCGCCACCATCGACGCGATCCGCCGGGCGGCCGAGAGCGGGCGCGAAACACAGGTCGAGGCCATTTCTGCCCGCCCGGCCAATTCGGAGCATGGGGCATGACCAGCATTCTCGAACGGTCGCTCGGCATCCTCGAACTCCTCTCGGAAAATGCCGAGGGCCTCTCGGTCAGCGCCATCGCTAACCGCCTCGGCCTGCCGCCGAGCGCCGCCCACCGGCTGCTCAACGAGCTCGCCCGCTTCGGCTATGTGCGCCAGGACCGTGCGCAGGGCGACTATTCGCTGACCATCAAGCTCGCGGCCATGGGCCTGAGCTTCCTCGGCCAGAGCGGCGTCACCGATATCGCCCAGCCGATCCTCGACAGTCTGGCGGCAGCCAGCGGCGAACTCATCCGGCTCAGCGTCATCGACGACCGAAAGCTGGTCTGGGTCGCGGTCGCTCAAGGGGCAACCACCGGCCTGCGCTATGATCCCGGCAAGGAACAGGGCGTCGTCCTCCACCTCGCCTCGACTGCGGGCGGCCAGGCCTTTCTCTCCACGCTGGACGACGACGAAGCTCTCATGATGGTCGCCGAACAGGGTTTTGTGCCAAGGCTGCAGACGCCCGGCCCCAACGCGCCAAAGACGGCCACGGAACTGCTCGCACGGCTCGCCGATACGAGGCGGCGCGGCTACTCCGTTGCCGTCGACAGCTACATCGTCGGCATGGCGGCGATGGCCGTGCCCGTCCGTCTGGGCCAGCAGGGCACGGTGGTCGGCGCGCTCAGCATCGCCGGCCCCGCTGCCCGCCTGACGCCTGAGCGCATGAAGGAACTCGCCGAGCCGCTGAAGGCAGCGGCCGCCGAGCTCGGCCAGGCAAGCAGCGCGTCGCGCTTCTTCCGCAGCGCCCGCAGCCTGTCGCCGGGGATATTGGAAACCGAGAGCCTGTCGGGATGAGCGGCGACGGCCCGATCGGCGTATGCGACGTGCTCATCGTCGGCTCGGTGCCGCCGGCCTGGACGGTGTCACGATCAGAGTCGAGGTTCCGAACCATGAACTGGCAAGCACGCTCGGGCCAAAGGCGCGGGCCGAAGCGGCGCTCGCCGCAGCGCGTCGGGTTCTCGAAGCCGCCGGGCGGACTTGGGAAGCGCGATGATTTCCGCAGTCGATTTCTGCCCGTGCCATCGCTTCGGCCATCATTATCCCGGCCTGAAGATCGATCTCCTGCATCCGGCCTATCGCGCGGAAGACGATCCGCGGCGTGACGGTCTCGCCTGTCTGCGGGACTTCTGGCCGGCTGCTAGGCAGCCTCGGCGATGCCGTCGTCGACGATGACCAGATTGCGGCCGCCGTTCTTTGCCTGGTAGAGCCGCTTGTCGGCGGCGCGCATCAGGTCGGACACGCTTGCATCCGGCGCGCAATTGGCTCCGCCTATGCTGACGGTCAGCGGGATGGTGCGCTCGTCGATCGGACGGAAGCGGATCAGTTCGACCTCGCGGCGGATGCGCTCGGCGACGCGCTCGGCTTCCTTCGCCGTGGCGCCGACCAGGAAAACGCCGAATTCCTCACCGCCGATCCGGCCGAGAATGTCGCCGCTGCGCACGCCGCGGGCGATCGCCGCCGCGATCTCGAGCAGCGCCCGGTCGCCCGTCAGATGGCCGAAACTGTCGTTGATCTTCTTGAAATGATCGGCATCGATGATCAGCAGCGCGCCGCGGTCGGTCTTGCGGCGCGAGCGGTCGAGGGCTGCGAAGAAGCTTTCGCGGTTCAGCATGCCGGTCATGTCATCGCGGCTCGCCTTTTCCGCCAGCCGGCGATGCGCGGCGGCAAGCTGCGCGTGCGTCCGGGCGAGTTCGCGATGCGCCTGCTTCAGCCTGTCGCTTTGCCAGAATGTGAAGGCGCTCGCCGGCCACGCCGTCGCCAGCGGGCACAAGACGCACATCAGGATGGCTGTCCCGTCGACCATGCCGCCAAGTGCTGGAACTGCCGCCGAAACGATCAGCACCGAGACGGCGGCTGCCAGAAGCGCCACGATTGCCGACCTCACGATAATGCTGTTCATCCGCCGCCTCCACTCGGCCGCCTCAATGCCGCAAAAGCCATGAAGGTCTCCTTTCCGCGATGGCTAAAATTCGAGCCAACGCGGCATTTCCACCACCATTGGTTGCGGCAGATCGGACAAAGCGAACCGGCTTCCAAAAGCCTCGATGTTTGCGTAAGGAACCCTATGACCGAGCTTCCGGATCCCGCCCGCTTCGCCCATGTCACCGACTGGGTGTTCGACCTCGACAACACGCTCTACCCGCACCACACCAACCTGTTCTCGCAGATCGATCAGAAGATGACGGCCTATGTGTCGGAACTGCTGACGCTTCCGCGCGAGGAGGCGCGCAAGCTGCAGAAGGAGCTCTATCAGGAATACGGGACGACGCTATCCGGGCTGATGCAGCGCCACAAGATCGACCCCGACGACTTCCTCAACAAGGTCCACGACATCGACTATTCCTGGCTGGTGCCGGACCCGGTACTGGGAGTCGCCATCAAGCAGTTGCCGGGCCGCAAGTTCATCTTCACCAATGGCGACCGCGGCCACGCCGAGCGCACCGCGCGGCAACTCGGCATACTCGATCATTTCGACGACATTTTCGACATCGTCGCCGCCGGGCTGACGCCGAAGCCGGCGCAGCAGACCTACGACAGGTTTCTAGAGCTTCATAAGATAACCGGACGCAACGCGGTCATGTTCGAAGATTTGGCGCGCAATCTCATCGTGCCCAAGGCGCTCGGCATGCTGACCGTGCTGATCGTTCCGAAAAATTTCGAACCGACCTTCTCCGAAATCTGGGAACGCGATCCGGCCTTCGACGATGCCGTCGATTTCGTCACCGACGATCTTGCAAGCTTCCTAAACACGCTGATCCAGGATCGTAAGGCTTGAAGCGATTCACCTCGGTCGAAGCACGGATCGACGCCGCCGCCCATGGCGTGCTCGATCGGCTTCCGGCGCGCGGCCTTTACGGTGCACTGGTAGAGTTCCTGGTGTTCGGCCTGAAGCAGGCATGGGCCTGCCTTTTCGGTGGAGCCATGCTGGCTCTCATCATCGCCACGCGATTGTTCTGGCCGGACGATTCCGGCATCGAACGCTACGATTTCCTGTTTCTCGCCGCTCTGGCGATCCAGCTCTGCATGCTGGGTCTCAAGCTCGAAACACTCGCCGAAGCCAAGATCATCCTGATCTTCCACATCGTCGGCACGGCGATGGAGCTATTCAAGACATCGGCCGGCTCCTGGATCTATCCCGAAGAAAGCATGTTTCGTATCGGCGGCGTACCCCTGTTTTCCGGCTTCATGTATGCTGCGGTCGGTTCCTATCTCGCCCGCATCTCGCGCATTTTCGACATGCGCTACGCCGTCTATCCGCCGCTCTGGGCGACGGCCGTTCTGGCGGTCGCGATCTATGTCAATTTCTTCGCCCACCACTATGTCGTCGACATGCGCTACGGATTGTTTGCCGCGACGGCGATCCTCTATTTCCGCACAATCGTTCACTACCGCGTCTTCCGTGTCCGCCACAGAATGCCGCTGCTGGCCGGTTTCCTGCTGGTCGCGCTGTTCATCTGGTTCGCCGAGAATATCGGCACATGGTCGCGCGCGTGGATTTATCCGGGGCAGCGGGACGCATGGACGCCGGTATCGATCCAGAAGCTCGGCTCCTGGTACCTGCTGATGATTATTTCCTTCGTGCTGGTGATATTCGTCCACCGGCCACGGCCGGTCGAGACGGAGTTGGCCGCAAAACCGCAAGCGGCGGAATAGCGCTGGACTTTTCAGGCCTTTCGGCTGCCGCGCTTGATGTTGGAGCGGACGACCGCTCGTTTCAACGCGTCTTCGGTCTCGCTGCCGTCGAGGCCGCCGCGGTCGGCCCGCGAAATGCCGAGCCCGTCATTGCCGCGCACGCTTTCCTCCAGCCGCCCGACGCGCTTTTTCGGCGCGTTCTCGTCGCTCGCCGGCTGGCCGACCGCCGGCTTTCCAGCCTCTGCCGCGCGGCGCTTGGCGGTCATGTCGTTCGGTCTCGTCGTGCGGACCATCGGCATTCTCCCTTGGCATAGCCGAAGTTAACACCGAAGCCCGCACGACGTTCCGTATCAGTGGTTGGAATGATCCCCGCCGCCGCCTGCCGCCTTGACCGGCAGCGTCAGCTCGACCTTGCCGGCCTTCTCGAATTCCAGCGTCAGCGGCACGCTCGCGCCCACCACGAAACGCTCGGCGACTTCCATGAACATCAGGTGCAAGCCGCCGGGCTTCAGCTCGACCGCCGCGCCGGCCGGAATATCCAGCCCGCCAGCAGCCGGACGCATGACCATCACGCCGTCGACCACCTCCATTGAATGGATCTCGGCCCTGCCGGCAGCGGCCGAGGTGATCGACACGAGACGATCGGGCCCGCTGCCCTTGTTGGCGATGGTCATATAGCCGCCGCCGGCCGGCTGGCCGGGCAGCATCGCCCGCGCCCACTGGCCGGTGATTTCGAGATCTCCAACCGTGACCGCCGCATCCGCCGGCACGCCGTGACCTTCATGGCCACCGCCGGCCGCCGCTACCTTCAGCGCCGGCGCGGGGTGCTCCAGCGAATGCGGATCCTGGCCTTCGGCCGGCTCCTCGATCCAGGCAACCTCGCCGTCGGCGCAAAGCTGCGTCGTCTTGAAGAACAGCGTCTGCCCGGCCTCAACACCGGCCAGCGTGCCGCTGACCGTGAACTCGTCGTAAAAATCGTCAGGCAGTTCGCCGCCGCTCCAGGTCACTTCGGTGACGCCGGAAGCAACGTCCTCGCCGTGCAGATCGTACTTTTTTGCATAGTCGCCCTTGACCGTTGCGATGGTCCAGCCAGGCTTCGGCATCGGCTTCACGCCGATATATCCCTCGGGGATTTGCAGGCGGACCGTGTGGGTCGCCTGGCCGTCGCAGCCGTGCGGGATTTTAAGGACCGCCTTGTAGGAGCCCGGCGAGGCCTCGCGCTTTTCGAGCGATGCATGGGCGTGGGCGGTGATGATCGAAATAGCCGTCAGCGCACAGGCTGTGGCAAGCGGCATGAGAATTCGGCGCATGGTGTGTCCTTTCGCGTCCAAAACAGATTTTTCTCCGGCACCCAGGGCGCAAGAGCATTCATGTTTCAGGCGGAAAGGGGTGGGGCGCGGATGGCCGGCGGAGGCTCGTTCAGGCGGCCCGGAAGGTTCTCCGTCTCGAGCCAATGCGGGAACCGGCCGGCATAGGCCGCCGGCGCGGCGAACGCGGGCTCGGAACCCGCCGAAAGCTTCGGCGGGGCATCCATCCCGGCGCAAGGGCCGCCGATGCAGGTCGGGCAATCGTCGGCGGCGCCGGGCGGCGGCAAAGCATCATCCGCGGCCGGGGACTTGGCCTCGCCGAACATCGTGCAGATGACCCAGGCCTTGGCTGTATTGGCGGCATTCGCCTCGGCCAACGGCTGGAACAGATGTGCGAAGAGAACCAGCGTCGCGGCCACGGCAAACAGCGCGCGGTCGCGCCGCAGCGTCTGAAACCAACCCGGCGATGTCCTGCGGCCTGCCATGACGATTGCTTAGCGGAATCAGCGGCGACCCGCTACCGCGCCACTCTGCGGCATGGCGGCGCTACGCTTGTTTTCCGCATGATCTCGCCAGGAGACTGCAAACTCTTCGATCTTTCGCCTTCCGCAGGTCGCGAGAGGGTGGAAAGGCCGCCAACCACCCCGACATTGCTCGTTGCGCGCTATACGTGCGTTTTTGACGCTTCGTCGATGATCCATGTTCGGAAGGCGACGATGCGGGGGTCCTCGGCCATGCTTTCGGGATAGACGAGGAAGTAGGCGAACTCCGGGGCCATCTTGATTCCCAATTGGAACGGGCGCACCAGCCTGCCTTCCGAAAGATCGTTGGCCACGATGGTAAAATCGGCAAGTGCGACCGCATCGCCGTCGATGGCGGCCTGCAGGGCGTCTGTCGACGTGCCAAAGACGATTGTGCGGCTATCGTCGAAATCGTCGATGCCGGCCGCGGCCATCCACATTCGCCAGTTCGGCCATGTCACGCCGCGGCGGGACCATTCGATATGGGCAAGTGTATGCTTGAAGAGATCGCGCGGCTCTTTCAGCGGCGGCCCGGATTCCAGCAGGCGGGGACGGCAGACCGGAATTATGACGTTCTCAAACAGCCGGTCGGCGCAAAGTCTTGGATATTTTCCGGTGCCGAAACGGATGGCAATATCAACGTCTTCGTGTTCCAAATCCCGCACTTCATAAGAAATATCGAATCTCAACTCGATATCGGGACAGGCTTTCCTGAAACCGTCCACACGCCGCATCAGCCATTTTGACGCAAATTGCGCGTCGGCCGTGACCTTCAACAGTGACGTACCGCGCGCCATTTTCTGGGCGCGCGATACCGCGCGGGTCAGCCCCGTGAGAGCCTCAATCGTCGCCACATGCAGGACCTCGCCGGCTTCCGTCAGCCGCATGGTGCGGCTGGTCCGATGGAACAGCTCGACGCCGACCTGATCCTCAAACTCCTTGATCTGATGGCTGATCGCCGCCGGCGTAAGATGCAGCTCATTGGCTGCGCGCGTGAAACTCAGGTGCCGCCCCGCCGCTTCGAACGCCTGCAAGGCACGCGTGCCAGGAATGTGAGGCATTGATCATCTTCAAATAAAACTATCCGATGCCGCAAAAACTAGTCGTTTTTTGCCGGAGCTTCAAGCGCGTAGAGTCCTCTTCACAGTCGAACGTCAAATTGCATTGAAAGGCGAGGACCATGGCCTATTGCACCGAAATCGATGAAATCCGCCCTCCGGCGAGACCCGCGGCGTCTTTTTTCACCTGGATACTGGACTTTTTCCACATCCGTGAGCGCCGGCGCCTGGCTCTCAAGGACCTGCAGCGCCTCGACGATCGTGAATTGCGCGACATCGGCATCAAGCGGCACGACATTACGGCGATCGTCGACCGCGAAATCGGCAGGTTGCACCTGGATGAACTCCGCTCGCGCCTGTGACCTTCGGTTCGGGCTCACGCCTAGAGTTCATAAAACTTGCCGATGATCTCCCAGGCCTCGTCGGCGGTGTCGACGAAGTCGATGATATCCTGGTCGCCGGGGGTGATGGTGCCCTGCTCGGCCAGGAAATCGAGGTCGATGGCGCGCTGCCAGAACGCCTTGCCGAACAGGATCACCGGCACGCGCTCCATGCGCCCCGTCTGGATGAGCGTCAGCGTCTCGAAGAACTCGTCCATCGTGCCGAAGCCGCCCGGAAACACTGCAACCGCCTTGGCGCGCATGACGAAATGCATCTTGCGGATAGCGAAATAGTGGAAGTTGAAGCACAGTTCCGGCGTCACATAGGCGTTAGGCGCCTGCTCGTGCGGCAAGACGATGTTGAGCCCGATCGACGGCGCGCCGACATCGTCGGCGCCGCGATTGCCCGCCTCCATCACGCCCGGTCCGCCGCCCGTCACCACCACGAATTCGCGATAGTATGACAGCGCCGAATGCTGCGAGCAGAGCCGCGCGAATTTGCGCGCCTCCTCGTAATAGATGCTGTTCTTTTCGAGGTTGCGCTTCTGCCGCTCGTCCTTGGCTGCCCACGCCTCGCCGCCCGGCTCGGGAATGCGCGCGCCGCCGAACAGGATTACGGTCGATTGGATGCCGCGCTCGGCGAGGATCATTTCCGGCTTCAGGAGTTCGAGTTGCAGCCGGACCGGGCGCAACTCCCGCCGCGTCATGAACTCCTCGTCGTTCCAGGCGAGCCGATAGGTGGCGGCACGCGTCTGCGGCGTGTCCGGCACGCTTCTGGAGCGTTCCAGGTCTTCGTCCGAATGCGGCAGCGGCGTCCATCCGGACTGTTCCATTGGATTCATATGCTTCCCCGTCCACTTTCTGTCTGCCTGCGCCGTCCCGTGACGCTGGGCGTGATTGACCCGATACATCCCTCTGACATAGGGTCCGCGCGATTTTAAACCACGTTAACGACAGCGCCCTTAACAGGGCGTGTAGCGGAGCAATTCATGTCCAAGCCCGATCTGGCCAGCCTTGAAAAGACCATCGAAAAGGCATTCGACGAGCGCGAAGCCATTTCGACGGAAACGCGCGGCGAAATCCGCGAGGCAATCGAGACGGCGCTCGACCTGCTCGACCGCGGCCAGGTCCGCGTCGCGGAGCGCCAGCCGGACGGCGAATGGCGCGTCAATCAATGGCTGAAAAAGGCGGTGCTCCTATCCTTCCGCATCAATCCGATGGAGATCGTCAAGGGCGGTCCGGGCGACGCGGTCTGGTGGGACAAGGTGCCGTCGAAATTCTCCGGCTGGGGCGCGGTCGATTTCGAGAAGGCCGGGTTCCGCGCCGTGCCCTCGGCTGTGGTGCGCCGCTCGGCCTATATCGCGCCGGGCGCGGTGCTGATGCCGTCCTTCGTCAATCTCGGCGCTTATGTCGACACCGGCACGATGGTCGACACTTGGGCATCGGTCGGCTCCTGTGCCCAGATCGGCAAGAACGTGCATCTGTCCGGCGGCGTCGGCATTGGCGGCGTGCTGGAGCCGATGCAGGCCGGACCGACCATCATCGAGGACAATTGCTTCGTCGGCGCACGCTCCGAGGTCGTCGAGGGCTGCATCGTGCGCGAGGGCTCGGTGCTCGGAATGGGCGTCTTCATCGGCAAGTCGACGAAGATCGTCGACCGCGCCACCGGTGAGATCAGCTATGGCGAGGTTCCCGCCAATTCGGTGGTCGTGGCCGGCGCGCTGCCGGGAAAACCCTTTCCGAACGGCCAGCCCGGCCCCAGCCTCTACTGCGCCGTCATCGTCAAGCGCGTCGACGCCCAGACCCGTTCCAAGACCTCGATCAACGAGCTTTTGAGAGATTGATCTTTACCGGAAACGGACGCACCTTCCGCGGGCGCGAAATTATGTCGCGTTCCATACCAAGAGGGGTGACATGGACTGGAAATGGCTTCTCACCAGCTTTGACGGCCGCATCAACCGGGCCAAATTCTGGGCCGGCGTCGGCGTATTGGTCTTGCTCGGCATCGTGGCTACCGTGATCGATATCATCATCGGTTCGTCGATCGATGTCGGCGGCGGCGCCCAGATGGGCATCGTCAGCATTCTCGCTTCGCTGGCGTCGATCTACCTGGCTCTGGCGCTCTACGCCAAACGATGGCATGACCGCGACAAATCGGGCTGGTGGTCGCTCATAGCCATCTTGCCCTTCATCGGTGCGATCTGGATACTCGTCGAGCTCGGCATGCTTGAGGGTACCAGAGGCGCCAACCAGTATGGACCGGACCCGCTTGCCTGACCGCGACCAGCTTTTCTGGCTTTTCTTCCGCTTCTCGGGCCGCGTCAGCCGCGCGGCCTATTTTCTTGCCGGCCTGCTTCTGGCGATCGTACAGGTTTTCCTGCTGTACCGCTTCACGCTCGTGCCGCAGGACAGCACGCAGGGCCAGTTCTGGGCAATGGCGTTCTGGGCCGCAGTGCTGATCTCGATTTGGTCGAACGTCGCGCTCAGCGTCAAGCGCCTGCACGATCTCGACAAGCCCGGCATTATTGCCGCGACGCTGTTCATACCGGTCATTTCCATCATCGCATTTGTGCTGCTCTGCCTCTTCCCCGGAACGCCTGGCCCGAACCGCTACGGCGCGGCGACCAATCAGCCGAAATAAGTTCAGGACGGGCGAGACATGTCCTACCGTACGCTTGACCCGGTGCTCATCATAGGAACGGCCGAGCGGCTGGAAGAGCGCATCGCCGACCGCTTCCCCGATTCAGGCCTGCGCAAGGTCGCAGCCGGACTGGTCCATTTGTCGCGCGACCTGGCCAAGGCAGCCAAGGAACTGGAGCGGCCGATATGGTGGGTACGCATCCTGATCGGCCTGGCCATCGCCGCCGGCGCCTCGGTGTTCCTTTTCGTCGGGACTATTCTGTCCTTCGATCGCATCTCCACCGGCGCGTTCGACTTCGTCCAGGGCATCGAAGCCTCGCTCAACACGCTGCTGCTCGCCGGTCTCGGCTTTCTGGCCCTGGTGCGGGCCGAAGAGCGCATCAAGCGCAAGCGGGTGTTTCGCGAACTGCATGGGCTGCGTTCGCTCATCCACGTCATCGATATGCACCAGTTGACCAAGGATCCGGCCACCCTATCGTCGGGCTTCAAGGCGACCGAGCACTCGCCGGTGCGCGAGCTCAATGCCGCCGACCTCGCCCGCTATCTCGACTACTGCTCCGAGATGCTGTCGATCTCGGGCAAGCTTGCCGCCCTCTTTGCGCAATCGGTCAACGACGAGGTGGTCGTCGATGCCGTGAACGATGTCGAAAGTCTGGGCTCCAACCTGTCGCGCAAGATCTGGCAGAAGATCATGATGATCGAGCAGTCCGGCGGCCGCAAGAAGGGCTGATGGTGCGCGGCCCTGACCTGGACCTTCAGCAATTCATCCGGGCGAACCTGCCGATCGCCCCGGTTCCCTCCGTTCCCGAAATCCGTCTCCACAAGGCCGGGCCGGCCAGCGGCCTGCGCCGTCTTGCCGAGCTGGATGAGCAAGGCTTCGGCTCGCCCTACTGGGCCTATTATTGGGGCGGCGGGCTGGCGCTGGCGCGGCATATTCTAGACCGGCCCGAAATTGTGGCAGGCCGACGCGTACTCGACCTTGGCGCCGGTTCGGGTATTGTCGGCATCGCCGCGGCAAGGGCGGGCGCGAGCGAAGTGATCGCGGCGGAAACGGACCGCTACGCGGTGGTTGCGATCGACCTGAACGCCGCGGCGAACGATGTCACGGTTTCGACGATCCTGGGCGACCTTACCGGTGGCCCACCTCCTCCCGTGGACATCATCGCCGTTGGCGATCTTTTCTACGAACGCGACCTCGCCGAACGCGTGACGGTGTTTCTCGATCGCTGCCTCACGGCAGGCATCGACGTGCTGATCGGCGATCCGTGGCGGGCCTTTCTGCCCCGCTCACGGCTTCAGCTGATTGCCGAATATCCGGTGCTGGAATTCGGCGAGGCTGGGAATGCTGCAGCAAAGCCAAGCGCCGTCTTCTCGCTCATGCCGAATATCGTTTAGCTCTGATCGCAACCCAAAAGGCCGCTCTGCTGGCCCAGCCGTCGCTGCGTGACAGGGGCGGCAGTTTGCAGTATCCCGCTTGTCATGAAACTGCCCACCGATCCGGCCGAAAATCTCGCAACCCTGATCCGCTGCCCGTCGGTCACGCCGGCCGAGGGCGGCGCGCTCTCCGTCCTTGCCGCCATGCTGAAGCCTATCGGCTTTTCGGTCGATCGGCCGTGCTTCTCAGAAAGCGGCACGCCGGACGTCGAGAACCTTTACGCCAGGCTGTCGGGCAACGGCCCGCATCTGATGTTTGCCGGGCACACCGACGTGGTGCCGGCTGGCGACGATTCGGCGTGGACGCTGCCGCCTTTTTCCGGCGAAATCCGTGATGGCGAGATGTATGGCCGCGGCGCAGTCGACATGAAGGGCGGCATCGCCTGCTTCGTCGCCGCCCTTGCGCGGCACATCGAAAAGCACGGCAACCCAAGGGGCTCTGTGTCGCTGCTGATCACCGGCGACGAAGAAGGCCCGGCCATCAACGGCACGGTGAAACTGCTCGACTGGGCCGCCTCCCGGGGCGAGAAATGGGACGCTGCGATCGTCGGCGAGCCTACCAATCCGGATGCGCTCGGCGACATGATCAAGATCGGCCGGCGCGGCTCGCTGTCGGGCGCGGTCACCGTGCACGGCCGGCAGGGCCACGTTGCCTATCCGCACCTGGCTGATAATCCGGTGCGCGGGCTGATGACGCTCGTCGACGCACTGATCGAGCCGCCTTTCGACGCCGGCACCGCCGATTTCCAGCCGAGCAATCTGGAAATCACTTCGATAGACGTTGGCAATCCGGCCACCAATGTCATTCCGGCCAACGCCACCGCGATTTTCAACGTCCGCTTCAACGATGCATGGACAGCCGAAACGGTTCAGGCCGAGATCCACAACCGGCTCGACGCGGCCAGTCGCCGCAAGAAGTACCGCAAGGGCCGCAGCGAGCCGATCGAGTACGAGCTTGTCTGGCGCGACCGGCCGAGCCACGCCTTCCTCACCCGCGACGAGAAGCTGATCGAGACTCTGAGCGGGTCCGTGAAGGCGATAACCGGCAGGCAGCCTTCGCTTTCCACTTCGGGCGGCACGTCCGATGCCCGCTTCATCAAGGATTTCTGCCCGGTCGTCGAGTTCGGCCTGGTCGGCAAGACCATGCACATGGTCGACGAGCGCGTCGCCGTCGCCGATCTCGAAACGCTGACGCAGATTTATTCCCGCTTCATCGAAGACTGGTTCGGCTAGAGCGAAATGCCGAGCGCAGCCGAAATCCAGCGATATCTGACCGGCGCATGGCGGCTGATGACCGGCAAGCCCGACGGGCTGCTGCTGCTCGACATCTCGGTCGACGGCTTCTGGAACTCGTTCTTCGCCATCGTGATAGCGCTGCCGGCGCTTTTCGTCAGCTGGATCGGCGTCGCCAATGAAATCGCGGAGGAGCCGCTGGCGGGAGGCCGGCTGTCGATCCTGCTGCGGCTGGCCGCGATCGATCTCAGCGCCTGGATCCTGCCGCTCGTCGCGCTGGCAGTCGCAGCGCCGCTCGCAGGCATCGGCGCCCGCTTTGTCCATTACGTCGTCGCCAGCAATTGGGGCTCCGCGCTGATCATCTGGCTGATGCTGCCTGCCGCCATGCTCAGGCTGATTTCGCCGTCTTCATCCGACTTGGCGTCGCTGCTGTCGATCGGCCTATTCGGCCTTTCCATGGTGCTGACGTGGCGGCTGACCAATGTGGTGATCGGCAGGGGGCCGACCATCGGCACGGCGGTCTTCGCCGGAATGTTCATCGCTTCGCTTGCCGTACTGTTCCTGCTCCAGGCCGCGCTTGGAATTCAGCTTCCCGGATAGCGCACGCCGGTCAGATAAAGCCCTTCCGGCGGCGCGACCGCCCCGCACGCCGCGCGGTTCTTCGCTTCAAGTGCGGCCTTGACGTCGGCCGGCGTCCAGCCGCCCTCGCCGACGCGCTTCAGCGAGCCGACCATGGACCGCACCTGGTTGTGCAGGAAGGATCGCGCCGCGGCGTGGATCTCGATCAGTTCGCCCGAACGCCTGACGTCCAGTTGTTCCAGTGTCCGCACCGGGCTGCTCGCTTGGCACTGCACGGAGCGGAAGGTGGTGAAGTCGTGCCGGCCGATCAGCATGAGCGCCGCTTCCTGCATGGCTTCGACGTCGAGTTGCTTCGGCACCCACCAGGCCCTGTTCTTCTCCAGCGCCGCCGGCGCGCGCCGGTTGATGATGCGGTAGAGATACTGCCGGCCGGTCGCCGAGAAGCGCGCGTCGAAATCGTCCGGGACAGGCTTCGCCGCCAGCACCGCCACGGCTTCGCCAGCCATCTGCAGATGCGCGTTTATGGCGTCGCGCACCGTGTCGGCCGGCCATTCCTTGGTCAGGTCGGCATGCGCGACCTGGCCGGTGGCATGCACGCCGGCGTCGGTTCGGCCGGCGCCGCGCAGCGCTATGTCGTCGCCGCAGAAGCTCTTGATCGCCTGCTCGATCGCCGCCTGCACCGAATGCGGTCCGTCCTGCCGCTGCCACCCGGCATAGGTGCTGCCGTCATACTCAATGTCGAGGCGGTAGCGCGGCATCAAGCGGCAAGAGCGGACCCGAAGGCCGATGCATAGACCAAGCTTCCGGTCTCCGGCGCGGCCTCGTCCCAGGCGAGCGCCTGCAGCGCCTCGCACTGATACTCGCTTTCAAACTTCGCGGCGCGCTCGTGCGAATAACCGAAGCGGCCGTAATATGCGGGTTCGCCCAGCACCAACGACAGCTTTTCGCCGGCGGCCTTCAGCCTCAGATGCGCCTCGCGGATCAGTGCGCCGCCGATGCCGGCGCCGTGGAAGGCGGGCTCGACGGCAAGCGGCGCCAGCGCCACTGCTGGAAAATTCTTGCCGCCCTTCGACACGAAGAGCCGCGAAAACAGGATATGACCGACGACCTGGCCGTCATCTTCCGCCACCAGTTCGATGATCGCGTCGCCATCGCTGACCAAAGCGTCGACCAGCCCGGCCTCCATCTTCTGGCCGAAAGCATGCTCCTCGACGAGCCGGATCGCGTCGCGGTCCCTCGGCGTTGCGGTTCTGATCGACATCATACTCATGCGAGTTTCATTCCTTTTCTTGTTTTTGCGCCGCGCAAGAATTGCCCGGCGGTGACGGGCTTGCCGCCCGCGCGTTGAAGTTCAAGCAGGCGGACCGCTCCCTCCCCGCAGCCGACGGTGAGCCGCTCGTTGAGAATTTCGCCCGGTTCGCCTTGCCCATCGGCAAGCGTCGAGCGCAGCAATTTCAGCCGTTCGGCCTTGCCGGCAATCTCCATCTCGCACCACGCACCGGGAAAGGGCGAGAGGCCGCGAATATGGTTGTGGACCTGCCGGTTGGCCTGCGTCCAGTCGATGCGCGTTTCCGCTTTATCGATTTTGCGCGCATAAGTCACGCCTTCGGCCGCCTGCGGCCGCAGCGTCAGTTCGCCTCGTTCCAGTCCGGACATCGCCTTGACCATCAGGTCAGCGCCGATCACCATCAAAAGGTCGTGCAACTCGCCGGTGGTCATGTCCGGCGCGATCGCCACGCGTTCGGCCAGCGCAACCGGCCCGGTGTCCAGCCCTTCGTCCATTTTCATGATCATCATACCGGTTTCGCGGTCGCCGGCCATGATGGCGCGCTGGATGGGTGCGGCGCCTCGCCAGCGCGGCAGCAGCGATGCATGGCCGTTCCAGCAGCCGAGCCTCGTGTCCTCCAGAATGGCTTTCGGCAGAAGCAGGCCGTAGGCCACGACCACCGCCACATCCGCCTTGAGTGCGGCAAACGCCGCCTGCTCCGCCTCGCCCCTGAGCGAAACCGGCGTGCGTACCGTTAGCCCCAGCCTTTCGGCCTCGCGCTGCACCGGCGATGGTGTCAAATCGAGCCCGCGCCTTCCGGCCGGCCGCGGCGGCTGGGTGTAGACGGCCGCGATGTCATGCCCGGCTTCGGCGAGCGCCCGAAGCGTAGGCGCGGAAAATTCCGGCGTTCCCATGAAGATTATGCGAAGCGGCATGTGTTTCCGTTTGGCGATGTGGCGCGATGCGCGTGCTTTACACGCCCGCTTCAAACGGGTTTACGCGTTTCAGGTCAAGTCCCTCGAAATCGCGGGCGTTGCGTCGGCGATAGCAAACGAGACCCGCGCCAGCAGCCCGCGCCCGGTGTTGGGCGTCAGAAGCTCGAGTCTCGCGCCGAACAGGGCCGCAATTTCCTCTACAATGGGCAGGCCGAGGCCCGCGCCGGGCTTGGCCCCGCCATTGCCGCGCGCAAAGCGCTGCCGCACCGTTTCGATTTGGTCGGGCGGGATGCCCGGCCCATTGTCCTCCACCTCCAGCACGACCGCCTCGTTCGCCAGAACCCGAACGGTGATCTCAGCCCCGCTGCCGGCATAGGCGATCGCGTTCTCTATAAGGTTTCCGATCAGCTCGGCGAGCAGCAGCGGCTCGCCGCGGATCATCGCCGGCTCCACTCCGTCGAAACCGAGATCGATGCCGGCCGCGCGCGCCGCCACGATGCGCTCGGCCGTGCAGCCTTGCGCAAGCTGGGTGAGATCGACCGGGACCAGATGCTTCAGCCGTTCGGACGCCGTCTCGTCGATCTTGGCGAGCAGCAGCAACTGCGCCAGCACGCGCTCGGCATGGGCGACAGCTTCATCGCCGGTCCTGGCGGCGGAGCGCGCCTCGTCGAGTGAACCCGCCCGCGCCGACAGCGCAAGCTGCGTCCTGATGATAGTCAGCGGCGTTCGCAACTGATGGCTTGCATTGCCGGTGAAATGCCGCAGCGCCTCTATTGCCGCGTCCAGCCGGCCCATGAACGAGTTGACCGCCTCGACCAGCCCTTTCACCTCGTTTGGCGCCGGCTGCTCGATCGGATGCAGGTCTCCCGGATTGCGCTCGGCGATGGCGTCGCGCAGCCGATAAAGCGGCCCGAGCGAGGCCGTGACCGCGAACCAGACGATAATCGCCGCCCCGAGGATCAGGATCGCCAGCCGAACCGCGGAGCGCAACAGGATCGTATTGGCAAGCTGGCTGCGTGCGATGGTGGTTTCGGCCACGGTGACCACGAAAGGTATGGAATCCACCCCCGTCGACGCGGATCGCGACAGCGCCGCCAGCCGGATCGGATCGCCCCGGAAAACAGCATCCGCGAAGGACAGATTTCCCCGCACCTCTCTCGAAATCGTCGGGAGATTCTCATAGCCGGTGATGAACGTGCCGGGCGGCCCGTCGACGCGGTAGAAAACCCGGTCCTGCGCCGCCGATGTCAGCATTTCGAGTGCGACATAGGGGATATCGACCTCCAAGCTGCCATCCTCGGCCACCACCACGCGTTCCGCGATGGCCAGCGCCGACCCCGCCAGAATGCGGTCGGAAACCGCGTCGGCGGTGCGCACCGCCTCCCGGTAGGTATCGAGCAGCGCGCTCAGGCCGATCGCCACGAGCGGCACCAGCAGCCAGACGAGCAGCCTGCGGCGTAGCGAATAGCCGGCGGCGCCTGCCGTCACGCTTGCGTCTTTTCGAGGTAGTAGCCGATGCCGCGCGCGGTGCGGACGGTCAGGCCGTGCGGCGCCAGCCGCTTGCGCAGCCGACTGACATATTGCTCGATCGCATTGGCGCTCAAATCCTCGTCGAAGCCGGCGAGCGATTCGATGATCGACTGTTTCGCCACCACCTTGCCGGCGCGCATGAACAGCGTCTCCAGCAAGCTGATCTCTCGCGCAGGAATGTCGATTGCGACGCCGGCGGCCGAGAAAGTGCGCGAGTTGAGATCGAGCGAGACCTCGCCGAACGAAACCGTAGCGGACTTCTGGCCCGCTTGCCGCCTGAGCAGCGCCCGCACCCGAGCCTCCAGTTCGCCTACGTCGAACGGCTTGGCCATATAATCATCGGCGCCGAGATTGAGTCCCTTGACCCGGTCGTCGGACTCGCCACGGGCCGACAGGATGAGCACGCTGGCGTCGTGCTGGCGCGCCCGCATGATGCGCAGCACCTCCAGCCCGTCATGCTCCGGCAAATTCAGGTCGAGGATGACCAGATCGAAGCGCTCGGTCGCCAGCACTGCGATTGCCGACGCCCCATCGCCGACAATGTCGACCGCATAGCCGCTGCCTTTCAGCACCGCGGCCAGGCCGTTTGCCAGCGTGGCATTGTCTTCGACGACCAATATGCGCAAGCGGCCCCCTTTCCCGCATAATCCTAGAACCACCGCCCGAACTTGTGAACACCACCGGCATGCGGCATGGTCGGCCGGCCATGCCGTTTTTCATTCTCATCGCTTTCCTGCTGGTCGGCTTCGGCCCCGCTCAGGCCGACGTAGCGGTGTTCCCGGCCGCCAATGGCGACCCGGCCGCGCGTACGCTCACCGTCTATTCCTCGCTCGACGCGCCCCTGGCGGACGCGATGATCAAGGGATTCCAGCAAGCCAATCCGGCGATCGCGGTGCGCTACGAGGATCTGCAGACCGTCGATATCTACGACCGCATCGTCGCCGAAACCGACGCCAAGCGCGAGACCGCCGACATTGCATTTTCTTCGGCCATGGACCTGCAGGTCAAGCTCGCCAATGACGGCTATGCCCAGCAGAGCGATCTTCCGATGAGCGCGCGCTGGCCTCGCTGGGCCAATTGGCGCAACACCGCCTATGCGCTGACTTTCGAACCGGCGGTTTTCGTTTATCACAAGCCGAGCTTCAAGGACGCTGCACCGCCGGCGACGCGGCGTCAGTTCGTGGATTTCCTGGAAGCCCAGGGCGACGCGGTCTTCGGCCGCATCGCCACATACGACATCGAACGCTCCGGCGTCGGCTTCATGTTCATGTCGCGCGACCAGGAGCAGTTCGACGACATCTGGTCGGTGATCGGGGCGATGGGCGCTGCCGGCGTCAAGCTCTATTCGACCAGTTCCGCAATCCTCGAGCGCATCGCCGACGGCCGCTTCGTCCTGGGCTACAATATTCTCGGCTCCTATGCCGCCGACTGGGCGTCGCGCGATCCGGATGTCGGCATCGTGCTGCCCAGGGATTACACGGTCGTGATGTCGCGGATCGGCCTGGTGCCGGCGGCCGCGCGGTCTCCCGATCTCGGCCGCAGATACCTCGAATATTTCATGTCGGCCGAAGGCCAGGCGGTGATGGCTCGCGAGCTGCAGATCGCCGCCGTCAATCCCGACGTTTCGGGCGAGAACACCGCAAACACCATGCAGGCCAATCTCGGCGCGCAATTGCGCCCCGTCCCGGTCAGTCCCGGGCTGATGGTCTATCTCGACCAGGTCAAGCGCACCCGGCTGATCAAGCGCTGGAACGACGCCTTGCGGGGCCGATAGCGACCTGACAAGATGCTGGCGAGATTGTCAGCCTGATGACAGGTTCATGTGGTGATGTGATGCCCGGTCGGTCGCCGGAGGCGGCCAGACCTTGAGAAGTTTGGGAGGACTTCAAGCTCTTTTCCTCGACGCATCGTCCGGCCTCGCAAGCCGGCGCGGGGCGGTACGAGGCTTCCAAACCGGAAGCGAGGGGCGTCGGCGCTTGCCGTGCGCTCCGGCGCGATAGCCACAATGACGCTGCCTCTCCGAAGGCAGGCGAACAGAAGGAGGAAATTCAGTGAAGCATTTCGTATTCGCATCCATCCTCGGCGCCTTTTTGGCGCTGCCGGCCCATGCGGCTGACTACAAGATCATGGCGCCCGCCGCCCCCGGCGGCGGCTGGGACCAGACCGCGCGCTCGATGCAGACCGCGCTGCAGGACGAGAAGATTTCCGGCAACGTGCAGGTCACAAACGTCCCGGGCGCCGGCGGCACGATCGGACTTGCCCAGTTCGTAAATCAGGCCAGCGGCGACCCGTCGCAATTGATCGTCGGCGGCTATGTCATGGTCGGCGCAATCCTCACCAATGCATCGCCCGTGACGCTCGACCAGGTAACGCCGATCGCTCGCCTCACCGGCGAATACGAGGTGATCGTGGTGCCCGCCGCCTCCGACATAATGGACATGGCCGGTCTCGTCGAAAAGCTGAAGGCCGATCCGGGCGCGGTTTCCTGGGGCGGCGGCTCCGCCGGCGGCGTCGACCACATCACGGCCGGTCTGATCGCCAAGGCCATTGGCGTTGACCCGACCAAGGTCAACTATATCGCCTTTTCCGGCGGCGGCGAAGCGCTTGCCGCCATCCTTGGCGGCCAGGTGACGGTCGGCATCTCGGGTTACGGCGAGTTCGCCTCGCAGATCGAAGCCGGCGCGCTGCGCATCATCGGCATTTCGAGCGACGAGAAGGTTGAAGGCATCGATGCTCCGACCTTCAAGGAAGGCGGCGTCGACGTCTCGATCCAGAATTGGCGCATGGTCGCCGCTGCTCCCGGCGTTACCGACGAGCAGAAGGCCGCCATCAACGCCGATATCGAGAAGATGGTGATGTCCGAATCCTGGAAGAAGATTCTCGCCGACAAGGGTTGGGCGAACACCTATCTCGCTGGCGATGAGTTCAAGGTGCAGCTCGCCAAGGACATCGAATCGACTTCGGCCATCCTGAAAGATATCGGCCTGGTTAAATGAGCGACGGCAACCAGCCACGTCAGGAGCGTCGCCCCGACCGGGCGGCGCTCGTCATTGCCGCGGCGCTGGCGGTTGTCGCGATCGTCATCGCCTGGAGCACGGCAAATATGGGCGGCGCGGCCAGCTACGCGCGAATCGGACCGACGACGTTTCCCTATGTGATCGCCTTCGGCCTGTTCGTCCTTGCGATTTGCACGGCATATGAAGCCCTGCGCGGCGATTTTCCGCAGCGCGAAGAGCAGAACTTTCCGCCGATGCTGTGGATCGTCGGCGGCCTCGCCGCTCAGATGCTGCTCCTGAAGACAGTCGGCTTCTCGATCGCCACCGGCCTGCTTTTTGCCGCTACCGCGCGCGGCTTTGGCAAGGGTCCGTTGTGGAAGACGGTTCCGCTCGGAATCGTTCTCGCCTTGGCGATCTGGCTCGTCTTCGCAAAGGGACTGCAGCTAGCTCTGCCCGCCGGTCCCCTTGAGCGCCTTTTTTAAACGAGGTTAGACGAAGGCATGGATACTTTCGGTCTGCTCGCGCAAGGTCTGCTCGTCGCTCTCGAGCCCATCAATCTGTTTTACGCACTGGTCGGCGTGACGCTTGGCACCGCCGTCGGCGTCTTGCCGGGCATCGGCCCGGCCTTGACCGTAGCGCTGTTGCTGCCTGTCACCTACAAACTTGATCCGGCCGGCTCGCTGATCATGTTCGCCGGCATCTATTACGGCGGCATGTATGGCGGTTCGACGACGTCGATTCTCCTTAACACGCCGGGCGAAAGCGCTTCCATCGTCACTGCGCTCGAAGGCAACAAGATGGCCAGGGCGGGGCGCGGAGGGCCGGCACTTGCGACGGCGGCGATTGGATCCTTCATCGCCGGGCTCATCGCTACACTCGGCCTGGCTTTCATCGCGCCCTGGATCGTGAGCATTGCGCTGTCGTTCGGGCCGGCCGAATATTTCGCACTGATGGTGCTTGCCTTCATGACCGTCTCGGCGGCTTTCGGCGATTCGGCGCTGCGCGGACTGACGGCGCTGGCTATTGGTCTGACGCTGGGCCTGATCGGCATCGACCTCCAGACCGGACAGGCCCGGCTGGCATTCGGAATTCCCGACCTTTTGGACGGTATCGAGGTGACGACGCTGGCGGTCGCGTTGTTTGCGGTCGGAGAGGCATTGAGCGTCGCGGCAACCAAGGGCGCCCGCGAACAAAAGATCGAGCCGGTGAAGGGCTCGGTGTGGATGAACCGCGAAGACTGGGCGCGTTCATGGAAGCCTTGGCTGCGCGGCACCGCTATCGGCTTCCCGATCGGGGCGATGCCGGCAGGCGGCGCCGAAATCGGCACCTTCCTGTCCTATTCGGTGGAAAAGCAGCTCACCACGAAACCCGAGGAATTCGGCCATGGCGCCATCGAGGGCGTCGCCGGGCCGGAGGCGGCAAACAATGCGTCCGCCGCCGGCACGCTGGTGCCGCTGCTGACGCTGGGCTTGCCGACGACCGCGACGGCGGCGATCATGCTTGCCGGGTTCCAGCAATTCGGCCTGCAGCCGGGGCCGCTGCTCTTTGCAAACAGTCCGCAGCTTGTCTGGGGCCTGATCGCCAGTCTGCTGGTCGCAAATTTCATGCTTGTGGTGCTGAACTTGCCGCTGATCGGGCTGTGGGTCAGATTGCTGACCATCCCGACGCATTGGCTTTATGCCGGCATCCTGATGTTCGCCACGCTCGGCACGATCGGAGCCAACCCGTCGAGTTTCGAACTCGGCATGCTGCTGGCGTTTGGTCTTATGGGATATGGGCTGAGGCGCTTCGGTTATCCGATCGCGCCGGTGGTCGTCGGGCTGATACTCGGACCGATGGCGGAGCAGCAATTGCGCCGCGCGCTTGCGATCAGCCAAGGCGATCCGACTGTTCTGGTCGGCTCGCCGATCGCCATCGTTCTGCTCCTACTAGCGGTAACTGCCGTCGTGCTGCCGATGATTCTGCGGGCGCGGGGACAAGGCAAGGTGCTGGCGCAATTGGCCGGCGACGAGGATTGACGTTCGCGCGCCCAGTTGCTGAGCGACCGGGGTAGCGATTATTGACGGCAATTAGAGGCTTTTGATCTGACGGAACCGTTGGGGATCGATCCCTAGGGCGCGCAGATCGCGCGCTGCCGGTTGGCGGCCATTCTCGACCGCGGAGGCGGCCGCAATGGCGCTGCCGAACAGGTTGAAAAATTCGCCTAGTCTCGCGCGCTGTTGACGATATGACATGCTATGTTCCTTTCGCATTGTGCAATGCAATATAGGTAGGCACTCGCCGGGCAGTTTGTCAGGCCTTTGGCCGCAACGCAGACATGCCGCAGGCGCATTGGTGCTTCGTTTCGTGTTCCTGCGGCGAGACCGTCGTCGAGATGTC
>NZ_JAAKZF010000259.1 GCF_011045125.1 Allomesorhizobium camelthorni | reverse complement strand
CGGCAATGTTCTGCGGCAACATCCCTGCTATCAATGAACGAGCGGCGGCCAGCATCGCGAACGACGCGGGAGGCATCCACTTCAATACGCAAAAACCTTCTGCCGTCCATCGAAGCCTTTGAACCCAACTTCGGCCGCTAACTTCGCCGTGACGCAAAGCAGGGCGGCGATGTCCGCGGAGGCGACATGTCGGAGGTCGAGCGCGGAGGCGGCGTCGAGGAGCCGGGCGGCATAGTTGATCGGGCGGCCAATGGCGGTGAAGTCGAGTCGGTTCCCGCCGCCGATATTGCCATAGTGGAAGCGCCCTGCATGCAGCGCCGACCGGAACGCAACTTTTTCTGCGAGCGGGCTTTCGGCGAGGCGCCGTTCGCCTTCCATAATCGTCTGGCTTGCCGCCTTCACGGCCTCGGCCCGGCTGATGCCTCCATTATAGGGAAAGATGGCAAAGAAGCCGTCGCCCAGAAACTTCAGGATTTCCCCGCCATGTTCCTCGACCGGCGGCACGACGATGTCAAAGGCGTCGTTGAGCAGCGACACGATCTCCCATCCCGAGCGCTGATTCGACATTTCGGTGAAGCCGATCAGGTCCGTGAACAGGATTGCGGCGTCGATCTCCTCACCGTCGCCGCGGTGCATGCGCCCTTGCAGGATCTGGTCGCCGCTGTTGCGCCCGACATAGGCCGAGAGGATGGAGCCAGCGTTGGCGCGGAGCAGATAGATTTCTGCGAGCCTGGCCAGCGGGCGGCGGATGAGCTCGATCGCCGCCAGCGTCTCGATGGAGAACCCGTCCGGCTCTCGGGTCGAGAAGGTCGCGGCATGCGTCTCGCCGGTGGTGAAGATCAGCGGCATGGCGATATAGTCGGTAAAGCCCTCGTCCCTGAGTTCGCCAAGGATGATGAATTCCGAAAGTGCCTTTGGGTCTGTCAGCCGGCGGCGGATGGTCACTTGTTCCGAAGTCACCATTGGCAGCGGGTTGCGGGTGTATTCCTCACGGCCGAAGAGCCCGATCGGGCCATCGCGCACCGCCACGCCTTGCTCTGGCGTCCAGGTGAAGCGGCGTCCGGAAATGTTGGGATGCAGCGTGTTTACGACGAGTGCGAAGCGGCCGATCGGCACGCCGGCCGCCACCAAGCGCCAGCAGATGCCGTCGATGATCGTCTGCGCGTCAGCGCTCGGCCTGGCACCGTCGATCATCCAGGCGATCAGCGCGTCGATCGCAACATGATCGATCTCGGCGGGCCTGACGGCGGCGGAGAAATCGGTTCGACCTGCCGGAGAGATCGTTGTGG
>NZ_JAAKZF010000258.1 GCF_011045125.1 Allomesorhizobium camelthorni | reverse complement strand
TTCGTGACCAACCCTGACAAGATGGTCGCCGAGCTCGAGGATGCCTACATCCTGCTGCACGAGAAGAAGCTCGCGAACCTGCAGGCGATGCTGCCGATCCTCGAAGCTGTCGTCCAGACGTCCAAGCCGCTCCTCATCATCTCCGAGGACGTCGAGGGCGAGGCTCTGGCCACGCTGGTCGTCAACAAGCTGCGCGGCGGCCTGAAGATCGCCGCAGTCAAGGCTCCGGGCTTCGGCGATCGCCGCAAGGCCATGCTCGAGGACATCGCGATCCTGACCGGCGGTCAGGTCATCTCCGAAGACCTCGGCATCAAGCTCGAGAATGTCGGCATCAACATGCTCGGCCGCGCCAAGAAGGTGTCGATCTCCAAGGAGAACACCACCATCGTCGACGGCGCCGGCAAGAAGGCCGAGATCCAGGGCCGCGTCGCCCAGATCAAGCAGCAGATCGAGGAGACCACCTCGGACTACGACAAGGAGAAGCTGCAGGAGCGTCTGGCCAAGCTGGCCGGCGGCGTTGCCGTCATCCGCGTCGGCGGTGCGACCGAAGTCGAAGTCAAGGAGAAGAAGGACCGCGTCGACGACGCGCTGAACGCAACGCGTGCGGCCGTTGAAGAAGGCATCGTGGCCGGCGGCGGCGTCGCCCTGCTGCGCGCTTCGCTCGCCATCTCCGTCACCGGCGCCAACGCCGACCAGACGGCTGGCATCGCCATCGTCCGTCGCGCCCTGCAGGCTCCGGCCCGCCAGATCGCCGCGAACGCGGGTGCGGAAGCCTCGATCGTCGCCGGCAAGATCCTTGAGAACAAGGGCGCGACCTTCGGCTTCAACGCCCAGACCGGCGAATATGGCGACATGATCGCCATGGGCATCGTCGATCCGATGAAGGTCGTGCGCACGGCTCTCCAGGACGCGGCCTCGGTCGCCGGCCTGCTGGTCACCACCGAAGCCATGATCGCCGAGGCTCCAAAGAAGGAGACCGCTGGCGGCATGCCGGGTGGTATGCCTGGCGGTGGCATGGGCGGCATGGGCGGCATGGATTTCTAAGTCCAGCTTCTCAGGCAATGCATACGGAAAGGGCGGCAGCGATGCCGCCCTTTTCTTTTTGGCGAACCCGGTTGGAAAAAGTTCGGCGCTCGCGAATTTTTTTTTGGAACCAACGGCCACCATCGGCGTTTAGGCCGATGTCAAAGGAGTTTCGGAGGAGAAATCCGAAGAAACGAATTTGACAAAAGGCGCCCGCCGCAACCAAAAACTGCGACGGGCGCTTTTCATATGGGCAAATACGACCGATGGCGCA
>NZ_JAAKZF010000257.1 GCF_011045125.1 Allomesorhizobium camelthorni | reverse complement strand
AATCTTGAGAAAAATTCGAGACTAGGGCACAATTTGTGAACGCATCTGAAGTGCGCAGCTATCTCAAATCCGGCCCTCGCGCCGAGTGACAGTTCGCAGCGGAGGGTCGGCGTCGATGGATCAGGGGTTCTTTCTACTGTTCGCTGCGGCGTCCGTGATCACGGCCCTGACCGTGGTTCTGGCGCGCAATCCGATCCACAGTGCTTTGGCGCTGATGGCGTGTTTCCTGCAGATCTCGGCGATCTTCGTCTTGCTCGAGGCGCCGTTGCTCGCGGTCATCCAGATCTTCGTCTATGTCGGCGCGATCATGGTTCTGTTCCTATTCGTGATCATGATGATCGATGTGCGCGAAGCGGTGTTGCAGCGCTTTTTGCCGGGCGGGAACCTGCCGGCACTCGTGCTGCTCGTCCTGCTTGGGGTCGAGATGCTGGCGCTGGTGCTCTGGAGCGACCGCTTTTCGGTCATACAGCCCGCTACTATGCGCACCGCAGGCGAAATCAGGCAGCTCAGCACAACGCTTTTCGCCGACTATCTGCTGCCGTTTGAAGTCGCCTCCGTCATCCTGCTCGCGGCCTTGGTCGGCGCCATCGTGCTGGCGCGGAAGGAGCCGAGCTGATGGTGCCGCTCTGGTGGTACATTGTGCTGGGAGTGGTCCTGTTCGTGATCGGAGCTGCGGGTGTACTGCTCAGGCGCAACATCCTGGTAGTGCTTATGTCGCTGGAGCTGCTGCTCAACTCGGTCAACATCAATTTCATCGCTTTCGGATATTACCACGACGACTTTCGCGGGCAGATCTTCGCGATCTTCGTCATCGCAATCACCGCGGCGGAGGTAGCCATCGCTCTCGGCATCTTGGTCGCC
Organism: Allomesorhizobium camelthorni; assembly: GCF_011045125.1. Classification (GTDB taxonomy): domain Bacteria; phylum Pseudomonadota; class Alphaproteobacteria; order Rhizobiales; family Rhizobiaceae; genus Allomesorhizobium; species Allomesorhizobium camelthorni. Next base: position 438 of record NZ_JAAKZF010000257.1, on the reverse strand, counting down.
CTCGTGAGGAACAAGTCCACCCTCAAGGTCGACGACGTGACCATGATGAAAGGATAGCGGCTTGGACCCGGTGATATCGATCCGGCCGCTACTTGCCGTCGCCGTCGCCGGTCTGGCGGCCCTTGCAGTTCTCCTTCTGAACAGCCGCGAGAAACTCCGCGATATCGTCTCGCCCTTGGCCGCGATCGCCATGTTTGCAATTGTCGCCTCGATGGCGCCCACGGTGCTGGCGGGCGGGACGGTCGATTTTCGCCTGTTCGAGATTCTGCCGGGGATCGACTTTGCTTTCCGGGTCGATGCGCTCGGCATGGTGTTTGCCACCGTCTCGTCGCTGCTGTGGATCGTGGCGGCGATCTATTCCATCGGCTACATGCGGCACTTGAACGAGCACGCGCAGACCCGATTCTTCGCCTGCTTCGCCACCAGCCTCGCGGCGGC
>NZ_JAAKZF010000256.1 GCF_011045125.1 Allomesorhizobium camelthorni | reverse complement strand
CGCTGGCTTGCGCCGTTTGTCGCGGCGCTAGGGCACAAGACGCGGGCGCGGATGTGTCCTCTCTATGTCGCGGGTTTGATTGGTCCAGGAGACCGCAAGAGCGTTCAGCCGATGGCGGCGCGCGCTGGCGAGGTCGGCTACGATCAGCTTCATCATTTCGTCGCTGCCGGAGTTTGGGACAGTGCTCCACTCGAGGCTGCCCTGCTGAAGAAGGCAGATGGCCTGGTTGGCGATGAGGCGGGTTTTCTTGTCATCGATGATACGGCGTTGCCCAAGAAGGGACGTCACTCGGTTGGCGTCGCGCCACAATATGCCTCGTCGCTCGGAAAGACTGCCAATTGTCAGTCGCTGGTCTCGGTAACGTTGGCGTCGCGCGAGGTGCCGGTGATGGTGGGCCTGCGGCTATTCCTGCCCGAGAGCTGGACAGATGATCCTGAACGTATGGCGCGGGCTCGTGTGCCGAAGGATAGACAGACTGCTCTGACAAAGCCGGAGATTGCAATCGAGGAGGTCGACCGCGTCATCGCCTCCGGTGCGCGTTTTGGCTGTGTGCTTGCCGATTCAGGGTACGGCTCCAGCGGACCCTTCCGTCAGGCTTTGAGTGAGCGCGGTCTGCTGTGGGCAGTGGGTCTGTCGCGACGCCAGAACGTCTATCCCGCCGACGTTGCCCTGATCTTCCCCGTCGCGAAGGCCGGAAAGCCCCGCAAATACCACATCCCTGATCAGCCCCCGGTCTCTGCTGAAACGTTGTTGGCCGAAGGGAAATGGCAAAAGGTCAGCTGGCGGCGGGGCACCAAAGGTCGGCTGACCTGTCTCTTCGCGGCCCGCCGTGTCCGTGTTGCGGATGGCCATAAGCACCGGATGCTCGATAACCGTATGCAATGCATGCCTGGCGACGAGGTTTGGCTCGTCGGCGAGCGGCGGTCGACCGGGGAGCAGAAATACTATGTGTCGAACCTGCCGGCCGATGCCACCATCAAGACGCTCGCTGCCACGATCAAGGCCAGGTGGATCTGTGAACAGGCCCACCAGCAGCTCAAGGAAGAGCTTGGGCTCGACCACTTCGAAGGCAGATCCTGGACGGGATTACATCGACATGCGTTGATGACGATGATCGCCTACGCCTTCCTTCAATCCCGCCGCCTCAAAGCAGCGGGACGGAAAAAAAAGAATCTCGGGACCGCCACCACAGCCAAGCATGCCGGCCATCAGGCAAGCGATCCTCGACCTCTTCGCACGACCTCCACCCCGACGATGTCCTCGCTGTGACATGCTCCTTGCGAATATCCCAGAGCCTAAAGTGCCAAAGTAGT
>NZ_JAAKZF010000255.1 GCF_011045125.1 Allomesorhizobium camelthorni | reverse complement strand
TGAACCGCCCCGGGTTTGCCGGAGGCTCCAACTCTTGAGAAGGTGGAGCCATCATGAACAATACGACAAATCGATTTTCAGCAGAGATCCGGGTCCGCGCGGTTCGGATGGTTTTGGATCACGAGGGGGAACACCCGTCACGCTGGGCGGCCATATCGTCGATCGCGGCCAAGATCGGCTGCACGGCGCAGACGCTCAACGAATGGGTGAAGAAGGCGGAGGTGGACAGCGGTGTGCGTGCCGGCATTCCCACCGAGGTTGCCGAGAAGCTCAAGGCGCTTGAGCGGGAGAACCGCGAGTTGCGGCAAGCCAATGAGATCTTGCGCAAGGCTTCCGCTTATTTTGCCCAGGCGGAGCTCGACCGCCCATTCAAGCGATGATCGCCTTCGTCGACGATTACCATGGGGAATACGGGGTCGAGCCGATCTGCCGGGTGCTGCCGATCGCCCCATCCACCTATCATGACCATTTGGCCAAGCGTGCCGATCCCGCCCGGCTGTCGGCGCGGGCGAAGCGCGACGAGGCTCTGAAGGGGGAGGTGCGGCGGGTGTTCGAGGGGAACTTCGGCGTCTATGGCGTGCGAAAGGTGTGGCGGCAGCTCAAGCGGGAAGGCTTCGACCTCGCCCGCTGCACGGTAGCGCGGCTGATGCGGCAGATGGGGCTTGAGGGGGCGATCCGCGGCAAGCCGGTGAAGACCACGAAGAGCGACAAAGCTGCGCCTTGCCCGCTGGATCACGTCAACCGCCAGTTCAAGGCACCGGCGCCGAACATGCTGTGGGTGTCGGATTTTACGTATGTGGCGACCTGGGCCGGCTTTGTCTATGTCGCCTTCGTCATCGACACCTATGCCCGGCGCATCGTCGGGTGGCGGGTCAGTCGCACCGCCCATGCCGGCTTCGTCCTCGATGCCTTGGAGCAGGCGCTGCATGAGCGGCGGCCGGTGCGCGGCGGCGGGCTCGTCCACCATTCGGACCGGGGCGTGCAATACGTCTCGATCAAATACACCGAACGGCTGGCGGAAGCCGGCATCGAGCCCTCGGTCGGCAGCGTCGGCGATTCCTACGACAACGCGCTGGCCGAGACGATCAACGGACTATACAAGGCCGAGGTCATTCACCGGCGCGGACCGTGGCGCTCCTTCGAGGCGGTCGAGTTCGCCACGCTGGAATGGGTGGACTGGTTCAACAATCGCCGGCTGCTGGAGCCGATCGGCAACATCCCGCCGGCCGAAGCCGAGGCACGCTACTACGCCATGCTGGAAGAACCAGCCATGGCGGCGTGACTCAAACGAAACAGCCTCCGGCAAACCCGGGGCGGTTCAG
>NZ_JAAKZF010000254.1 GCF_011045125.1 Allomesorhizobium camelthorni | reverse complement strand
CTTTAGCGGATCCGCGGATGCACCTCGGCGTAAGTGACCTTGCCAGTCGCGCAGCAACGTCGATTCGTACAATCAGCCTCATGCTCCCGGTAGAAACGGCTCTGACCTTCAAGGCCTAGCGGCAAAGAGCAAGAATAATCCTCGCGATCGATCAACTCTCGGCGGGGCGTGCAATCCCGCAGGTCGCCGTAGATGTAGGTTTCGGTAGCACCGCAGCCCTCTTGTTTTGCCTTCCGACAAGTAACGAAAATGACACCGACCGCCCTTCTTCATCATCCCACGATCCTGGTTAGCCCGCCGATATGAGAAAGCCGTAGCGCGCTTTGGTAGCTGAGAGAGCGACTAAACGCGGCTTAAGCCTCTCCGCGGAATAACAACGTCGGTTTCGAGGTGCGATGCGGCTCGTGGCATTCCACGCTACTGCATCACGCCGCGCGGCGAGCGGCAATATAAAGATCGTCTATCGACTCTATGACGAGAGATCATTTCCCTCGCCGAGGTCGCAAGCCTACTAGGCGGGTGGGTGTTTCTGATCGTGACCCGGCGGGGCGGACCACGTCCGTCGTTGATCTGGACGAGATATGTCAAACGTTTTCCACACGGATAACCACATATAAAAAGGAGCTTAATAATGGAAAAAACAAGAAAAATCGGCGCGTTTATCACCGTGGTGATGTTTGCGGGCTTGGTCGCGAGGGCTGGTTACGCACAGGATGCGGAGCACGGGAAGAGCGTCTTCAAAGCCTGTGCAGTCTGCCATGCCACCGATAGCGCCAATCGGGTCGGTCCGGGGCTGGAAGGAATTATCGGTCGGAAGGCGGGTGCAGCTGCCGATTTCCGCTACAGTAACGCGATGAAGAATTCCGCTATTGTCTGGGATGCCGCGTCGCTTAATGCGTTTCTGGAGTCGCCCCGCAAGGCCGTCCCCGGAACCAAGATGGCCTACGGCGGGTTGAAGGACCCGACGGATAGGGCGGACCTTATCGGCTACCTTGCAACCTTGAAATAGCGACGCGTTGCGCGGACGATCGTCGGCCGCTAAGGCTAAATCAGCGTGGATGGCCGGCCGCGCCTTGCGATCGATTTGATCTGACCTTTGATTTTTCAGCGCAGACTGGATCGCGATTCCGGTTTTAGGGGCAGCAAGACAATGATCTGACAACTGACCAATGCCGAACGTCGGTACGCGCTAGTGATTCTGCTCGGGATCGCGCTGTGCGGACTGATACTGGGCGTCGCAGGCAGGATGAAGCGCTCGGCGTTCATGGCGCACTCATCGTGGTGGTAGCACTCGCGGGAATCTTCAAAGTCATTTCGATCTAC
>NZ_JAAKZF010000253.1 GCF_011045125.1 Allomesorhizobium camelthorni | reverse complement strand
CTGATCGACGGCGAGCCGGTCTTCGTCGGTGTCACGGTCGTGCTAGAGGTCGAATGGGTGCTGCGCAGCTCCTACGAATATCGACCGTCCGACGTCGCCCGGGCGCTGCGTGCCTTCGGCGGCCTTCCCACCGTGGCGATCGAGGACGGCGCAGCCATTGCCACCGCCCTCGATCTCGCCGAGAAGGGAATGGATTTCGCGGACGCACTACACCTTAGCCGAGCCGCGCATTGTAACGGCTTCGCCAGTTTCGATCGTAGATTCGTTAGGGCAGCCACGGCTGCTGGCTATGACGGTGTCCGTGACGCGTGATCTGTTGCTCACCACGCCTCCGAGATTCGGGTGGTTGGTATCGATGCCTGGAGCTGGCGGCGAGCGACGCGATGCGGCACTATCGTGGTTGATCTCGAGCGACGCTCGGTCGTCGACATTCTGGACGACCGGAGTGTGGAGAGTGCAGCCAGGTGGCTGCGGGGCCATCCTTCCGTCGAGATCGTCAGCCGAGACCGCTGCGGCCTGTATGCGCAAGCCGTCCGTGAAGGTGCACCGCGGCCTGGCAGGTGGGCCGATCGGTCTCATCTGGTACAGAATTTTCGTACGGCAGTCGAGGAACAGATGAGCCTTTCCGGCCGTGCTTCAGGAAGAGCCATCCTGTCCGAGGACGCGATCGTTGACGCTGCGATTCATCGCCGGCGTGCCCGGCTCGCGCATAGGCAGTCTCGCCGGGAGATATTCGAGATGCTCCACGCCTTACTCCAGGAGGGTCTGTCCTACAGTGAGATCGCCCGACGGACCGGCTATGAGCGGTGCAGCATAGCGAACTGGCTTGCATTCCAGGCCCCACCAGATGGGCGGCGAGCGGCATTGAACCCGACGTCACCGTGGTATCTTGAGACGTTCCTTGCTCAAATGCTGGAAGGGGAACCGCTGCGGGCGACATCTGTTTCATGACGTCAAGCAGCGCGGCTACACCGGCAGCTTCTCCAATCTGGAGCGCCGTGCTGGTCGAGGACTTGGGCGCCGAATGGCGCAGCCTTGATGCGCGGATTGCCGCCCTAGATGCAAAGTTCGCGGCAATGGCGCGCGAGGACGAAGCAGTGAGCCGGCTTGCGACGATCCCCGGGATCGGTGTTATCAACGCCACTGCCCTGGTTGCTGCGGTCGGCGATGCCCCGAGCTTCGGGCGCGGCCGCGATCATGCCGCCTGGCTGGGCCTGACACCCCGGCGGGCGCCCGCCGCGGCATTATTCCCCGCCGCTATGAAACCTATAAATGCCAGCCATTGGATAATTTCGTCCCGCGCTGCGACAACTGGGCACCATCC
>NZ_JAAKZF010000252.1 GCF_011045125.1 Allomesorhizobium camelthorni | reverse complement strand
TCATCCGTCAGCCAGTTCTCCATGAGGTGCCCGTTTACCTTACCGTCGTCAGTTAGGGATCGACGGCGCGCCTCGCAAGCGCGGAACACAGCAGGTCAGAGAGAGGCCGCTCTGAGCATCAGGCATGACTGTCCGTTCGGATAGTGTCGACTGCCAGAGCGCATGCTACTCTAAGGGATGGCCGAGGAGGATAGAATTTACTCCGGGATTTGACGACGCAAACGGGGGCTTGCATCGCACCTCAGATGTGAGCCGGGCAACCGCGTCTGTTCGGTATGCGATCGCGCAGAAGTCTCTTTTCGTCGTGCGAGAACACGAGCAGCGCTTTCCAGAAACTGGGCGAAAGCATTCCACGATATCCCGTCGGCATCAAGCATTAGTTGAATTAAAGGATCGTCAAGAACCTCAGCGATGGTCAGGTCGGAAATAAGGCACTCCTTTGGCGCATAGTGCAAAAAGTAACGGCCCCCTTGCTGTTTGCGCTTACCGCCGGACGACGCTATATGATCACACATGACGAGCCGAATTATCTTCTTCACGCAGGTGCGCCACCGGATCACGCGGCTCTTTCCTGCTCTCACAACCTTTATTCACGGGGTCGGTACCGCGAACAGGTCGCGGTGAAACGGTGGGGATAACCCGCTCGACAGGGGCCATTCGTTCGATCATATAGTGTCCTCGAGAGTTTATTCGAACCGAGACGATCGCCACGGCGCTGTTGGTAAGCTATAGATTCCCTCCGTAACCGTGTGAAATACCCGAAGGTTATGGAGTAAATGCCTAAATCTTATCGCACGGGCGAAGTGTCCTGATGTTCTTCCCCTCGAAGGCACCAAACGAATCTCCTTTGGTGATTTTGGCCGGATCGAAGATGATCTCGACTGCCTCGGCGTGGTTGCCTGGTTGGGTGGCGATTTGCAGGTACAGAAGTGATCCCCTACCCTGCAAAGCAGGCATGCTGCACTTGGGTTAGGTTCTCCAACCGCAAAAGTTGAAGTGTCCTGTATTCCAACGTCCTCGCCACATTTTGTGTACCACCATTGCCCTTCTTCCGGGCCCAGACGCCCAAACGCCACCTCTCAAAAAAAGCCGCCGCCTGGCCGATTGAGCGGTGGAAGAACTTACGGGTTTGCCGACCGGTCTCAGGGGGCAGAACTGGTCGAGTCCGCTGTTTCCTTGTTGGCCCACGGTCGTCGTTGAGCTGGCGAATGCTCCGGTCGGTGTCAACGCAAAAGACGAGAATTGCTTCACCCGACGCTTCTGCTGGTAGCGGCTCCCAACAGAGCGAAGCCCGTACCGTAGAAGACGCGTCGCCGATCTGGCT
>NZ_JAAKZF010000251.1 GCF_011045125.1 Allomesorhizobium camelthorni | reverse complement strand
GCAGAAACCATTTTCGGCGCGCTGACCAAGGCATACCAGCTCAATTCGGAGCTGAATTCGGCCCGTGCCGGGGTGCGGGTGACCGATGAGGGCGTGGCCATCGCCAAGTCCGGCTATCGGCCGACGATAAACGGCGTTGCGAGCATCGACTACTCCTCGCAATCGGGCACCCGGCTCACCGCCGGGCAGTTCGGCGTCGAGATCAACCAGCTGCTGTTCGACGGTTTCCAGACCAGGAACAATGTCGCGGCCGCCGAATCGCGGGTGTTCGCCTCCAATGAGAGCCTGCGCAACACCGAGCAGAACATCCTGTTCAGCGCGGCCAGCGCCTATATGGACGTGATTCGCGACCGGCAGGTGGCGGTGCTCTTGGAGCGCAACCTGGAGTTCCTGTCGGAGCAGGCGCGCGCCGCGCGCTCGCGTTTCGAGGTCGGCGAGGGCACCCGCACCGACGTGGCCCAGGCCGACGCCAGCCGTTCGGCCGCCGTGGCGCGGGTCGCCGCGGCGCGGGCGCAGGCGCAGTCGAGCGCCGCCATCTACCGCCAGATCGTCGGCGAGGAGCCGGGCCGGCTGGAGGCGGCGGCGCCGCTCGCCAAGCTCCTGCCGCCCAGCCTCGACCAGGCGATCGGCATCGCCTCGAGCCGGCATCCGGCGATCATGGCGACGGAGCATCTGGTCGACGCGGCCGGCTTTACGGTGAAGTCGGCCGAAGGCCAGTTGCTGCCGCAGGTTTCGGCCAGCGCGAGCGTCGGGCGCAGTTTCACCGAACGGCATGCGCAGGCGCAGGCGACCGGACTTCCCGGCGTTGGCGGTCCCACCGTTACCGAACAATCCGGAAATAACGCCCGCATCGGCGCGACACTGACCGTGCCGATCTACCAGGGCGGCAGGACCTCGGCGCAGGTGCGCCAGTCGAAGGAACAGCTCGGCCAGGCCCGCATCGAGGTCGACGTGCAGCGCGATCAGGTGCGCGCCGCGGTCACCTCGGCCTGGACGCAATACATCGCCGCGCAGCAAACGCTCGCCGCCACGCGCGAGGCCGTGACGGCGGCCGAACTCGCGCTCAACGGCGTCATCGAAGAGCGCAATGTCGGCCAGCGCACCACGCTCGACGTGCTCGACGCGCAGGCCGACGTCATCGACGCCCAGATTGCCGTGGCCAACTCGCAGCGCGACCTGGTGGTGGCGAGCTACGCCATCCTGTCGGGCGCGGGCGACCTTTCCATCCGCCGCCTCGGGCTCAAGGTCGCCGAATACAAGCCCGAAGAGCATTACAAGGCCGTCAAGGACAAATGGTTCGGCCTGAGAACGCCGGACGGCCGCTGAGT
>NZ_JAAKZF010000250.1 GCF_011045125.1 Allomesorhizobium camelthorni | reverse complement strand
TCAACTGTCGAGAAGACCGTCCGGTCCGGCTTCGTTGAAGCGATGCACCAAATCACGCAAGGTCTGGCGGTCCATGCCGCCGATCCTGGCCGCGTCTGCGCGGCTCATCCGGTCGAGCACTGCCGCCAGCGAAAGCAACCGACTGCTCTGCCGCACGTCCTTTGAAACCCGCGCCAGCCGGCGAAGCTCGATCGCCCAATAGTCCGTCCGTATCTTCACCGCTGATCCCCATGGCCGAATCCTCCTTCGGTCCAAAGAATCACAGATCGCGCCCCAGAGGAATCACCCGGCGAGTCACAGCCTGGAACCGTTGGTGTTATAGTCCATTTCGGACAATGCGACTGTCACCGGCAGAACGAATGGGATCCCAGATCGCAGGGAGACGACGATGGCTCAGGATCACGCCCAGCCAAGCGGCCCCGACCTCGTGCGGGGGATCGCGCTCGCCGAGCTTGCCGATGGTGGCAAGCTGGTCGGCCATTTTGGCGGCGAGGAGGTTCTATTGCTGCGGCGCGGGACCGAGATATTCGCGGTCGGGGCTCATTGCACGCACTACCATGGTCCGCTCGTCGACGGGCTCGCGGTCGACGAAACGATCCGTTGTCCCTGGCATCACGCCTGCTTCGACCTGCGGACGGGGGAAGCCCTGCGCGCCCCGGCTTTGCGCCCTGTCGCATGCTGGTCGGTCGAGCAGCGCGATGGCAAGATCTTCGTACGAGGAAAGCAAGCGCAACCAAAACCAAAGGCAGTCGGCAAGCCCTCCGGCGAAACACCCAAGAGAATCGTGATTGTCGGCGGCGGCGCCGCCGGCTTTGCTGCGGCCGAGGGACTGCGGCGCGGGCAATATGAGGGCAGCATCGTCATGCTGAGCAATGACGACGCCGCGCCCGTCGATCGGCCGAATCTTTCCAAGGACTACCTGGCCGGCAAAGCGCCTGAGGATTGGGTGCCACTCCGTCCGGACAGCTTCTATTCAAAGAACCGCATCGACCTGCGTCTGAACGCAAACGTCACCGGTATTGATGCGAGTTCGCGCGAGGTTGCGCTCGCCGACGGGAGCAAGCTCCCGTACGATCGCCTGCTGCTTGCGACTGGCGCCGAGCCGGTCCGCCTGCCTATCCCCGGCGCCGACCAGACGCACGTCTTCACGTTGCGCTCGCTCGCCGACTCCCGGGCGATCATCGAGCGCGCGGAGACGTCGCGCCGGGCGGTCGTGCTGGGCGCAGGCTTCATCGGGCTCGAAGTCGCAGCGTCGCTGCGCGCGCGTGACATCGAAGTTCACGTGGTGGCGCCGGACACACGACCGATGGAGCGAATTCTGGGTCCGGAGATGGGCGACTTCCT
>NZ_JAAKZF010000025.1 GCF_011045125.1 Allomesorhizobium camelthorni | reverse complement strand
CAGACGGAAATCGATTTCCGCTTCACGGCTCCACGGACGATGTCCACGACGTCACCTGATGGTGATTCTGCCCGTCCGCGTTCGGGTTGGTATACGACAAAGCGGACGCTCACGCGCTTGCCGAGTTTTCGGCAAGATCACGAGGACAGCAGCGGCTAAGCTGACCCGACTGGATCGTTCTAAGCTTCGGTAACGGCAACATCGGTATCGAGGTCGTCACACTGCGTCACCCCTACGGCACGATTATAGGGCTGCCGGGCGGGTAGATGGCGAACATAAACGTTGCCTCGAACCGATCCTCTATGTCTGGATGGCTGGTTCTGATCAAACGCGCAAGTAAGTTGAAATCCTCTGCGTTCCTTGCCCAGATCATCTGACCTTTGATGACGCTGAAACCCTCTTTTGCGCTAAACATGGAAGTGGTGTCTATACGGTTTCCAATAGTTCCTACCGGAATGTTGTTCATCATGTCTTTGCCATTCGGGTATGCCCAGAGCGAGTCCTCGCCCTGTTCCGACACACTGAAGGTGAACGAGGCGCCTTCCGCATAAAACGTGATGTTCCTGCCACCGTGGTGCATTCGAAAGTCGGCGACAGAGGTGGATCCTAACGAGGTTCTGGCCTGCGTGTTGAACGGCTGGATGTGTCGTTCTTCTAACTGAGAGCTGACGCGAATAATGTTGTTCGCCGTCGTCTCCGCCTTCTCAATCTCGATTACAATGTCTTGAGCGACGTCCATTTCGCGGAGCACGTCATGGAATTCAACCAAGCGAAGCCCTTTGCCCCCGGAATGCTTACGGTACTCCGCTACTAGCTCCGGGCGCGGGTAGGCACCCGCGCCGTTTACGCGAACGAACCAGTCAGCCTTTTCTTCGCCGGTGACAAAGATCAGATCTTTTTTATGTACCTCTCCGAGGACCAACAAGGCTTTCCAAACCAAGAAATCGCCAATGCCGGTGTCCGGTTTCCCTCCGTCCTTAAACCCCGGAGGGATACGTTCCTTGAGACGAATTTTCCATTCTGACAGAATTTCCTCATTGGTCTGGGTGGGCGAAACGATGTTGGCTGCGTCAAACACTTTATCATAGACGCTGGTCACCGGGTCATCACCGCTCCAGCCTCTCACCTGCTCTTCAACCACGCCAATAGCTTTGGTGTACTGCCCCTTAGCCTCAGCGAGCGCCTTGCTCGCCATTGCCATTGCTTCGCTTCCTTCGATGCCCTCCAGGATCGGCGACAGCTTGGTTTCACCTATGTTTAGCCTTGACCGGACATCGGTAATCATCTTGAGCAACTCGGAGAGCTTACGATCCCTATGGACGATAAACTCTCGAGCAACGCGTGCTGGCAGGTATAGGCGGTTCGCCGAACGGAGGTCTTGGTAGAACGTTTGCAGCTTCGGCAGTCCATCCTTACGTATCGTGTAAGGCAGCAAAAGAACGTTAGTGTCTACTGCGATTATGACGTCCGGGCTCGACGCCTCTTTGACCCGGTTAGGTTTGAAAATCTGAGTGACGTCTTCGAAGATGCCTTCAAGCCTAAAGGGGTCTGATGTGTCAGGAGATGCTTTTTCGGCACCCTCCGGTTTGGTCAGCTTGTCTTCCTTTGGTCCAGTCATATTGAAGCCTGTAAACATCATTTTGGATGACCATGTTCAAGGTCTTGGGCCAAACTGCAATAGCAGTCTGTCGTCAGCTACGCCCATGTGGCCGATTTGCGATCGCCGAGTGTGCCGCGGCGTGAGAGGGATCGACACGGCATCTCCGTTTGCGGCCGACTAGAAATGAGCGCTCCGCCATGATCCATGGCGGCGGTGACCCACAAGGTCTGCTTTCAGAGCCGTCGCTTCTGGCCATGTACGGTGAGGTCGCTTGCCGAATGGCAGCTGTGCGCTGAACTCGCCCCGATAGCTGACAGTCTGTTATCGGCCCCAAACCAGTGAGCGTTTTAGGTCCGCCCATTTTCCTTCAGGCCATGTGGCCTAAGGAGAAACACCATGGGACTTTCACGATACGATCCCGCCTCGCTGGACAGGCGCGCTTGGAATGCAGGAAGGATAGTGGGAGCAAAACGAGCGCTGAGACAGCGGCACATCTGGGAAATCCCCGCTGACGCGGCATCTGCCGTCCTTCGGTATCGGTCAAGCCGCCAATCTGTGCTAACCCCCCGCCACCGAACAACCAAAGGAGTACAACCGTGAGCGAGCCGACCGTGTCCGAGGCAATCGACAGCATCTATGCATCGCTCCAATCAAACAATGCCGACATCGACGTACATATAGCGACCCTCAAGGCAGCGCTGACACGGGAGGGCATGAAAGAGGCAGTGTTCGATCCGACCAGGCTGGCACAGAACAACCGTTCGGGCCGCAAGCTGATGCAGGCTTATTTTCGGCAGCGCGGTGTGAACGTGAAGTTTTCCGCCTAGTGAAGCCGCCCGGGTGCGTGATTAGTGCTCACGGCAGCGGGTGACCATATGTTCGGAAGTGTTCGTCAGGCGCTTTCGTGCCGCAAGCGGCAATGATGGCTTTGCGCCGATCAGCTTCGATTGAGAGTTTGAAGAACGGGCGACGAAACGAAGGATTGCGGGAAAGACCATGACAACAGGCACCCCGTTCCGAGGTCTGTCAGCCTTCCCGCTCACGCCGGCGGACGAACACGGCCGCGTCGACACCGAGACGCTCGCTCGCCTCGTGGAGCGGCTATGCGAGGCAGGTGTCGACTCGATCGGCCTTCTCGGATCGACGGGCATCTATGCCTACCTCTCGCGCGAGGAGCGGCGGCGTGCCGTCGAGGCCGCAAGCGAATGCGGGCGCGGGCGCGTGCCGCTCGTCGTCGGAGTGGGCACGTTGCGGACCGACCATGCGATGGATCTCGCGCGGGACGCCGAGGCCGCGGGTGCCGACGCGCTCCTGATGGCGCCGGTCTCCTACACGCCGTTGACGCAGGACGAGGCCTACGAACAGTACCACGCGGTGACGGGCGCCTCGGGCCTGCCGCTATGCATCTACAACAATCCGGGCACGACGCACTTCACCTTCGGCATCGACCTGCCAGCGCGGCTGTCACGTCTCCCGACGATCCGGGCTGTGAAGATGCCCCTTCCGGCAGGCGGTGACTTCACAGGCGAGCTGGCGAGCCTGCGCGGCCGCACGCAGCTCGCTGTCGGCTACAGCGGCGACTGGGGCATGGCCGATGCAATGCTGGCGGGGGCGGACGCTTTCTACAGTGTCCTCGGCGGCACACTGCCGCGACTGGTTCTGACGTTGGTTCGTGCCGCCCAGGCTGGTGACGCGGAAGAGGCAAGGCGGCTCGACGGGGTCCTCCAGCCGCTCTGGGACACCTTCAAGACCTATGGCAGCTTGCGCGTGATGTACGCGATTCTCGATGTTGCCGGACTTGGGCGAGCGGAACCACCTCGTCCGATCCTCTCACTCAAAGCAGAAGCGCGCAAGCAAGTGCTGGCCGCGGTGGAACCCCTTCTGGCCTCTGGATGATGTAAAGTTCCTCCACCGCTAAGATCTGCGGCCTATGGGCCGGAGGGCAGATGTCGCGAACACGAGTAGCCGTAGCGGGTCGGAGAATGGCTGCTTCCGAAACCAAGCCGCATAAAGCTGCTGGTCCGGAAACGGCCCCCTTTCAGGCAAAGTTTGCCTGGTCCGCTTCACGCCCCCAATCCAGCCACTCAGGTCCTATTGATGATGTCCCAAAGCTGCCATTTGGCTTAGGCCGCATGAATTTCGGTGACAGGATATTAAGACGAATGGTCAGTGGCCTAACGACGAGAAAATTCGACGCGCGTAGCTACCCAGCTGCTCGCTTCTTCGAGCGTTTCTGATCTCGCTGGGCCTGAGCCGCGACCATCGTTGCTGGACGAGAAACATCCAGCACGACGATCGCCAGCCTGTCCTGCAAACGTGGCGGAATGTCGTTTAGAAGCATCATCTCAAGTGCCTCAGCGCTCGGTGGGAGTGCTTTCCCGTCGCTCCGGCCGGGAAGCGGAAACTCGGCGCCGAACCAAAAGACCAAGTAGATCCCAAATCCATCGGCGCCTGCATCAGCCGCGTAGCCGGCGAGTTGATCCATCGGTGCCGACCACAGCTCCCTATTGTAGTGACGCTTGGACTCGATCGGCAGATTCTTGCCAGCCTGGCTGAGGAGCAGGACGTCAGCCCTGGTATTCTCGCCACGCCGTGCTTCAGGAAGACTGGCGACAATACCATATCTCTCGAGGCGCACCCGCAGCAGTTCAAGGAGCCGGTCGCGGTCCTCGTTCTCGACCTGGGGCGTCGTTGCGGCGCCGTCCTTGTCTGTGTTCCAGAACCGCTTCCAAGGTGTTTCACTGCCGGTTCGCAGCGTCGCCCTGTATCGATCGATCTCTTCGAGAACCACCGCCGCGAGATCGGCGGGGCTAGCTGGAGCGCCGCCCGCAAGCGCCGCGACGAGGTCGCTCACTGGCGGCGCGACATAGAGGTCATCCCGCATCATTCTGGCATGTTCGGCGGCCGCGTGAGCGAGCTGCGGCCTCCAGCTTGGATGAACGTCTGAAGCAAGCGATTTGAGGACATCGCCAGCATCGGAGTTCTTGGATGCGCTCAGGCGGCGGATCGCAGCCCTGACGATGCCGCTGACCGTGTTCGAGTGACGCCAATCATCGTCGTCGGCTTCATGCGCTCTTCCAAGAACCGCGATCCGGAAGCGATCCAGCACATCGGGTTGCGGAGACCGTTCGTAGAATGCCTTTGCCAGATCCCCGTTCGGCCGCAACAATACCCCCTGGGCCTCCTCCTCGGAGAGCTCAGCGGAAACAGTTGTCGGATCGAGAGCCAGCGCGACAAAACTCCAGATCTCCCGCTGTTCATGGCCGAGATCGGATCGTTGCCGGGCTGATGCGGCGAAGCGCGCCAAGTCTTCGGCACCCAGAACGGAAGCGCCGGCGACAAGGGCCTGCCGCAACGCGGGCACTGGCAGATTGGGCCGATCATTCAGCAGGTCATGAAGGCAGGCCGCGACCAGCTCATGCTCGTTGGCGCTGACCAAGTGGTGTAGGCCATCCAGGTCCTCGTCTCCGGCATCGAGGGCGGCGTTCCAGTACCGTATCATCTGGCTGACACCTTGCTCCCGATCTTGCGCAAGACGTTGAACCGCCCATGTGGCAAGCGACGGCCCATCCTCGCCGCCAAAATAGTTCTGGCGCAGTCCGACGAGCGCGCAGACCAAAGGAGCCGCAGCAAGCTCCGCTTGCCGCCCATGCAACAGGCCCTGATGCAGGCCGGCAGCGACGACGAATTCCTGTGGGTAGGCTCCGTTCGTAGCCTCGGCCCGGCCAAGGCTCTCGGCATCGACCTTGATGTCGGTGTGTATCGCGAACTGGACGAACCCTTCTGCAATGGACGCTGCAATCTCACCGTTGGTGTATTCCACGACCTGGGCGAGTGGGTTGTCCTTCCTTGATATCCGCGCATTGCGGTAGTGGTCAGCAGCCCACTTCAACGCGCCGAACTCGCTCGCGACTCCGCTGGCAATCGCGGCGAGCTTCGGGGTCAACGCAGCGATGTTGTTTTTCCGGGAGGCTTCAGTCTTGGCTTCCCGCTGGGCCTGCCGTTGCGCCTCTCGCTTCTTCCACTTTGCGTTCGGGTCGGAAAGCAGCGACTTTATGAAGCCCGTGTAGCCGCCTTCCTCCTTGAGAATGTCGACGACCTTCTCGCGCCATGTCGACCAATGGGCCTCTCCGCGCGCAGCGTATGCGGCAATCTCAAACAGTCGCTTGCGCCCTGCCCCTTTCGCCTCCGTCCGCGCCAGCGCAAAAAGCCCCTTGACCAGTGCCTCCGAGGGAAGCCGGCGCATGGTCGAGATGTAGTGATTCACAACAACCCAAGCCCCATCGGTCGGCTCGCCGGTTCGCGACATGGCGAGAAAGAAGTCGAGTTCCCGCCGGGGAGGGTCACGGTCCACCCACTTCTGCATCGCCTCGACCACAGTGCTGTCCAGCATGTCCCAGACGTGCTCACGGGCATTGTTTATCCAGGTCCACAGGCGGTCGGCCCCGACATCTGGAGATCGTTCAATCGCGGAGGCCAGCGCCTGATCTATGAAGGATCGGATTTGCGATTTCTGCCGCAGCGCGCTCGTCGTCCCCTGCGAAATCGGTACATCGAAAAGGTCTTCGGGGGCCGAGCGACGCAGGGCAAGAGCCAGCGCGGTCAACGCTCCGCGGTCTTCAACTTCATCATCGTCGGATGGTGCGGGAAGTGCACCGAAGTCGGCCAGAAGTTTGCGGATCTCGGATGATTCTATTGCGTCTGCCGGCATACCTGCCAGAAGCCTCGCCCTCAGCACTACCTGGCCGGGCGCAGCGGGCTGACGCTCCAGTTCACCTATCAGGGCCCGACATGCGGCGGCTCGATCCTCGCTGGCTCGGAAAATTACTTCCGAGGCGCGTTCCCGCATCCACAACGGCCGACCGGCATCGAGCACGATCGCATGAAGTTTGCTTTGAATGCCCTTAACCGGGGGCCCGTCTGCAAGAGCCTGCAGGACCGTGACCTGGAGATGACTACGCACGTCCGCGTCCAGGATCGTCGCGAAATCCCCGGCCAGATTCTCGCCGGCAAGACCGCCGAGCACGGTCGCTTCCCCCTGCGAGGAAAGGAAATAGGGATCATCACGGTCAAGATTGAGAAGGATCGCTCTTCGTCCCGAGGTGTCGAAAGCGGCGCCGTCGCCATAGGCCAGCACAGTGGCGGCATCGCGATCGATGAGACGGAGTGCGCCCTGCGCGTCTCCCTGCCTGTGAAGATGGGCTGCGAACCAGGCATATAATCCACGAAGTTCGCTTGGTGCCCTGCGATCAGGGCCGGTGATGAGCGCGATTGCGCGCCGCAATGGGAACGTCGGGTTGTTTCCCGCGCCCGTCACGATCCTGGCCAGGAAGCGTGCGGCGAGAAATTCCGCCACGGTACGATGGAAAGCCTCGAAGATATGACCCTCGCCACGAAACAACGCCGTGTCCAACGTCGCATCTGCCAGCGCCGGCTCCAGATGGAGCGCATTCCTGGTCAGAAACTCATTGGCGCCGCCCGAATGGGGCGGCGGCGCATTTGAGCGCCAGAACGCCTTAGCGCCCGAAACGAGGGCGTAGAAGCACAGTCCGGAAGCGGTGTCGATGATTGCTTCGACGCTCGGCCGGCGATCTGTCGCCCGTTCAGGATCGTGCTCGTGGGCCAGCGCCCAGATAGCCTTTTCGAACAGCTCAAAACGACTGCTTGGCCATGTACCCTCGGCGGCGACCACCGAATGAAGCAATCGGAGGCTCAAAGGGCTTTCGAGAAAGGCTTCCGCGCCACGATTGCGTGCCTCAAACACGAACGTTCTCGGATCAGCGGCCCCAAGGGCGGTCAGGACAGCCCGGGCTTCGCCTTCGTCCAAGGGCAGAAGGCGCGCCACGATGATCGTGCCATTGTTGGCCGCCCTTCGCATGGCTCCGAGATCGGCGGCATCGCGCCAGTCCTCCGCCCGGCAGGTGAGGCGCCAACGACGGTTCTTGTTTGCCGACAAGGTATTGGCGAGTTGCAGGAGCTTGTCCTTGCCGTTCTCGCCCGTGCGATACTCGTCCAATGCATCAAGATAGATCGTCTCGCCAACGGGCAGCGGAGCGCCGTTCATCGCTTCTCGACAGGTGAAGAACTCGCCACCCTCGGCCGCAGCCTCGTAACGCAGCGCCGTCGACTTGCCGAGGCCAGGCTCGCCGAGCAGAACGACAAAAGGTTGATCGCGCAGCGAGCTCAGGGGGCACTCGGTCGCTTCTGACTCGCTTTGAACAAGGACGCGCCGATCCAGTGATGCAGTTCTCATCACCAAGAAATACTGGGCCCCGTGCCGGCGACAAAGAACAAAATGCAGGTTATTGGCCAGCTATCCGCAATCCCTGTGGATGGCTCCTCATGCCTCGGCCTTGTATTCGACGGCAATATCTTCGACAGACTGGGCAGTAAGCCGAACTGGACGATGGCGACCGTCGGCTTGGCGAGTTAACGAAGAACGGCAGCTATCGCCTGACCATCTTGCAAACCGGACTGTCCGGAGCGGCCTCAAGCCACGTCATTCCACGTTCGGCATGGCTACGACCGCCCATGCGCAATCTTCTTGTCCCAAAGCGGAAGATCTCTGCCTCTCGGTCCGGGCATTAGCTCTTCACTCGGAACCTGAAAATGGCTGGTGTCGCGATTTCTTCGACGTGTCGGCGGCCGGCAAGCCATCCCTTCTAGCCTTAGCAAACGCTCGGTCACTTTCCAGGAATGTCTCAAGCATGAAGGGAATGAGTTCAGCGACTGTCTCGCTGTCACCATATGCTTCCTGATAGAGGGCCGCGTAGTCGCTGAGCGCCTGCCTGAGTTCAGCGCTCACTGAGATGGTGATTTTCGCCAGCTTGCGGTCTGGCAGCTTTCTGAGTTTCAGGATGACCAATTTCGATGCTCCCCCGTTCGCTGAGCTTCGGCAGAACCTTCAGCCACCGTACGGTCGCAACACGAGATCCTTGTGGACGATCACACGCAGCGGCCATCCTGGGCGGACAGTGATGGTGGGCTGGATGTTGAGGTTCTTCTCGGTGATGCGTTGGCCGGCGCGGTTGACGTTCTGCTGGGTGGATTCGCGGATGGCGCGGACCAGATCGCTTTCGTTTTTGCCGAGGCTCAACTCGGTGCCGACGCCGAGCAGAGTTGCAAGCGCGATGCCCTTGATCAGTCGCCAGGTATGGAAATCGACCTTGTCCTCAAGTCCGGCATAACCGGCGGTGTCGGTGGCGGGCAGGTTGTCGATTTCGATGGAGGAGCCGTCGGGCAGCAGGATGCGCTGCCAGACGAGCAGCGCGCGCCTTTGCCCGAAGGCAACAACGCTGTCATAGGTGCCGATGAGGCGCGAGCCCTGCGGGATCAGCAGGACACTGCCGGTGACTGTATCGTAGACGTTTTCGGTGATCTGGGCGACGACAAGCCCTGGCAGATCGGAATTGATCCCAGTGATCAGACTCGCGGCAATCACGCTGCCTGCCATGACTTGATGGGGCGAGGCCGGCTTCTGCAGGGCGTGGGGATTATAGATGCCCTCCGTGTCGCGTGATTGCAGGAAATCCAGCTTGCGCTGCTGGTTGTTCTGGTCACCTTCCGCCGGCGCCACGGAAGCGCGCGCAAGTCCGGCGTCCAGCTGTGGAATGGATGCATGCAACGGCGGCCGCACCTCCTGATTCCTGCTGTCGGAGCTGGTTTGGTTTGCCTTGTTCTCGATCCGGAAAAAAACTTCAGATTCGCGCGCCTGAATCGCCTGCTGGGCGAGACGCTGCTGCTCGGCGGAAACTTCCTGCCCCGGCGCAATGCCGAGCTGGCGTTGCCGCTCTAGGATTGGTCGCCCGAGATCGCCGGGCAACGGCGGTCCGAGCATCGGCGTATCCGGCTTGATTTTGGAGTAATCACCAGGAAGCGCTTCAAGCCCCTCCGCTGTCGGTTTGCGCTCCGTGTCGTAGAGCTCTTCGGCCTGCTCCTTGATGCGCAGAGCCGGTCCCTGCAGCGCAATCATCGTGACGCCCAAAATGGCGCCCGAGCCCAGTGCCGCGATGGCGATGATGACGCCGCGTCTGAACCGCACGACGCGGCGCGGCGACGCTCGCAGCTGCAGATCCTCGGGATCGACTTTCGGAGGAATATCGGATCGGGATGTACCGGTCATGATCCCTCCCCTCACCGTCCCGACCGCCCAAAGAGCGATGGACGCCGCCGTGGCTTGCCGTCGCTTCTCGTGATGCGCACCACCTGCTGCGGCTCCGTACCAAGCCGCAGTTCGGCGGCGGCAAAGAGCCGGTCGACGACGTAGTAGTTGCCGCGCATCCGATAGTTGACGAGCTGGTTGTCGCCCTTGGCGCCGACCACGAAGAGCGGCGGTGCCTCGCCCTGATCGATGCGGCGCGGGAACTCGATATAGACCTTGTGGCCGTCGTCAAAGGCGCGCACTGGGCGCCAGGGCGGCGTGTCGCCGGTGATCGAATAACGGAAGCGGATATCGTCCAGGGCCACGTTGGACGCCATCGGCATGGCAGCCTCGGCTTCAGCATTGCGCCGACGCAGGGCTATGATCTGGTCCTCGCTATAAGTCCAGGAGATCGCCGCCATGGCGGTCTTTTCCGTGCTTTCGAGCTGTAGATGGTAGGAGCGTCGGTCCGTTGTTACGACGAGATTGGTCTTGAGCCCTGGCGCGAAAGGCTTAACCAAGACATGGGTGCGCTGGTTGTCTCCGGAGCCGCTTACTGTGTCGCCGATCACCCAACGCACAGTGTCGCCGGCCGATACCGACGTGAGCGTCTCGCCCGGCTGCAGCGCGACATCGGTGACGCGCTCGGGCGCCGCATAGAGCTGGTAGAGCGCGCCTTCCGCGTAGGGATAGACCTGAACTGCGTTGACATAGCCATGTTTCGTCGGTTCCTGGGTGGCAGCTTTGTTGGCATCGACGACGCGCTCCGTGGGTGAGCGCTTATCCTCGGCCGCCTTCCCCGGTTCGGGCTGCAGCTGCCCCGGCAGTGGCAGTGGCTTCGGGACTTCGACGATCCTCACCGGCTTGTCCGGCGCTTTCTCGATGACGGCCGTTTTGAAGTCCGCCGCATCATACGAGATCTCGGGCGGCGGAACCGGCTTCGACGCGCAGGCGGACATGGCAAGCGCCGACGCGGATACGATCAGCGCAGCACGGAACAATGACGCTCTATTCTTCATTTGCTGGCTCCTTCGGGGAAACGGGTGTCGGCGCGGCGCTGTCGAGCTCACGCGACCAATCGATGGCATTGATAAAGACGCCGAGCGGGTTCCTGCGCAGCTGGTCGGTGTTGCTCGGTGGGCGGATCACCATCGTGAGGATCGCGGTCCAGCGGGTGGTGCTGGCGAGGCTGCCGCGCTCATAGACCTGTTCGGTCCATTTGACCTGGAACGAGCTATCGGACGCCCTCACCACGCTGGTCACCTGCACCGACACGCTGCGCGTGCCGATCTTGCCGAACGGGTCGTTGATCTTGGCGTATTCGTTGAGGAAGAGAGCCGCGCGGTCGGTGGCGAAGTCGTATGCCGAAAGCCAGTTCTGCCGCACCAGCACCGGATCAGTGGAGATGGAGCGGACATTCGAAATGAAGCGGCCGAGATGCCATGCGATCTGGGCATCGGACGGCTCGTAGCCCTGTATGGCCGGCGCGACGGCGCGCGCCTCACCAAAACGGTCGACCTCAACGACGTAAGGCACGACGCGGCTTTGCATGGACTGCCACAGAAGCCCGCTGGAAAGGCCGGTCGCCAGCGCCAGACAGCCGAAGGCCATTAGCCGCCAGTTCCTGGCTTGCACGCGAGCGGAGCCGATGCGCTCGTCCCAGAGTTGGCTGGCCCTCTGATAGGGCGTGACGGGTTCGGGTGTCTTCCCGTAACGCTGAACGGGTCGCTTGAAGAGCATCTAGTCGTCCTTGTCGTTGAGGGAGGGATTGGCGCCGCCTCCCGGCCGGTCGCCGTCACGGACGGCCTGCATGGCAGTGTGGCGATGGGCTCGGGCCGTCTGCTCGGAGCGAAGGCGCCTAGCCCAGGCCGGGGTGGCATCGGCGGCTGTGTTGACGGCACCTTCCTGCTTGGAAGAGGTCGGCGCACCGCCCGTCGCCGTCCAGGCGGCATCGCGGCCGGTTTCGACGCTCCGACGGACCGGAGCTGTTACAGACCGTGCGCTCCGCATCACTGCGCCGCCGGCGGCTCGTGCCACGCCGCCCATTCCAGCCGCCACACCTGACAGACCGGACTCCCCGGATGTATCCCGTCCGAAGCGATAAGCCGTGGAGGTAGCGGAACCCATGACAGTGCCCGCGCGGACCGCGGCAAGACCGCCCCCGGTAGCCATACGGGCGCCAGCGAATGCCGTGCCGCCGGCAACGAGCGTCGCACCGGCCGCCGTTGCTGTGGTTCCGAGCGCGGCGCCTGCACCAAGCTGAGGTGCGCCGGAAACAAGTCCCGAGGCAATGCCTGGTCCGAAGATGCCAAGACCGAGCAGAGCCAGTGCGCCCAGCACTTGCGACATGGCGGCGGCTAGGTCCGGCTCCTGGCCCTGCGGTGCAGAAGCAAACTCGGCAAAGAGCGTGGAGCCGATGCCCACGATTACGGCGAGCACCATCACCTTGATGCCGGACGCAATCACATTGCCAAGCACGCGCTCGGCCAGGAACGCCGAGCGATTCCACAGCGCAAAGGGCACCAGCACGAAGCCGGCGAGCGTTGTGAGCTTGAACTCCAGGATGGTGATGAAGAGCTGGATGGAGAGGATAAAGAAGGCGATGATGACGAGGAACCAGGCGAGCAGCAGCACGAAGATCGTGAGCGCGTTGCCGAAGAATTCCGGGAAACCGAGAAGCTGGCTTGCCTGATCGAGCAGCGGCCAGGCGCCCTCGAAGCCGGTAGCGGCAATGCGGCCCGGCCGCAGGAGATCCTCGGGCGAGAGACCTCCGCCCGACGCATTGATGCCGAGCCCGGCGAAGGAGCGGTAGATGACGCCAGCGAGATTCGCAAAATTGTTCAGGAGGAAGGCGAAGACGCCGACATAAAGCACTTTGCGGACAAGCCGGCCGAAAATGTCGTGCTCGCCGCCGAGCGCCCAGAACAGGCCCGCAAGCGTGATGTCGATGCCGATCAGGATGGTGGTGAGGAAAGCGACGTCGCCCGAGAGCAGACCGAACCCGCTGTCAATGTAGCGGATGAAGGTCTCCATAAACCGGTCGATGACGCCGAGATCGTTCATGCCGCCGCTTTCCTCGCTACAACGGATGTCGGCTCAGTTGCCGGAATAGGCCTTGCCAGAGCCGAGGAAGCGCCGCGTCGTCTCGCGCGCGGCCTCTTCCGACTGTGCTTTACGGGCGGCGTCCTCAGCTTCGGCCCGGTACTGGGTGGCGAGCAGCGTCTGGATCTGCATGTGCTGCTTGGCCGACAGCGCGATCAGCTGGTTGGTTGCCTGCTGGGCCTCCAGTGCGCCGGCGGCGCCCTGGCTGCGATTGACGAGCTCAGCAAGCAGATCACCGTCGGCCTGGACGTTCTCGACGATCTGCGACTGCATTCGCATGGTCTGGCGGAAGGCCTTCATGGCGCTTTGCCAGCGCTCGCGTGCTGCCGAGGCCAGGTCGTTCACCTTGATCGTGGCGTCGTAGCTTTCCGGATACTTTTCTCGCCATCCACCCTCGAGCTGGTCTAGGTCAAAACTCAGCCCGTCGGCCTGGATCATCAGCCCGTCGATACGGTTGAGCGCGCCGGTCAGCTGACCGAGCGAGGAGAAATCCAGGCGCTGAAGGTTGCGAGCCATGTTCTGCAACATGGTCGCCTGGTTCTGCAGCGACTTTATCTGGTTGTTGATCTGCTCCAGCGAGCGTGCCGCCGTCAGCACGTTCTCGGCATAGTTCCAGGGATCGAAGACGGTGACGGCGAAAGCCGGTGGGGCAAATCCGGCGATCGGCTTGAGGATGAGGGAGACGGTGACAAGACCCGTGACAAGGTGGCGCCGCATGATTCTGAATGCTCCTATTCGGGTTGGGGGAATTGCCCGAGAAGCTCGGCGGCCCATTCGAGGCCGCGAACGCTCAGGAATCGGGAAGCGAAGTCGCTCCGGCCGTGCTCGGAAACGATCGTGTCGATGAGGGTCTCCGAAGCCGGATCGGAGGCGCCGCAAAGGGCGAGCGCGACGGGACCCAACCCCAGCTCGAACAGCCGGTTGCCGCGGCGCGACTGCAGATAATAATGGCGCTTCGGCGTTGCGCGGGCGATCAGCTCGATCTGCCGCTCGTTCAATCCGAAGCGGTCATAGGCTTCCCGCGACTGCGGTTCCACGGCGCGATCGTTGGGCAGGAAGATACGCTGCGGACAGCTCTCGATGATCGCTGGCGCGATGGAAGAACCGGCGATGTCGGCGAGTGACTGCGTGGCGAAGATCACCGACACGTTCTTCTTGCGCAGCACTTTCAGCCATTCGCGGATGCGGGCGGCAAAGAGCGGGTTGTCGAGATAGACCCAGGCCTCGTCGAGCATGAGCAAAGTCGGCCGCCCGTCGAAGCGTTCCTCGAGCCGGTGGAACAGGTAGGTGAGCACAGGCAGGACGACGCCTTGCCTGTGCATCAACTCCTCGGTCTCGAAGCACTGGACATCCGACAGCGCCAGCCGGTCGCAATCGGCGTCGAGCAGCCGGCCGAAGGGGCCGTCGAGCGTGTAGGGCATGAGTGCTGCCTTCAGCGCATTGGACTGAAGCAGAACAGACAGGCCGGTGAGCGTGCGTTCCTGAGCCGGTGCGGTGGCGAGGCTGGTGAGCGCCGACCAGACCGCCTCCTTCACCTCCGGTGTGACGGCAACGTTCTCATGGGCGAGCAGTCCCGCGATCCATTCGGCGGCCCAGCCGCGGACGGCCTGGTCGTCAATGTTGCGCAGGGGCTGGAAGGCGAATGAGCTATCAGCGCCCAGCGCATGATGCTCGCCGCCCATGGCGAGCGTAGCCGCCCGCGCAGAATTGCCCTTATCGAAGACATAGACCTGCGCGCCGGGATAACGGCGGAACTGCAGAGCCATGAGCGAAAGCAGCACCGATTTGCCGGCGCCAGTCGGCCCGACGATCAGCATATGGCCGACATCGCCGACATGGGTGGAAAACCGGAACGGTGTCGAGCCGCTGGTCTCGGCAAAGAGCAGCGGCGGAGCTTCTGTCCCGGTAACTTTGCCCAGATGATCGTTGCGCGCCGGACCAGCCCACACCGACGACAGCGGCATGAGATGGGCAAGGTTCAGCGTATGCACGAGTGGCTGGCGGACATTGGCATAGACGTGGCCGGGCAGCGACCCGAGCCAGGCCTCGACCGCATTGACGCTCTCGCGGATGGAGGTGAAGCCGAGCCCGTTGACAATGCGCTCCACCGCACGAAGCTTCTGCTCGGCGGCTTGGCGGTCCTCGTCCCAAACTGTAACCGTGGTGGTGAGATAGCCGAAGCCGACATGATCGCCACCCAGCGCCTGCAGTGCTGCGTCCGCATCGAACGCCTTGTTCTCGGCATCGCTGTCGACGAGCGGAACCGGCTCGTTGGTGACCACCTCGCGCAGGATGGCGGCGATCGATTTGCGCTTGGCGAACCATTGCCGGCGCAGCTTGGTCAGGGTTTTTGTGGCTTCCGTCTTGTCGAGCGGAATGAAGCGCGTCACCCAGCGATAGGCGAAGTCCTGGTGGTTGAGCGCATCGAGGATGCCGGGCCGGGTGACATTCGGGAAACCAAGAATGGTGAGCGTGCGCAGATGCTGTTCGCCCAGCATCGGCTCCAGTCCACCCGTAAGCGGCGTGTCGACCAGGACGCCATCGAGGTACATCGGCGCCTCCGGTACGGCGACCGGATGACGCTTGGTCGAGATCGTGCCGTGCAGGAATGTGAGCGTCTCGGCATCGTCGAGCGCGCGCACCTCAGGCAGGAAGCCGGAGAGCAGGTCGAGCACACGGTCGGTCTCGTCGCGGAATCGCGTCAGCTCCTGACGCCAGTCGCGTTTCCCATTCTCACGATCGGTGTCGACGAGTGCGCTTTCCGCTCGCGCCTGGCCATCGGGCGGCGGCATGAACAGCAAGGTGAGGTGTTGGCGGCTCTCGAAATGCGCGACTTTGCCCTCGAAGGCCGCGCGCCGTTCCTCGTTGACCAGCCATGACGTGGCGTCGGGAAAGCTCGATTTGGGATAATCGAGCGCCTCGACATGCTCGGCCTCGAAGAACAATGCCCAGCCGGAGCCGAGCCGTCTCAACGCATTGTTCGCCCGCGCACAGACGCCGACGAGTTCGGCTTCCGTCGCGCTTTCGAGATCGGGCCCGCGGAACCGGAACGTCCGCTGAAAGCTGCCGTCCTTGTTGAGGATGATCCCGGGAGCGACCAATGCCGCCCAGGGAAGATGGTCGGCAAGCCGATCGGCGGTCGAGCGGTATTCCGAAAGGTTCAGCATGCGAGCCAACCCTTCAGGCGAAGGTGGCGGACGAGCACGCTTGCAAAATCCGGATCGCGCCGGGCGGCGAAGACCGCGAGCGTGTGGCCGGCAATCCAGAGCACCAGTCCCGCGATCCACTGCTGCATCCCAAGCCCGATCGCCGTGGCTACCGTGCCGTTCAGGATGGCCACGGCCCGAGGCGCACCGCCGAGCAGGATCGGCTCCGTCAGGGCCCGGTGAACCTGAACCTCAAAGCCCTCGATATGCTGCTCGCCGGACGCCATCAGATGAGCGCCCCGCCGCCGAAGGAGAAGAAGGAGAGGAAGAAGGAGCTCGCTGCGAAGGCGATGGAGAGACCGAAGACGATCTGGATCAGCCGGCGGAACCCGCCAGCCGTGTCGCCGAAGGCGAGCGTCAGGCCCGTAGTGATGATGATGATCACCGCGACGATCTTGGCGACCGGCCCCTGAACCGATTCCAGGATCCGCTGCAGCGGTTCTTCCCACGGCATGCCGGAACCGGCCGCAAAAGCCGCCGGAGCCGTTAGAAACAACAGGACGGTTGCGGACGACAGAAAACGAAGCTTCTTGCGCATGAAATTGCCTTTCAAAGCTGCTGGAGTTGCGAGGGCGTGAGCTGGGCGATCGCGTAGTCGCCATTGCTGTCGAGGCCAGTCACTTCGGCGATTGCATCGAGGCGGCGCGAGGAGCCGCGCCCGGCGATGAAGACGACCAGGTCGATGGCTTCGGCGATGAGACGGCGGGGGACGGTGACAACGGCTTCCTGGGCAAGCTGCTCGACGCGGTAGAGGGCCGAGCGCGCCGAATTGGCGTGAACCGTGGCGATGCCACCCGGATGGCCGGTGTTCCATGCCTTCAGCATGTCGAGGGCTTCCGCGCCCCTCACCTCGCCGACGATGATGCGGTCGGGCCTGAGCCGCAGTGTCGAGCGGACGAGATCGGCGAGCGTGACTGACCCGCGTCGGGTACGGAGAGCAACGCAATCCTTGGCCGTGCATTGCAGTTCGCGCGTGTCCTCGATCAGGATCACCCGCTCGTCGCATTCGGCGACTTGCGCCAGCAGCGCGTTGGTGAGCGTCGTCTTGCCCGACGACGTTCCGCCGGCGACCAGGATGTTGCGACGATCGCGCACCGCCTTCCTCAGCGCTTCGGCCTGGACCGGCATCATGATGCCGTCGGCAACATAATCGGCGAGCGTGTAGACACGTGCCGCGGGCTTGCGGATGGCAAAACATGGCGCCAGCGCCACCGGAGGCAGCAGGCCCTCGAAGCGCTCGCCAGACGGCAGCTCGGCGCTGACGATAGGATTGTCGGCATGGGCTTCCGCGCGAACGTGCGAGGCAACGAGGCGGACAATGCGTTCGGCCTCGGATGGGTGCATGCGCACGCCGGTGTCGACGCGGCCCTCGCCGAGCCGGTCGAGCCGCAGCACACCGTCCGGATTGACCATCACCTCGATGACGGAAGGGTCTGCCAGAGCGTCGGCGATTGCCTGGCCCATGGCGGTGCGCAGCATGGCGCGGCGGCGGTGATCGGCCTCGGGATGAGAGGTCATTCGCCCCCTCCCCCGCTGTTTTCGTCGCGCAGAGAGCGCTTGCCGGAAGCGATCTGGCGTCCGACCTGCTCGACGAACTTTTGGAAACGCTCCTGCGCCACCGCCTGCGTTGCCTTGTCGGGCACAGGCGTGTGGGCGTGAAGCGTGATGGAAAAGCGGATGAAGAGCGCCAGGCTCTCGAGGATCATCTCTGCATCGCGCCGGACATGATCGAGGTTTCGCGATAGACTATCGAGACGCTTGCCGTAGCGCCGGTCGAGCTCGTTCTCTCCGCGCTGTTCGATGAAGGCCTGAACCGCCTTCGCCACGATCTCCGACTTGGTTGTCGAGGGGTTGCGGCTGAGCTGAGCGAGCTTTTCGCTCAGCTCTGAATCCAGCAGAAACTGATGGCGGATGCGTGCGTGGTTCATCGGCTCGTTCCGGTTGGCCGGCGCTGCTGCGCCGGCTCCGAACAAGCATCGTTCAGACGCCCGAAATCGCTTATGGCCCTTATCTACGCTGAGATGCGCCCGGCTCTGGAGGGTCAGAAGCCGGGCAAGATGTCCTTGTCCTCGCCCATGCCCTCGTTGATGCCGTACGCCCGCGCGGCATTGGAAATCCGGTCGATGAGCTTCTTGTCGGCCGCCGTGTCGCCGTCGTCATCGGGCGGTCCGAACAGATCGCCCTGGTCGGGCTCCTGTTTGGCGACGCTACGTTCCTCGGGTAGGCCGGGATGGCGCTGTTGTTGCACGCCGCCTTCGTCTTCGGAGATTGCGTCGGACCGCTCATCGCCAGCGAGAAGCCGACGGTCCACGCCGCGCACCTGCCCACTCCAGTCGTCGGCCCGCGGCGCCGGTCGGTCCGCGTATATGCCGGCTGCGAGGACTGGCGCAGGAAACACCCGCTCGGTGAAGTTCCGGTCTTCATAGTAGCGCAGCTTCTTTGCCCGGATTGGCGCAAGACCGGAAACCAGCACCAGTTCGTCCGCCGGCGGCAACTGCATTACCTCGCCCGGCGTCAGCAACGGGCGCGCGGTCTCCTGGCGACTGACCATCACATGCGAAAGCCATGGTGCAAGACGATGGCCGGCATAGTTGCGCATGGCGCGCAATTCCGTCGCCATCCCGAGCGCGTCGGAGATGCGCTTGGCTGTGCGCTCGTCGTTGGAGGAAAAGGCGATCCTCACATGGCAATTGTCGAGGATGGCGTTGTTCTCGCCATAGGCTTTGGAGATCTGGTTCAAGGATTGCGCGATCAGATAGGCGCGGATGCCATAGCCGGCCATGAAGGCGAGCGCCGTCTCAAAGAAGTCCAGCCGCCCCAGCGCCGGGAACTCGTCCAGCATCATGAGCAGTTGATGCTTTCGGCTCTTCCTGGGATCGCCCTCCAGCCGTTCGGTGAGCCGCCGGCCGATTTGGTTGAGGATGAGCCGCACCAGCGGCTTGGTCCGCGAGATGTCGGACGGCGGCACGACCAGATAGAGCGACAGTGGACGATCCGAATCCATAAGGTCGGCAATGCGCCAGTCGCAGGCCGATGTCGTCGCCGCAACGGTGGGATCACGATAAAGCCCGAGGAAGCTCATCGCCGTGGACAACACGCCCGAACGCTCGTTTTCCGATTTGTTCAGCACCTCGCGTGCTGCCGAGGCGACGACCGGATGCACCTGCGGCTTTTCGGCCGTGCCGAGATGATTGGTGGTCATCATCCGCCGTAGCGTCGCGGCAAACGAGCGCTGCGGATCCGATAGGAAAGTGGCGACGCGGGCAAGCGTCTTTTCCTCCTCGGCATAGAGCACATGCAGGATAGCGCCGACCAGCAGCGCGTGACTGGTCTTCTCCCAATGATTGCGCCGCTCCAGCGCGCCTTCGGGATCGACCAGTATGTCAGCGATGTTCTGGACGTCGCGAACCTCGTGTGGGCCTTTGCGGACTTCCAGCAGCGGATTGTAGCGCGCCGATCGGGGATCTGTCGGATTGAACAGAAGGCAATGTGAGAACTTCGACCGCCAACCTGCTGTCAGCTGCCAGTTCTCGCCCTTGATGTCGTGGATGACAGCCGAGCCGGTCCAGGAAAGAAGCGTGGGAACGACCAATCCGACGCCCTTGCCCGATCGTGTCGGCGCAAAGGCCATGACATGCTCCGGCCCGTCATGCCGCAGATAGCGATCCTTCAGTTTGCCGAGAAACACGCCGGCCGGACGAAACAATCCCGCCCTCTCGATCTCGCGCTTCGTGGCCCATCGTGACGAGCCGTATGTCGTGACCAGGCCACGCTGCCGGGCGCGCCAGAGCGAGCCAGCAATTGCGGCGGCGCAGCCCATCAACCCGCTCGCCGCCGCCAACATGCCAGCCCTGTCGAAAACCTCCGGCGCATAAGCTTCGAAGTAGAACCACCACGCAAACAGCTTCCAAGGCTTGTAAATCGGCCAGCCGGCCGCCCAAAACCATGGCGCGCCGAGCTGCTCTTGGTAGCCCAGCATATAGGCGCACCATTGGGTCGCAGCCCATACGCCAAGGATGAGAATGGCGAACACGACGGCGATCTGGCCGATAAGGAGCTTCGTCGGTGTCATGGGCGCAGCTCCGCTGTTTTGACAGACGGAATGCAGCATGACGCCGAGTGTCAGGCAATCGAAGGAGTCTTATGTACGATTCGGTGCGATCGGGCGGACATTACCGGCTTTGAACTGCTTGGTTGCGCCACTAGCCGACCGCTGCTTTCACTCCTTCGTGTGGACGGACCTTTGCGGAAGACGCAGGACCGGCGTCCATGATCAATTTTGTCGAGATCCACAGCCATGGTTCTCAAAATCTGATGTGGCATTTTCCATGCGCGGAGGATGTCGCCAGCTTGATTATTCAGCCGCGACGATAACCGGAATCGGAGCTAGTCTGACGAAATACGCAACGGGGTCATCCAATGTGGTTTGACGAGTTACCGGGAAAATCGTGGGCAAGCCTCTGGTCAGGCTATGTAGTATGTGGCGGGAACTGCTCCGGCATTCGTAAGATCGATGCGTGCTGCCCAGCGTGCGGTGCCGACCGATTTGATACATCGCCCAAGATCATGACAATAAATGGCAAGGAGGTGGTCATCCATGCCACCCTCGCGGGCGCCGAAGGCCGTTACGAGGACTACATCTATCTCGAGATGCTCCAGCGCGAATGGGAGCGTCCGGCCGCAGAGTTTGAACGCTTCTCACATTTCTCCGATACTGAACGTCCATCCGCTAGGGCAGCTTTGGTGCTGCTGTTTTGGGGCTACTTCGAGACTCGTATCGACCGGCTTCACCGCGCGGCGATGCGTGCGCTTCCACAGCGTGTTTTGAATGACGAGCTTCGGCGTTACTCCGGGATCAGGAGCCGCCTCTACGAACTCTACAAGATATTCTTCGGGACGACCTATTTCGATGATCTTCGCGATCAGGGATTTGTGGCAGTTGCTGATCTACTGAAAGACATTCACGAACGCAGGAACGCATTCGCACACGGAAAGCCACAGGCAATCAACGATGTTACGGTGAATGCGCTCGTCGAGAACCTCAAAGCTGAGCATGACGCTTGGATCGCGATATACAACAGGCGAGTGAGGTCCCGAGATGGCTGAGGCTCCCGCAATGCACATACGCTTGCCGGCGGCCGAGTCATAGAACGTGTATTGCCTTTCTCCCCGCGTTAATCGGGGATGTCATCGTCCGTTCCTTGTCGCCGAACCCTTGCGATCATCGATACGCTTTCACGGCCTCAACAAGGACCTGCGGTGTTGTGAGAAATGCTTATGCCACGGCGGCGCCGAAACCTGGCGGCAAGAGAATTGTCGACGCGGTCAGGGCATTGATCGGATACAAGAGGATCAGAACGTTGTGCTTCGTATCGAACGCTTCGGCGACGCATTCGTGCGGCACGCCATTCCGGTCTCTGATCAAAAGCGAAACGGGCCGAGTCATCTTCCGGCCTATCGGCATGACCGGGCCCAGGACATGGCTCAGAGTAATCTTCGCGTCGGTCGGTCGCCCAAATTGCATTATGAAGGATGGCGAAGGTTCGATACGGCGGACGACGGCTTCGGCTCCATGGCCGTTGACGAATTGAATTGGCTCCAGGATGTAGACGACGCACGCGCGGTGATTGGTGCGGGCAAACTCGCGCGCTGACGCATAGACCGACGCCCCGAACTTCTTTGCGAGATTCATCGGGGTCTTGATCTCGAACGCGCAGTCGGCGGCGTAGCGCGCGTACGTGTCGCCCTTGAAGAGGGCGTAACGTGCGAAGTTGTTCGCCTCGCGCTCGAACTGGTCGGCGATCTCGGGAGCGAGCGTCTTCTCGCAGTCTTGGAAGAAGCGAAAGAGCTTGCGGTGAGTCGGCATGTCGTGGTGCGCGGTTTCGTGCAGCGTCAGGAACGTCTGCTTCGACTTCGCGACCTTATCATCGATATGGATGAGGCTTTCCGCCGCGTCGTAAAGACCGAAGACCTTGGCGACGGCGGACTTGATGCGAACACCGGCGTCGGCGGCCTTGCTTCGCACATAGGCGATAATGGCGGCAGCATCGAACATGCTCGTCGGCGCGACACGAACCTCGGCGGCGGCGAGAATGTCATCCAGCGGAACCGGAAACCGATCCCACGCGGCAGCACGGTCGAGGAGCTTGCGTGCCCGCTCCTCAACCGCGCGAAGGTCTTCCGGGTCGAGGCTGCTGTCGTCAGGTTTTGTCACCCGGTCGCTTCCTGCTTCTGATGAACTTGAGATACTGTATCATTTCGGCTTCTTCTTCCGCTGTAAGATTATGCTCGGCAAAAGTCGCGACCCGTCCATGTCTTTCGCTGTCGTCGCGCGTCGTAGGCGACGTTAGATAGCCCGCCATCTCCATCAGCTTCTCGAAGCTTATGGCATACAGCTCGGCGAGTGCGTGTAAAATGTTGGGTGACGGCTTCTGAATCTTGTCGTTTTCGATTTGACTGAGATACGCATTCGATACTTGTTTGTTCGTGGCTTCCTCGACCTCACGTAACGTCATCTTCCGGTCGGTGCGAATCGAAGCGAGATACTGACCCAGAGTTGGCTTCACGGTACTCCTCTCGTCGGTGCGGGCTAGCATAGCGGCGTCCTTCTGCAACGCTTTGTTCTCCTTACAATTCTAGACCTCGCCGCTCGCGTCGTCAAGCTTGCAAAGTGTTTGCTTGATATCCTTAGCATGCTATGCCATATTGGAATCGAGGCAGCCGCGGTGGCGTGCCCGGTTCCCAAGGAGGGAAAACCAATGACTGAACGCACTGACATGAAGGGGGGCGACTCCGGCGTGGAGGAAGTCCTCAACGACATTGTCGACCTCGAAGAGTACGCGAAGCTCGGCAAGCACCCGCCCTTGGCCAAGGGTTACCGCATCCGCGTCAACGGCGAGCCTTTCGTTGTTCACGATCCGAAGCCTACCGGGCGCGCGATCCTGACACTCGCCGGGCTGACCCCCGCCGAGACCTACGCCCTGCGGGTCAAGCTCGCTGGTGAAAAGCCGCGTAAGGTCGGGCTTGATGAGAACATCGACCTGCGGCACCCCGGCGTCGAGAAGTTCAAGGCGCTACCGCGCGACCAGACGGAGGGCTGATCCATGGACCCCCGTCGCCAGTTCGACTTGCTCCCCGTCGATCGCGAGTTCCTTGAGGAGTACGGACTGTTGTGGGAAACGATCGTGGACGGCTCCCAATGGGTGCTGATCCACGATTTCCCGACGCCGCATGGGTACAACCATACGCGCGTCACGGCGGCGATCCGGATCGAGACCGGCTATCCGAACACCGAGCTCAACATGGTGTATTTGTTCCCGCCGCTCGCCCGGATCGACGGCAAGCCGATTGGCGCTACGGAAGCGCAGCAGGCGCTCGACAGGAAGTCGTACCAGCGTTGGTCTCGTCACCGCACCGGCGCGAACCCCTGGAAGATCGGGCGCGACTATCTCGGCACGCACATCATCCTGATCGAGGACTGGCTAGAGCGGGAGTTCGAAAAATGCCCGCTCGCATAACGCTCGCCTTGTCGGGCGATCAGCATGATCACCTGATGAGCTTTCTCTTTCCGGGGGACGGCAAGGAGGCCGTTGCCATCCTGCTGTGCGGACGGCGCGATGGCGACCGCTGCCATCGCCTGGTCGTCCGCGAAATCCACGGGATTCCTTACGAGGACTGCTCTGAGCGCACGCCGTCGCGTGTCACTTGGCCACCCGACTACATCGCACCGATGCTGGATCGCGCCGCTGCCGAAGGACTTTCAGTCGTGAAGGTTCACAGCCATCCGACCGGTTATGGCGCGTTCTCCGAAATTGACGACGAGGGCGACGCGCGCCTCCTGCCGATGATCCGGGGGTGGGTTGAAACCGATATCCTCCACGGCAGCGTTGTCATGCTGCCCTACGGCCAGATGTTCGGCCGCGTCTTGCTGGGCGACGGCAGCTTCGCGCCGATCGACTGCATCTCTGTCGCGGGCGATGATCTCCTTTTTTGGTACGCGGACGCGGGAAGCGCCGCGCTGCCGAACTTCGTCGCATCTCACGCGCAAGCCTTCGATGAAGGCACGATCCAGCGCCTTCGCCGCCTGTCCTTTGCAGTTGTAGGAGCCTCCGGCACCGGGAGCCCGACGATCGAGCAACTTGTGCGGCTCGGTGCCGCCGAGATTGTGATTGTCGACGACGATCATATGGAGGATCGCAACGTCAATCGGGTCCTGAACTCGACGATGCAGGACGTGAAAGACTGCCGCAGCAAGGTCGACGTGCTGGCCGATGCTGCCGAACGGATCGGCCTCGGAACTCGCATCATCCGCGTGCCTAAGAACCTCTGGCATCCCGACGTGGTCCGCGAGGTCGCGCAATGCGACGTGATCTTCGGCTGCATGGATACAGTCGACGGCCGCTATCTTCTGAATGCGCTCGCTTCCTATTATGCGATCCCGTATTTCGATATCGGCGTGCGCCTCGATGCGGTCAGAGACGGTACTGGCAAAGGCCGCATCCGCGAGGTCTGCGGCACCGTCAATTATCTGCGCCCCGGCCGCTCCAGCCTGATGAGCCGGGGTTTGTTCACGATGGCCGACGTTGCCGCGGCCGGGCTCCGGCGCAACGATTCGAACGCTCACGACCGCCAGGTCGAGGACGGGTACATCAGGGGCGTTGCCGCACATCGGCCTGCCGTCATCAGCGTTAATATGTTCGCCTCCGCGCTGGCCGTCGATGAGTTTCTCGCCCGTCTCCATCCTTTCCGGGAGGAGCCGAACGCCAACTACGCGAGCGTGACCTTCAGCCTAGCCAGCATGGAACTGATCTACGATGCCGAAGAGGGCATTTGCGAGATTCTCGGCGGCACAGTCGGCATCGGCGACTCGACCCCGATGCTCGGACTCATGGAACTGGCCGAAAGGCGGTCGTCGTGAACTGGTTCAACTCGTTCCTGCGGCGGGCGCGCGCCCGCCTCGATCGCTGGCTTCATCCGCCCTATCGCACGTTGATGGCGCAGGAAGCGCTTCCGAAGAAGCTCAGGCGCAAGACGATCTATATCGTCGAGGAGGATGGCTTCGAGGAGCAGGCGGCAATGCTATGCCCATGCGGCTGCCGCCGCGTCTTGCACATGAACCTACTCCCCGATGAACGCCCGTGCTGGCGTCTGACCCGGCATGAAGACGGCACGGCAAGCCTTCATCCTTCCGTCTGGAGGAAGAAGGATTGCGGGTCCCATTTCTGGTTCCGAAGAGGGCGTGTCGAATGGTGTCGGGAGACCGACCGCTAGCTAAGCCAGTTGGGACGAGCCAGTGTCTGCGGGTACGGCAAAAGGATCCTCGAATCTTAGCCACACCACTTCTCGGGCGTCAGCTTCGCGCGAACGCGAACGTTTGTCCCTTCTAAAAGCAGAGCGTCCTACTGCGGTCATCACGAAACACCGGGTCCACCTCTCTGCTGCCCGATTGTCCAGGAAATCCCCTCGCCGCGCATCATCCCCGAAACCTGCTTGCCGATATGCCGCTCGAGCACCGGGCGCCACGGCACAAGGGTAAACTCGCGCGATTTCTCGATGACGGCGTATTTGCCACTGGCGAGCTCAACTGAGCGGCGGAGCGTTCCTTCTACTCGCTGGCCGGATCGCGCTTCCGCATACGGCAGACCAAGCTCCTCCGAGATTTGACCGGCAACACGGATCAGCTCGCGCTGGCGCAGAACCGCCAGCACGTTGGCGCGGTAGACGATCCGATCCTGCTCTTCACGCGCGAGCCCTTGTGCAATCAGCCACTGCCGCCGACGGACCTGGGCCTCTCGCACATCGCGCCCGAAGCCCGAGTCCTGCAAGGGCTCTGGTTTATCGGAAACCAGCTCGCGATCGATCCAAGTGGCGCCGTCAAAACCGACCTGCTGCTCCAGCTTCAATGAAGAGAGCTTGTCGACTGTGACGGGCACAGCCCTGGCACGCTGACGCTCGTATTCCGCCACGCGGCTGAGATGATCCGATGCGATGATCCAGGTGCCGTCCGGCTCGCGCTGCACACCGCGGGTCGCGCGCCGGATCATCTCCAACCGGCGGACATGGGTTTCGGCGAAGCCTTCGGTGGCGGACGGGTCATGCTTCAGATGGATATCGATGTTGTAGCGCCCGTCATTGGCGGCAGCGATCTCGGCGACGGTTCGGTCAACCTGCTTGGGTTCAGTGTTGCTTGGCGTAACCCGAACGATGCAGCCCTCCGGCGTCGGCTCCGTCGCGTCGCCCCTGCCGATATCGATATAGCGGGTTCTGCCGTCCACGCCATCGACGATGAGATAATGCCGGTCGTTGATCTCATCGGCGAGTCCGCGCGCGACGACGCGGCCGGCGACAGGCTGAGCCGGCTCGCCGGATCGATTATGGATGACGCAGTCGGCGGCACTGCGGACGAGCCCTTTACCGGTCAGCTCGCGATGCATGGTCTTGATGATGTCGCCGCGCTCGGCCATGCGGCGCAGCGTGGGCTCGAGATCATCATTGAGACGCCAACGGCCAGGATTGATCTCCTCAGCGAGGCCTAACCGCTCAAGCTTGCGAAGGCGGCCCTGGCGCAGCGTCTGGCGGAACGAATCGCGATCCGCCGGCGAAACAGAGCCATCACCCTCGCGCATGCGTAGCAGCTGCAGGTCGATGCTGGTAAAGCGCTCCTGCTCCATTTCCTGGCGCAGGCGCTGCTCGATCTCGCGGTCGGTTCGGGGACCAAGATCGAGGCTGACCAGCTCGGCGGCCCGCTCGCGGATGCCAGACGAGATGTACTCGCGTGCGATGACGAGATTCTCGCCTCGGTCATCCTTGCCGCGGAGGATGATGTGGGTGTGCGGATGACCGGTGTTGAAATGATCGACGGCAACCCAGTCGAGCTTGGTGCCGAGGTCTTCTTCCATCTGCGCCATGAGGCGCCGGGTCAGCGGCTTGAGATCATCGTACTGGATGCCGTCTTCGGGCGCGACGATGAAGCGGAACTGGTGGCGGTCGCCGTCGGCCCGATCGACAAATTCCCTGCCGTCCACGCGATCCTGGTCAGCGCCGTAGAGCTGGCCGGGTTCGCCCTCCCGCGTGACACCGTCACGCTGGATGTAGCGCAGATGCGCCCACGCCCCGTCCATGCCCTTGCCGGCCAGCCTGACGATACGCGCCTTGACCATCACCCGGCGTTGCCGGAAGGCGGCATAGCGGTCGCGCGATTTGAGCAGCGCGGCCGCCGCGCCGCCGCGCCCCGTTCGGCTTCCGCTGAAGCGGCCACCACCACGGTGTTTGCCGCCCGCCCCGTTGATCGCCGCCAAAAGCTGGTTGGCGTAGCGCTTGCCGGCTTTCGAGCCGCGCGACCCGATTTTGCCCAGCTTCGGCCTGAACTCGTCATCCTTCACGCCAGCCTCCGGATATTAGCAGCAAGATCAGTGGCTTGCGCGCCCTAGCCTCCGGCGCGTGCGAGCAGCCTCCAGGAAAAACGATGTGCAGACAGGAACTTAGCCGCCTCGTGGAGGCGGTGCCTTTATCTTGCCTTACGCGCCCGCCCGTCCCCCGGCCGCACCGCCCGCACATCACCTGCGATCCGGTTTCTTCGGCCGAACGCGATCCCTCGCCAGCGGCACGAAGAGATCGCCGTTCGTTTCACCGGCGCGAACGCCGTGCCGAAGGAAGAAGAGCGACCGTCCGGAGGGAGCGTTTCGCTCCTTCGAAGCGTCGGACTTGCCTTTGAGTTCGTCCATGTCGGCGGCGGAAACCCCGGCCTCTTCGAGCTCTTTCAGATAGGAAACCGTCTCCTTGGGAAGCGGTCTGCCCGTGCGCAGATGCTCTTCGTAGCGCTCGGGTCCGGCATTGTAGGCGGCGAACAGGCCGGGGAAGCCGAAGCGGTCATACATGGCGCTGAGATAGGCTGTTCCGGCCAGAATATTGTCGCGCGGATCGTGCGGATCGGGCCCCAGACCGTGCGCGATGCGCATGTCTCGCCAGGTGCCAGGCATCACCTGCATGAGGCCCATTGCGCCGGCGTTCGAGCTAATGGGAAGGCCATCGAGCATGGTCTCGCCGTTGCTCTCTGCGTCCATGACGGCGTAAATCCAGGCCTCGGGAACAGAGAAACGCCTGCTGGCTTCGGATACGAACTGCTGCCACCGTTGAAGCTGCGGATTGCGGGAGATGGCGACCGGCTCGGCGCCGGTCGAGGCGGAACAGGCGCATGGCGGGATCGTAATGATGCCCAGCACCAGGAGGGTCACTCGGTCCATAGCGGCACGAGCCTCCCGATGACATTTGCGACCGGAACCGGCCCGAAATAGCCGCTGTCGAATGAGTCGGCTGCCTTGCCGCTGAGCAGGAAAACCTCGTCATCGGCGAGCTTTCGGCATTCGCTCCACCATGGCAGCGGACGCCCCTGGCGGTCGGTTTCGAGGCGGCGCGCGGCGATCTCGCCGCTTATGATGACGAACTCATTGAATGCACAGACATGCTCGCCGGGCAGTGCGGCAAGGCGCTTTACCAGCGGCACGTTGCGAGGCAGGTAGCCGCGTTTTTCGGCGAGGTCGGCGACCCATTCCGGCGGGCGCACGAGCGCCAGATCGCCGCGTGCGGACGCTGCAAAACCGACCCGGTAGAGCCCCACCGGCGCGCTCGCCGAGGCGTTCCAGACCAGCCAAAGCGATGGTTTGACGAAGGCGGTAAAACCGATCAGGCCGAGGCCGAGCGCCGCAACGGCGATGGTCCGGCGCGCCCGAAAGCGTGTCAGCCGGCTGCCGATCAGATGGATGGAAGGCCGCCCGCTCATGACCGGCCCCCATCGCCGGCGGAGCTGGAGCCGCTCTCATCGTGCTCGGAAGTGGAGTCTTGCGAGCTGCCTTTCGACCAGTCGTCGAGCTCGTCTATGTGGTAGCGGACATAGCGGCCATGCTTGCGGTATTTCGGGCCGCCCCCAGTCAGCCGCATCTTTTCGAGCGTCCGCTGGGACAGACCAATATAGAAGGCCGCCTGCGCGGTGTTGAGAAACGGACTGCCCTTCTTGGCGCGGGCCGCGCGCTCGTTTTCGTCGTCCATGTTGATCCTCGTTTCGCTTCGGACAAGCGACCGCGAGGATGGGCGAGCGAGATCGCTACAGGGACGGGCGAAGAGTCGGATGGGAGTTTTCGCCGCCCCGTCGGGCGCGCGATGTTCGGCGCAAAACGCGGAGAAAGCCCCCGCGCCGATTGCGGCGCGAGGGCTCGAACTGGCCGATCAGTCGGCCGGGTTCCAGATGACGGCGTAGGTATCGTCATCGTCCTGGCCGGCGGCGCGGCCAAGATTGGCGTAGAGTTTGCGCGGGCCGAATTCCGGTGCGGCGATGGAAAGGCTCACATAGTCCTTGCCGGAGGTCTCGCCGGTGCGGATCCAGCCCGCGCCGACCTCGACGCCCTGCGTCAGCACCCGGAAGTCGGGATGGTTGTCGGCGGACTTGCTCTGGTTGGGCACGATGTCGATGTCGGCGCGGACGCTGAGCGTCCTGAGCTGGCCCTTGTAGCCGCCGTTTTCTTGGCTTGTGACGTAACCGATCGCGGTCATTTCGAAGTCTCCTTTTCGCATCGCTGGGGACCATTCCCCTGCGATGGCGGACCGTGATGGGCGCGTCCGGACCGCCCGAACCCGGCAGGGCCGCAGCGGCAGCGGAGGACCCGAGCGGGCGGCTTTTTTGAAGCGAAGCGGCGCGAGGAAGCCGCCGCAGGCGGCGGGGAAAAAAGCTGGCAGCGAGGGTTTCGGGCGGTCCGGAACCGCTCATAGGTCGATAAGCCAGCGCAGGGAAATGGTCCTTGAAGACGCGGGGAGACGGGTCGCGTGATCGCGATGAACGCGGCGAGCAGATGGATGCCAGGCTGCCGGTGAGCACACGCTCAGACGCTGTGCCGATGAACGGATGTGCCCACGCGCCTGGCGCCCCGGCAGGCATTCCGGCGTGGTCATCGAGCGCTGACAGCGGCGAGTTTGGCGACCGGATTTGTTGCGCGACGCGGGGTGCAAAGACGGCGGAACGTACAGCCAGCGCGACCGGGAAACGACGTGAGCGGCGGCTTTCGACAAGCCGCCGCCCGGTGTGACTGGCTCATTCCGAGACGAACAGCGGCCGCACCTTGGCCCACTGATCGGCGGCGTGGAAACCGCCGCGATTGGTGTAGCTTTCGGCCGGGAATTTCAGCCAGCGCGGCAGCCATTTGTCGATTTTCTGGCGACCGTTCTCGCCCGACAGGCAATCGCGGATGATCTTCTTCTGCGTCTTGACTTCTCGGCGACGTTGCCGTCCGCGACGTGTTTGCCGGCCAGATCGGCCAGCATGGCGTTGGCGATTTCCTTGTCACGCAGGAGATCGAAGAAGGCACCGTCCGGCTGCCACCATGCGCCCGTATCGACATTCAGATGGTTGCCGAGCGCCTCGATGACGGCGCTGCCGGCTTCGAGCATCTCGGCCATGACTATGGTCAAAACGCGCATGACATCGGTCTTCGGAGAGCGCCAGCAAGCGGGCGAACACACGCGCGCCGTGGCATAGTCGTCGCCATTGCCGCCGGCGATAGTGCCGCCTTCATCCAGCGCTCCGAACAGTGCCAAAACCTCACGCCGCTGCTCGGTGAATGCGGCTTCGGCCTTGCAGCCGGCAATGCTTGCGGCCACCGTTTCAAATACCGGCGCGCTGCGGTTCGGGACGCACCTGCCACAGACCGGAACCGGTGATGGCGTGCGCCACCATCAACCGCAGGGCAACGCCCGGATGGTCGAGCATGGCCCCGCGCAGAGCTCGTGACACTCGGCCTGGCCGTGATGCGAGACGGCGATGAAGACCTTGCCGCCCTTCTTCTTCGGCGTCTTCCCTGGTCCCATGGTAGAGATACTGCCCCGGTTCCAGCACGACCGCCTCGCCCAGCCGACCTCCAGATAGGCATCGCGTCGGCAGCAATCACTTCGTTCTGCTTTTTTCCCAGAACATGCCGGCATCGACGAAATAGCTGTCGTCGAAGAGACGCAGACGAAGGCCGACAATCGGCCTGGGCTCGTCCAGTGTGTAATTCCCGTTGAGATGATACCGCTGGCGCTCCCGGATCGAGCTTGAGCGTCTCGTTGATGATGATCTGGCCTGCGGCGACCTCAACACCGAGGCGCTTGGCATCGATGCATCGAACGGCGTCATGCGGCGTGTCGTACGCGCTCTCATGGTGATGCGTGTCCAAAACCCGACAGCGGCAGAAAACATGTCAGGTTCAATACAAGCGGCCATCTGGGCATTGTGGAGGTTTCAAAGCCTAATCATGCGCTTACTGGGCGCTGAGCGCGCTGGCACGGCCTTTGCAAATTGACATGCGGCAACACTGAGTGAGGGCTGATTGCATGCAGGACGCGCAAGACGAGCGATGCTCTCTCTTGAACCCGTGTGCCCCGTCTCTGAGAGGGAAACAAGCTCGCGCATAAACAGGCGCAACCTTTGGCAATAGCTTTGGAGAGCTACATGGTGCTGCAGATGGAGTCCCCGGCTCCTTCGATCAAAGTGGAGAACTGGCTGCGTGGCGAGCCCCTCGCGAACTTCCAGCCCGGCAAAGTGTACATCGTCGAATTTTGGGCAACTTGGTGCGGACCATGTGTGGCGGCGATGCCCCATCTGGTGCAGCTGCAGGAGAAACACAGGGACAGCGGACTTGAGGTCGTCGGAGTCGCGGCACATGAAGCCGCTCCAACGGCCGTTGAGGCCCGAACCAAATTGGACGCGTGGTTGACCGAAAAGTGCTCGAATCTGAACCATCGGATCGCGTTCGACCACACAGGCGAAATGAACAAGCTTTGGATGGAACCCAGCTTGGCTGTCGGGATTCCGACCTCGTTCGTTGTCGACCGAGACGGACACATCGCCTTTATCGGTCATCCGATGGAACTCGATGAGGTTTTGCCGAAGGTGCTTAACGGCAGTTGGCGCACCAGCGATCAAGCGAAATCCGCCGTTGCGGAGCGGATCGCCAGAAACGAACCCCTAGCGCGCGAACAGGCGTTGAAGAAGCCGATCAATGAGAGATATTGGGCGGCGGTGAAGACAGAGGATTGGAAGACGGCGCTCTCGGCAATCGAAGAGGGCATCGCCTTGATGCCGGACGACATCAATTTCCGCCAGGCTCATGTGCATCTGTTGCTTCACAGAACGCACGACATGCGCACCGGTTTGCCGGTCATGCGCCAATTGGTTCGCGACGCGATCGACAGAAACTCCGAGCATTGGATGATTGTGGCGCTAGACCAACTCTTCCATCCGAACCTTGACCATTCGCGCTTTCCGTCTGCTGAGCGCTTCGCGATGGGCAAGGAGCTGTCCCAACACATGCTGGCACTCAATCCCCCGCAGGGCGACGGCCGTAAGTTCCTGTTTTATCCGGCGGTCGCCCGGTACCATCATGAGAGCGGCAACAAAGATCGCGCGATCGAGTTGATCGAGCTGGCGCTGAAGTCGCTGGACGGTCCAGAGCCTATCGCGGACGGACTGAAACAGCACCTTCTACCGGATTTGCTGCAGGCCCTGGCCAACTACAAGGGTGAGAAGGTTTGTCACGGCGCTCTCTGTGCGGCTCCGAAAAACAATGTCCCCAAAGTGCCAAGGCGCAGCCGACCGAGGAGAAAACATAAAACAGGGTGATAGTCGGAATTGTTTGAGACGAAATGCAACCTGATCCTTATGCGTACCGGGTCCCGCTGGAGCATGGCTGATCGAAAAATTTGCGTCCCATAAATAGTTGCGCGAATTGGAGGTCAGTCGCGAACAGGTGACGTCCTCTGGTGCTCGTCTGAAATTTGCCTGAGCGCCTCGTCACCGCCTTCCTTAGCCGCCAACCCGCTTAAGGAGGCAAAGCCGCTCCGAGCCCGAAAGACAGGTCACTGGATTGGACCACCACGTACCACGAGTACGTCCGCCGCGCATTCCGTTGTTGAAGAGCTTCGCGAGCGCATCCGGCAGCTCGAGGGCGGGAACGCGCGTGTCCGTGCCGTGCCGCCGTTCGGCCTGTCGGCGATCGACGGGGTTCTCCCTGGAGGCGGGTTCGCGCTTGGCAATGGTCCGTTCAGCACCTGGTGGACCGTTCGCGGCTGACCGTCAGGTTTTGATGTGAGGGCAGAATTAGCCGGGCAGATAAGTTTTTGATGTGAACGGCGCAAAGCCCGAGCCCAGCTTGCGCAATCGCCTGGTCCGATCTTTTGAGCGCACCGACCACATCCGAAAGGCCGGCGGCCTCCTCACGGCTTTCAGGGGATTTTGATGAAGCAAAGCAGTCAGGAACAACAGAGGACAAATGGAATGACGATGCAGACGGGTCGAGATGTAGGGGGGAGCAAAGGATCACGGTTGGTGAGCGCCGGAGCCGTGCAGGTCAGGGCCGCGCCATGGCGTGCTCGTCTAGCCAGGTTCCGCTCTTTGTCAATGCGCAGTACCGCCGCGGTGCTGTTTGTCGCGGCCGCTTCGTCCGGGGCGTTGGGGCAGGACAAGCCACCGTATGTCAATGCCGACGGAACCGGGACCAACGATCTGGAAGCCGCCATGCAAAGCTGGCGCGATGACCCAGAATTCCAGAGCAATTGGGGACTGAAGGCAATGCACGCCGACGGTGTCTATGCTTTGGGCTTTACCGGAAAGGGGATCAGGATTGGTGTGTTCGATTCCGGTATTCGATCTAGCCATCAGGAGTTCGGGGATGGACGGCTTAATCTCATTGACGTCAAAGGGTTTTCCACGGACGGGAAACAATTTGCTATGAGCGGCGAGTACAATCCAGAAATCAATGATGATCATGGAACTGCCATGACCGGACTGGTCGTCGCGAGCCGCAATAACAAAGAAATGCACGGCGTTGCTTTCGATTCGCCGTTCTATGTTGCCAATACGGGCGGAACCGACGCTCTGGAACAAGGCTCCAACAATCCAGCCCTCGACTTCAACTTCTTCAAATCAACGTTCGATGCACTTGGCGAAAAAAATGTAAGAATGGTCAATGAGAGTTGGGGAAGCGGTTCAGCTATTCCTTCAGAGAATAGGACAGGTAGCATTTCCGACTTGGTTTTTGCCTCTAGGAATTTCTGGAAGCTGCGGACTGTAGGAGCCAAAACTTGGCTTGATGCAACAGTCGATGGGGTCAGACAGCATGGCTTTGTTCAGGTGGTCTCCAACGGCAATAATAGCAAGTCTGCCAATCCTGATTTATTTGCTAGCCAGCCGTTTTTCAGTCCGGATGTGGAAAGGAAGTGGTTGGCTGTTACCGGTTACGACGAGACCGGCAGTCAAGTTTATCATAAATGCGGCGTAGCAAAGTGGTGGTGTATCATGGGCCCCT
The DNA here is from genome assembly GCF_011045125.1 of Allomesorhizobium camelthorni. Taxonomy (GTDB): domain Bacteria; phylum Pseudomonadota; class Alphaproteobacteria; order Rhizobiales; family Rhizobiaceae; genus Allomesorhizobium; species Allomesorhizobium camelthorni. The sequence goes on along the minus strand of NZ_JAAKZF010000025.1, from coordinate 39,836 downwards.
CTGGCATGACCTCGACCACGACAGACGGTAAATACATGGATAATGCCAACGGCACATCGGCATCGTCCCCAAACGTTTCAGGGGCTCTTGCCCTTGTCATGAACCGATACCCCTATATGAGCAACGAAGAGGCTGTTACAACGCTCCTCACCACAGCTCAAAACAAAATTGCTGATCCGGATCGCAAAGTGCCTGAACATGGCGTTAAGACCTATGACATTCTTACCGCGGTGAAGAATAGCAACGATCCGGTTCCGAATGAACTTGGCGGCTGGGGGCTTCCCGACCTGCAGAAGGCGATGGCGGGTCCCGGCCAGTTTTTTGGGCCTTTTGCGGCAGGCTTGCCGAAGGGCATGTCCGACACCTGGGAGAACGACATTTCCGATGAGGCGATCAGAGCCCGCAAGGATGACGATGTAAAAGAACAAGCAACTCTGCGCCGGCTTTTACAAAATGGCCAACGGGAAAATGGCGAGACATTCACCGAGGACGACAAAAAACACCTGAAGGAGCTCATCGACCTTCGCGAGAAAGCGATGCTGACTCGCGGCAAGGATCCGGTGACAGGCAAGACCTATGTTGGCAGTTTGGAGAAGCTTGGCGACGGACATCTCGTTTTGGCGGGGAAGAACACCTATGAGGGCAGCACTTGGGTACGCGGCGGCAAGCTGTCGGTGGATGGATCAATCACCTCGACGGTGACGGTGGATGGCAGCGGCATTGGTGAAGAGGTTGAATACTATACGCCGCAGGGCGACAAGCGAACCGAACAGGGCACGATCGGCGGGACGATTGGCGGCACCGGCACGATCGGTGGATTGATCGCAAAAGCGGGCGGGACGGTTGAGCCGGGCAGTGTCGCGCAGCCAATCGCCACGCTTAAGGTTGGCAATGTGGGTGTTCGCTTTGAGAAAGGCTCGACCTATGCGGTTGAGGGCAATTCGCTGGGCGCGAGCGACCGGATCGAGACCACCGGCACAGCCACGCTCAATGGCGGGACGGTCGAGGTGCATCCGCAGGCGGAGGGAGGACGGCTTTATCTGCCGAAGGAGCGCTATCAGATCCTGACAGCGGTCCGGGGGGTGAATGGTCAATTCGACAAGACGACCTCGGACCTCGCGTTTCTGGATCCGTCGCTTGATCACCGGACCCATGATGTCGGACTGACACTGACGCGCAACGACGTGGCGCTGGCCTCGACAGCGGCAACGGCGAACGAGACGGCGGTTGCGGTGGCGCTGGAAAATGCCTTTCCCCTGACGCCGTTGCTGACATCACACGGCAAATCGACCCCGGCGGGAGAGCCTCAGACGGATGCAACGCCGAACCCGGCGCCGGCCGTGCCGGTTGCCGAGGCGCCGCCACCGCCCACTGTACAGGCGCTGCCGGCCGCCCCGCTCGATCTGCTGCCGCTTGCCATTCTCAATTTGAGCAAGGGCTCGGCCGGCTACGCCTGGGTGCCGCTGTCGGGTGAGGTTCATGCGACGGTGAAGGGTGCGCTGACAGGGGAGAGTTCTTATGCGCGCGATGCGGTGACGGAGCGTCTGCGCGCGGCGTTTGACGGGGCTGGGGCCTCATCCGTGCCGGTGATGGCCTATGGGCCGGACGGGGTGGAGCCGGCTCCCGCCGCTACGGATTGCTTTGCAGTGTGGGGCCAGGCCTATGGCGCCTGGGGAACTGCCGATGGGGATGGCAATGCGGCCGGTTATCACCGCTCGGCGGGCGGCTTCTTGGTGGGCGGGGATGTCTCCGCTGGTGATTGGCGGCTAGGCCTTGCGGGCGGTTATGGTCATTCCTCCTACGAGGTCGATGCGCGCGCCGCATCGGCCGAAGCGGACAATTATACTCTTGCCCTTTATAGCGGCGCCCGAATCGAGGCGTTGTCTTTGAACTTTGGCGCGGCGCATAGCTGGCATTCGATCGATACCCGCCGGGGGGTCGTCTTCCCAGGCTTTGCCGACTCGGTGACGGCGTCCTACGATGCCCGTACAGCGCAGGTCTTTGGCGAGGCAGGCTACGAGCTGAGCTACGGGTTTGCCCGCTTCGAACCCTTCGCCAATCTGGCGCATCTGCATCTCAAGACGGATGGCTACCGGGAGGAGGACAAGAACGGCGCCGGCTTGACGAGCAGCAGCAGCAGCAGCGATGTGACCTACACCACGCTGGGGCTTCATCACGGTAGCGACTTCGATATTGGCGGCAGGGCCATCAAGGCGCGTGGGACGCTTGGCTGGCGGCATGCCTTTGGCGATGTGGTGCCGCAGGCCACGCATGCCTTCGCCGGCGGCCAGAACTTTACGATCTCCGGCACGCCGGTCGCCAAGGACGCTGCCATCGTCGAGGCCGGGCTAGACTTCCATCTGGCCGCCAACGCCAGTCTCGCGGTCTCTTATGAGGGTCAGATCGCGTCCTCTGTGCAAGAGCATGGCGTCACCGCAAAGCTTGGCGTGCGGTTCTGATAGAAGTGGAGCGCACAAGCGGACGTGCAGGGAATTCCGACGCTCACGGGTGTGATGGGGGATTGCCTGAGGAGGCGAAACATCGCCAAAGCCACGGAGGAGGATCGGCGGCAGCGGCGGCATTGTGCTCGGCATAGTGACGGCACCGACCTTGGCTGTCATTGGCGTCAAGGCCGATGCTGCCTTTGTCGATCTGTGCACGCGCTCCCGATTGGAATGCCGAAGAAGACGGCGCCAGATCCATGACGAGGCGCCGGGACAAGACGGTTTATTCGCCAGCCCTCTATTCGGCCCTTCTTTCGGCGGCATTTTTGGGCTCGCGGCCGGCCTCGGCTCTGGCGCGGTTTGCCGGGCGTCTTCTCAGCACCACATCGGCTGCACTGCTGGTTATCGAGCCCGTGGCGATCGAACTGGCGCGCGCCCAGCAGACGGGGCCCGGCATTGTCGCTGATCCGAATGCGGCGGCCGGTGTTCGCCCGACGATTGGGACAGCAGCCAATGGCGTGCCGATCGTCGATATTGCCAGGGCCAAAACAGGGCGGGCCTGTCGCACAATCGATATCAGGACTTCAATGTCGGAACGCCCGGCGCCATCCTCACAACTCCATCAATGAGGTGTCGCGCTCACAGCTTTCCCTTTGGCGAGGCTTTCGGTGAAAGACTCCGACAGCAGGACGGGAACACCAAGGCCGGTTGAATAGATGGCGAGCAGCGCGATCCCGTTCGACGCGGTTGAGGAAAGCGCGCTGAACGTGAAAAGCAGGCTGCCGATGGAACGGGTGTGGTCCGCCGGCTACGGCGTTGCCGACCATATAAGAGATATAGCCCGGCACGAGAGGCAGGAACGAGATTGCACCGGCCGGCGGTACTGTCAAAATGCCGCTGTTGAAGATCGGGCACCCTATCAATCAACCCTTGGGCTTTTTTCGCGCGCTTGGGCGATGGAGCGTTGCAGCGTGGGAAAGTCGATCAACCCAGGGATCACTTCGTCGCTGACCACCAACGCCGGCGTCCCGAAGATGTGCAGATCGCTGGCGAGCGCGCGATTGCGCGCGAGGGCGTCTGCGATGGCCGGATCATCCATATCCCGCTTGAGCTGCTCAACCTCGATGCCCACCTGTCCTGCGATAGTCAAAATGGAGCTTTCGCTGAGCCGACCGCGAGAACCCATAAGGGCGAGGTGGAACGCCTCATACTTTCCCTGTTTGCGGGAGGCGAGCGCCGCCGCTGCGGCGAATTTGGAATCCGGTCCCAGGATCGGATACTCTTTGAACACAATCTTCAGCTTGGGATCGTCCTTGACGGCTTGATGGACGACAAGGGCTGCCCCCCGGCATTGCGGGCAGTTGTAGTCGAAAAATGTGACCAGAGCGACATCGCCTTCCGGATTGCCAACAGTTGGCGCAGCCGGGTCGTTGAAGAGTGCGTCGCGCCGCTCCGGAATGAGCATCCGCAACTCCGCCGCGAGCAGGCGACGGTGTTCGCTCTGGCGCAGCCAGTCTATGATAACTGGATAATGTAGGGCTGCCAGCCCGAGAAGAAGCAGGGCTAGGACCGAAAGAGCGATCAAGCCGGCTTTTAGCTTGTTAGACATGCGTCAGACTCCAATCCACAGTGAACGGCAGGGCCGCCAAGGTCGCCGCAAGCTCTGTGCCAAGCAGCGGCAGCGCGAGGAACACGCAGGTTTCCGAAATGGATAAGGGCTGCTGGCGCTTGCCTTCACCGAAAGAAGGTCCGCGACCATTTGAGGAGGCTGCTCAGCGTCATGCTCGCCGGAAAGCGCAACAACGGTTTGCCACGCCGCTTCGATGGGGACTATCTCCCATTCACGGCGGAATTGATCACGTCGCCCTGCGCACGACAGCGGCTCCGTCCCACTATCCAGGCGTCGACGATGATGGCTGGTTTGTAGGACTTTCGACATACGGGACTGCGTTGAGTTGATGAGGCTGCGGCAGCCCAATGACGGTGAACCAAACCCGCCACTGCACGGACTGTGCAGGCCAGCGGCTAAATCCAAACAGGAATATGGCATCTCCTTCGACGTCATGCCGGCAGCTGAATTCGCAGGCGTCGGCAATTTCAGCGTCGAGCCCATATCCGGTTGCGAGCTCGACACCGATTTCATGTTCTGTCGCCAGCGGGTCCATGCGTCGCTGACCCCGATCGTGAGCGCCGCGCCGCCTGCAGACCCCTTCCATCCAGCTTGACGATGCGGGACTGATGACGACGCGCCGCTGCCGCAAGGCGGCTAAGCGGTTGTTCGGGACTTTCTCGAAATCAGCGAATGACCGGCTCGCCATGGAAGCGCCGGCGCGAGGGCGGCGAAACGCCGAAGCCGACTTCCATCATCAGCCTGGGCGTGTGCGCGGGCACGGTGCCCATATGGAAGCCGAACGGATCCTCGACGAAACCGAGACCGGCCTGGCCGGTCAGCGTGACCGGGCTCTGCTCGCCGTAGACGTCCAGAACCTCTTGCGCCGGATGGCCCACCAGAAGCGTCAGCTGGTGCTTGAGGGCGCGGCGGTTATGGCTGCCGCGGACATAGACATGCGGGCCGGCGCCCTCGTCCACCGGCTTGAGATAGAAGAAGAACTTCAGCATCCGCCAGTCATCGAGGTCGAAGTGGTATTTGCCGAGCGAGGCCAAATTCTTGTCGGCGTCCGAGGCCTGGCCGGTCGGGAAGCTCCACCAGACGCGCGTGGTGATCAGTTTCGCCTGACCGCCGAGATAGTGCGCAGCGACATCCATGAGCAGAGGATCGTTCTGGATGGCGAGTGCCGCCTTGCAGCCGAGAACGCGCTCGAAATAGTGGCCGCTGAGCAACGGACGGCCGAAGCGGGCCTCAGCCTGCGCATGGTCCGTCGGCATGAATTCGAGGCGGCGATCGAAATTGCCGAAGCAAGGCGTGCACCGGGCGAAGGCGGCGATCTCCTCATGGATCAATGTCGGCAGGACGAGTCCGGAAAAAAGCCCATCGGACCGCAGCGCGTCGACAACGTCCTGGCGATTGACGCCGGCAAACATCGTGTCCTGGGCTTTTTGCGACGCTCGAACCGGCTTTGCACCACGCCAGTGCATTCTCCGTGCCGGCATGGTGCGGGCGAGGACGAACATCGGAAGCCATGCCGGGTTCTCGCGAAGGTCCGACAGGTAGGTCGGAATGCGCACGGCGATGCGACGCAGCAGGCTGCCGTTTCGCGCGATCGCCTCGAGGCTTGTAGCGCCGGATTTGTCAGGGCTTATCGTGGTCATCAGGGTCCTCGGGTATGAATGCGATATCAACGAAGCATCGGTTTACGCTCCGTCATTGTTACCCAAACCCGATTCCCGCACCGGAAGGACACCTAACCGCGCGTCATGTTTTGTGCAATGCACAACAACCTTATCCGCGACAGCGCAGACGGTATCGCCGTCGAGCGCGGCGACGCGTTTGACCAGCGGCACATTTGCGGGCAGGTAGCCCCGCTCGGCCGCAAGCTGACGGATGTGTCGGGGCGCGCGGGCAAGCACCAGATCGCCACGGGAAATGGCAGCGTCGGGATCGACCCGGTAGAGCCCGAGAGGCGCGCTTTGCGAGCCATTCCAGACCAGGCGCGGGGTTGGGTCGCCGATCATTGACGCGCCAAGGATGGCGAGCCCGACGCCGGTCAGAACAAGGGCAGAGCGCATGGTTAGCCCCTCCCCGCGCCCGATTCACGCGCATCGGTGGTTGCTCCCTTGCCATATCGGAGCGACCATTCGTCGAGATCGTCGATGTGATAGCGGACATAGCGGCCGTGCTTGCGGAAGCGCGGACCGCTTCCGGCCGTGCGCATCTTTTCCAGCGCGCGGTTGAGGAAGGGGCTGCCCTTTTTAGCGCGTGCGGCGCGCTCGTTTTCGTTGTTCATGATTGATCCCTCGTCGAGACAGCGGGCGGCGGCGAAGGTCGCCTCATCACGGCGAGGATCGGCGAACGAGGCCGGCTTGAGGACCGGCGAAAACACGGTCTGGGGTTTTCGCCGCCTTTGCGCGAAAGTCGGCAAGGCAGGAAGAAGGCCCCCGCGCAAGCCAGGCGCGGGGGCTTTTGGGCCGTCAGTCGGCCGGGTTCCAGATCACGGCGAAGACTTCCTCCTCGTCCTGGCCGGCGGCGCGGCCGAGATTGGCGTAGAGCTTGCGCGGCCCGAATTCGGGGGCGGCAAGGCCGAGCGAGACGTATTCGTTGCCCGACTGCTCGCCCGTCCTGATCCAGCCGGCTCCGATTTCCACGCCGCCGGTCACGACCCGGAAATCGGGCTGAGCATCGGTGCTCTTGGAGCGGTTGGGGACGATTTCGATGTCGGCGCGGATCGAGAGCGTCCTGATCTGGCCCTTGTATCCGCCGGAAGACTGCTTGGTGACGTATCCGATTGCAGGCATTGCTTGATCTCCTTTTGCCTCGCCGGGGACCATTCCCCTGCGATGCGCGAACCGTCATGGGCGCGGGCCGGACCCGCTAACCCGCAGGGCCGCAGCGTCAGCGAAGGACCGGAGCGGACGGCTTTTTTGAAGCGAAGCGGCCGCGAGGAGCCCGTGCGGAGCTTGCGGAGGAAGCGGGCGGGGAAAAAAGCCGGAAGTGATGGTTTGTGCGGGGACGGCAAGCCCATAGGTTCAGCCGTTGAGCAGGGATGGTGTCCGACGGGCAAAGGAGACGATGCGGTGCCGGCGCGGAGAAAACCATTGCAACCGGTTGGGAAGACAGGGCCGGGAGGCGCTCCGTCTCACAATGACGCCGATCTCCACCAACCCTAAAGTACCGCGCTCGGCCTCCGATTTTGGTTTGGCTGGGGACACGTGGGTGAGCAAGTCGCCTGCGATGCAAGCGGCCCGAGCAGGCGGTCAGGAAAGAAATCCGGCTTGCTTTCTTGGTGTTGCCGGATCGGTCTGCGAGTTGGCAAACCATCCAGCGGCGGCAGCGGTTCCGGCACAGGCAAGAGGGTTTTGTCGGCGCAGGCGAGGACGCTACGGCTCAAAAAAGATGGCCACGCTATCGCCGCGGCGTCCGGAATCGCCCACGAATATGCGAGCGCCTGTCGGCAGGAACGGGCGGCGGAATGATCCGCCGCCCCTGCGCTTATCGCCTCATTCAGCGGCTGGCGGCGCAAACAGCGGCGCGACCTTCGCCCACTGTTCAGCGTTCCGGAAGCCGCCACGTTCGGTATAGGCGCGGGCCGGAAACGCCATCCAGGCCGGCAGCCAGTTCTCGACTTTGGTGCGCCCGTTTGTGCCTTCAGAGAAGTCGCGCACGATCTGCTTCTGTGTCTTCACCTTCTCCGAAATGTTGGCTGCGGCGACCTGCGTTCCGGCGATGTCCGCCAGCATCGCGTTGGCCACCTCCTTGTCGCGTATGAGGTCGAAGAAGGTCCCGTCGGGCTGCCAGACAGCGCCCATATCGACGTTGAGGTGCATGCCGAGGGCTTCGACAATGGCGCTTCCGGCCTGCATGGTTTCAGCCATGACGACGCTGAGCACGCGCAGCACGTCGTCATCGCAAAGCGCCAGAAGCCGGGCAAAGACGCTCGCGGTCCAAAAGTCGTCGCCGTTGCCGCCGCTGACGGTTTCTTCCTCGCCCGACTGGCCGAGCAAGGCGAGGACCTCGCGGCGTTTTTCCGCAAAAGCGGCTTGCGCAGCACAGCCGGCGAGGCTTGCCGCGATGGCCTCGCTGCCTGCTCGCTGCGGCTCCGGCTTCACGGACCAGAGCGGCGAGCCGGCAATTGCATGCGCCACCATCAACCGAAGGGCGACCCCCAAATGATCGGCGAGCACGCTGCGGACGGCGGCGTGGCGATGCAGGTCGATATAGGTCTGCATGGCGCTGGTGACTTCCGGGCGCGACGGCTTCGGCGCGGCTGAATCCTCATCGCCGCCATCCTGCTTGGATCGCGCGCGGCGCGCTTCCTTGGTCGTCAGGTACCCCTCGTGGAAGGCGACATCGCCCTGACGGGAAACGGCAATGAAGACTTTGCCGCCCTTCTTCTTCGGCGTCTTCTCGTACTCCCAGGAATGGAAATAACGGTTGGCGTCCAGAACAATGACATCGGACCATCCGGCCTCGAGATAGGCTGCCTTGCGCCCGGCGATCGCCTCGTTCTGCGCTCGCCAGAATGTGTCCGCGTCTTCGAAATAGCTCTCTTCACCAAAAAGATCGGCGACGATCTGACCGGCATAGGTGTCGAGCGGAAACAGCGCGGCCTTTGTGGAAATCGTCTGACCGCCGAGCAGCCAGGCCTTCAACTGCCCGCGATGCGGAGCATAGGTGTCGGGATTGTTGAACAGCGCCAGCCATTCCTTCTGCCGTTCCTTGTTCGCCAGCGTCAGATAGCGCACGCTCTCGGCGTCGATCTCGTCGCGGCGATAGGCGTTGCGGATGGCGGGCAATAGGTTGCCGAGCGCCAGACGGCGTTTGACCATGATTTCGGTGATGCCGAAGGTCGCCGCGATGTCGGCGACCGTGCGGCCTGCCTTGAGCAGCCGGGTGAAGGTCTCCCATTGCGAGACTTCATCCGGATCGAGCCGGGCGATGTTCTCGATAAGCGAGGCTTCGAGCGCGGCCGCATCGTCGCCCGGTTCCATGATGGCGCAAGGCAGGGGTTCCACCGACTGCCCCTCATCGGCGATGGTCATTGCGGCGTAGTAGCGCCGCCTCCGGCGACGATCTCGAACGTGTCCGGACTGCCGTTTTCGCGAACAAGCAGCGGCTGGACGATGCCGCGCTGGCGGATGGAAGGCAGGATATCGGCGATATCCGGCGCACGCTTGCCGTCTCGCATGTTGAAAGGTGAGACAGTGAGCTTGCCAAGGTCAATGTGAGCGAGTTGCATGGTGATCTACTCCTTAAGCTTTTGCTTGCGGGGTTTGCCGGCTCCGTCCGGACATCTGCCGAGACGGTGGACGGAGCCGGTTGCGCCAGGATGGCGCGGTCATCCGTCGCCGTGTTCTTGCTCCGGCGACGGAATTTCGAATTCGGGTGATTGAGCAATGCCGAGAGCGGCTGCGAAGCGGCGCAGGATGGCTTCGGCCTCCACGATGCGGCCTTTGTTGCGAGCCGCTGCGGCGTAGACGCAGAGCGGAAAGCGGCCGACGAAATGAATGTCCCGCTCGATGCCGAGGCCGAACGCGCCTTTGACGGTTTCCATCTCCGAGAGGCTGAACGAGCCAAGCTCCGGACAGCCGAAACCGAGATCGGCAAGGCCGAACAGGGTGTCGCCATCCGCCATCATTTCGGTGACGAGCCATGTGGCGGGGCCGCACGGGTCGAAGAGCTTGACGAGCGGAATGTGATCGGTTTCGGGTTGCGCCGCGCCGTTGGAAGCGAGGCGGGCGCGTAGGTTTTCGGGGATCAGGGTCATGCCGCGATCTCCTGCTCTACCGCGTCCGTGTCGACGCCCTCGCCACAACCAAGGATGAAATCCGCCGCCTTGCTGGCCTGCGATGCGGCGCGGAAGATGGCGCGGTCATCTTGGCGCAGCACGTCGAGCCACGTGGCGAGGTAATCGGCGTGACGGACGGTCGGGATGATGTTGAGGCTGGCGCAGATGAAGGCGCTGGCCATTTCCGCGACCAGTTCCTCGCGCGCATAGAGCGCCGATCCGAAGCGGCCTGACAGGTCGCGCGCGAGCCGTGAAGCGTGGCCGGTCCAGTGCCCGAGCTCATGAAAACAGGTCCGGTAATAATTGATCTGCTCATGAAAGGCGGGCTGCGGCGGCACCTGAATGAAATCGCGCGCCGGCACGTAGAAGGCCTGCTCGCCGCCGATGCGGAAATCCGCTCCTGTCGCCTTGATCAGGCGTTCGGCGTGGGGAACGATCTCGCGCTCCGGCAGTGGCTCGGCTTGGCGTGCCAAGTCATCCGGGAGTCCCTCGCATTGCGCGATGTTGAAGACGGTGAACCGCTTGAGGAACGGCACGGTCGCGGGCTCGTCGCCATCCTGCGCCGTGCGTTCGGCCTCTGATTTCGGTATGAAGCGGTCGGCGTAGCAGACGGTGGTGCCGCGTTCGCCCTTGCGGACAAAGCCACCGGCTCCCACCGCCTGCTTGAAGGTGATCCAGTGTTGCGAGGGGAAGCCTTTTTCGATGACGGCGCCCCACAGGATGAGAATGTTCACGCCGGAATAGCGCCGGCCGGTGACGGCGTTGCGGGGCAATCCGACGCCTGCCGTGGCGCGGCCCCATGGCTGCACCCAAGGGAACCGCCCCTGCTCCAGCTCGGCAACGATGCGGCTGGTTACCTCCTGATAAAGGTTCGGCCGGTTATCGTCCTTGTTCCGGCTCCCGTGTTTTCCGCTGGCGGGACGTCTGGCGGTCTGGCGCATGGCTTTTCATCCTCTCTGATCCAAGCCGCGCCTCCCCCGGAAGCGGGGTGGGCGGCGACTTGCGACCGGAAAGGCCCGCCGAAAGGCAGACCGCACCCGCGGGGCGTTGTCGTATCTGTGCGAAGGAGTGGACACGGGCCGGAACGAATGTGGAGGACCCGAAGCGAAGCGGAGGGTTGCGGCCTGCCGCGGCGGGCCTAGAAGGGAGCGCCGCCCACACCGCGCCACCGGGAGAGGCCACCTGAACGATGTCGCCGCTCGCAAGAGCGGCGTCCGCTGGACAACCCGAAGGGTTGTTATCGCCAGGGATCGAAGCCAGAAGGGCCGAGACCGCCCTGAGCAAGGCGAAGGAAGCGGGCTCGGTTCACGAGAGCCCGGCGCGCGCCATCAGGCGCGCGGGCGCCCGCCAAACGCCAACAGGACGGCTTGGCCAAAGCGGGCGTTAGCTGTTTGATCCTGTACTCGAAATCTTCGCGGCCTTGCGCAGTATTTCATGTGGATGGAATCCGATCGTCTCGGCGAGGTCGAGGAATTCGACCACGTCAATATGCCGACCTCCCGATTCGATGGCCGCGACAAACGACTGATACCGACCGGGAGCCCGGGCGTGTATCTGCGACTGCTGGATGCCAGTGCGGACGGGGTGGAGCACGACACGCAGACGCCCTGCGCGTCACCTCCGGGGAATAAGGCCGAAAAAATCGCCGCGGGTTTGCTCATCACATCGAGCGCGGAAGAAATCCTGCGCCTTCAGTCCATCCGCGAAGTGTGAGGGGGTCGGCGGCGGCGAACCCCACCGAAACCCAGGCCCCTGTCCGGCGTGCGGCATGCAAGTATCCATCGTGTGCATGCGTTTCATAAACACAATCGATTTTACGAATTCTAGAGAATAGCGGATATGAAAACGTCGGTCGGGAGAACAGGTCGATTGGGAATGCGAGCTGCCACTCGCCGACCATGTCACATTGTCCTCATGGACCGACCGGCGCGGTCGCGGCGAGACCATTCGAAACAAATCGCAGTTGGGCGCCAGCCCCGGAGTTCCGCTTGATATCCATGCCAGGGATGTCGCGTGTGCAATTGAGGCTTTTAGGGTAAAGTTCGATGGAAATACAAACGCTGGAATCGCCCTCTTCACTAAAGGTACATCGGCATATCGTCTCACTCCTGCAAAAGCCCGATCCCATCATCTTGGACATCGGCTGCAACGACGGAACCGATACGCAACGTTTTCTCAGCCTCTGCCCGAAAGCTGACCTCTACTGCTTTGAGCCCGACCCTCGAGCGGTTGCTCGTTTTAAGAAAAACATGAAGCTGCACCTGGACAAGGTGAGACTGTTTGAGATCGCGATCAGTAACCGAAATGGCAGGATTGATTTCCACCCAAGCAATGCGGATGGAAGTGCGAAGGAATGGGACCAATCTGGCTCGATACGCCGACCCAAGAATCATCTTGTCGAACATGATTGGGTTCGGTTCGATCGCCCCATCTCGGTTGAAACTCGAAGGCTTGACGACTGGTGCAGCGAAGCGGACCTGAGCAGGATCGATTTCATCTGGATGGATGTGCAGGGAGCCGAGTCGGATGTCATCGCTGGCGGCAGACAGACCTTGAGCAACACGCGCTTCATCTACACCGAATACAGCGATCATGAGCTCTATGAAGGGCAGCTGTCCCTGCAAGCCATTCTTGATCTTTTGCCTTCGTTCGAAGTGGTGACCTGCTATCCCGACGGGGTGGAGGGCAATGTATTGCTTAGGAATACGCGCCTTTAGCCCGTCCTGTTCATGAGCCTTGTGGTTCGAACGCCGCTGAGCGTCATGCAGGCGTGAGGCGTCTTTTTCACAGCAGCTGAGACTGGAACGCGTTGGCGGGTCAAGGTTTGGGTTCGGCGGGGCTTTGATGCCCCGGCGCTCATGGTGCTGCGGGCCGCAGCGTGAGAGCGATTTGTCGGAACAGGCTGGCCGCCCGCAGGCGAGCTTGAAGGCCGTGTCGGTGCGCAGTCGCCTGAGCTTGTCGAAGGGCGAGATCGTTGGCATCCTCGTAGCCGCATGCCCGGCACGCAGCAGTCGCCAGTCGACATCACCGGCGCGGTCAGGGCGGATATTCCGCGCATGGCCATCGGCTGGCGCAAGGGCGGCGGCAAGATGGTGAACAACGGCCACACCATTCAAATGAATATGCCGCAAGGCAGCACGTTGACGCCCGCAGATCGCGTTTACGAACTGATGCAGTTCCATTTCCATGCGCCGAGCGAGCACCACGTGGCGGGCAAGAGCTTCCCGATGGAGGCGCACTTCGTCCATAAGGATACGCAAGGCGACGCTCGTGGCGTCCTGGGCGTATTCCTGACGCCAGGCGCGCCTAATGCCAGCTTTGCCAGCCTGGCTGCGGCTTTTCCCGCGCGAACGGGCGAGGAGGTGGCGGTCGACGAAATCGATCCCAACGGGCTTGTGCCGACATCCCTGGGCTACTGGGCCTATGAGGGATCGCTGACGACGACGCCCTGCACCGAAAATGTCGACTGGAAGGTGACCATGGAACCGGTTGAGGTCGACGCGGCGAACGCGCGGCCGATCCGTTCACCCGGTCGGCGCTTCGTCCTTGGCCTCAGCTAAGGGTGCCCGCGACGGCATATCCAACCTGTCTTAAAGCACCGCTCGCGGAGCACTTTCCATCAAGTCGGGAGAACGCGCCGCAAGGGGAACTCGGCCTTGATCTTCTTCACACCGGGAAGCTTTGAAAGAATATTCCGGTGTATCGCCTCGAACTCCTGGATTTCATTCACTGAGACGAACAGAAGGTAATCCGTGTTGCCAGTAACGGCGTAGCATTCCTCGATTGCTGAATACGTCCGGAGAGATCGTTCGAAAAGATCGATCACACGCGAGTTGAGCGCTTCCAGCTCGATCCGGATCGGAATTCTGGTGCTCACGGAAAGCTCCTCCTGCCGCCCTGTGTCATCACGTCCAGTCGAAGCGCCGCACTTGTCAGCTGATATCCAGGCAGGTCATCGAGATCCGATGTAGCGCTACGCACCGCTTTCAACAAAGATAAGCTGTGGCTTATACGGCGATCTGGGGCCGGCTTTCCCAGACGCGGTGTGCACCGCCTTGGCTATGGCATAAGCGCCTCCACTGCCGCTTTGTCATTTCGATCAATTCGCTTGTTTCGTGGTCTCCAGTTCCACGTTCCTGCTTCCCCACGACGCTTAGACCCGCGACTCGACCGGTTCGCGCAACGACAAGGTCTGCTCAAGCCGCACGATCTCGCCGCGCAACGTCTCGATGGTATCATCGCGATCACGAATGGCATGCAGGCGCACAGCTCGATCGGCCTCCGAACCCGAGAGCGCCTGTTTCAGCTGGGCCACCATCGCATTCGCCAGCTGCAAATTTTCCTCCATGTCGGACCCGGCTGGATGTTGCGCCCTGCGAACCGTTGAGGCGCCGGAGCCCGAGGAGGTGTTCTGTCCAGCTTCCTGGACGGTGCTGTTTGGCTCACGCGCGGCAGCGGAAATGTCGAACGACGGTCCTGCCGCGGCGAGCAAATCCCACCAGGTTCGAAATACCTGACGGTATCGTTCGGTCACCGCCCGACCCCTGTCCACGATCCCAGCTTGCTGTGCGTACCGGAGTTCGTCCTCATAACCGAGCTCTATGAAAAGCTCGGCGCCGACGAGATCGGTTACTGCTTGCATTTCTTCGATGGTCAGTTCGGTTTGCCAGGCGTGAACCGAGCGTTTATCGACTCCTTGCTTCTCTAGGATTTTCCGATCCCCGAAGTTACTGGATCGGAGATAGTCCGTTTGCTCGATCGTTGCCGCTTCAATTCGGGCTGGATCGTAGCCGAGGCCGGCGATCACGCGCCGGATTTCCTCGTCGGGGCGCGCCACCAGGAGTTCGTAGCGCACCACTTGCGTCTGCCGGCGAGCGCGGTGCGCCGCCAGCGCAGGCAGGCCCAGAACGAAATCGGCGAGAGAATATGCGAGATCGAGCTGAGGCAGGCCGAGCACGAGATCGGCAAGGCAGGCCATGCTGGCTGGTGGGGCGGAGCGTTCTGACACGAACGGGACTCCCCACGTCGATTTCAGTGATGCGGCAATTGCGTAGGGATTGCGCAACAGAAGGATGTGTGGTGCTTCTGGGTAGAGGGAATCCAAGTAATCGAGCACCATCCAATAGCGCGGAGTCTTGTCTATGAAGGTGCGCTTGCCCGCTGCCGCCAAATACTGGCTGTAGGCCGCATCGGCAAAAGCGCGGCTGACGCTGGAACGATCGACTCGGCCCAGGAATTCGGAGGTCGCAGACTGAATCAGTGATGGCCCTGCTGGGTGACGGTGGTCCACCCTTCCAAATGCCTCAAGTGCCAGCATTAGCCAGGGCTCAGGCGGGGCTGCAATATCTGGATGCTTCTGGAGCAAATGCGCCAGCAGCGTCGTTCCAGACCGGGGCAGGCCGAGGAGAAAGCAGACCGCAGGCGAATTGTTAAAATTCCGGCTCATAATTCCACCTTTTTATAGCTGGGCAAGCGAACGCATATTCGCCGCAACGTCAGTTTGTTCAGTGATGACAAGAATGCGAGCGGACTACATCGAGTGTGGCGTGCCGTCGGCGCCAGATTGGGTGCCTCTCCTGCAGAACTGGATACACGGCGCCGATTGAATGGCCCGTGCCGAGTCCCTCAAGACCCGGTCGCACTCCGTACAATGCTCCGGCCCAACTGGATGGCTTCGCATTAAAGCGCCCCGTCGGCCGATGGGTTCTTCAAAACAACTCGGAAAGGTCCGCGTGGTCGCAGAGTTCCAACTGATTTTCCCGGCATAGTCTCAACCGCACCTGGGAGCGCATGCAAAGAACTCCACTTGCCTGTTGTTTTTCAAGCGCTTCAGAAGCAGTGGTTTGGGTTGGTGCACCTTAGACGGGGAAACGTCCAATCGTGATGTTGGCCAATTCGGCTGCCAGGACCCCATAGAAGCACGATTCAGATATGAACTCTTCCCGCCCTTCCTTGTAAATTTTGCCTCAACGCACTTGATGTCGGTTAAATCCAGCGTTTTCTAATAGCACTCGGCAAGATCGGTAAAATTGATTGTTTGAATGACAATCATCGGCGCTATGGATGCACGAAGGTATCCAAACCCCTCGTTGCTCGACGATCTTAACGCAAGCTCAGCTCCCGGCCGCGGCACGCTCAGTCAGATCGCAAAACGGCTTTGACAAGGCTTCGTGCCATCGCACAAGCCAGGGACGGTCACAGCCGCAACAGCGAGAACGCTTTTCTACTGGCGTGCCGCCTTTGCGGCCTGCCTTGAGCAGCAGGGTGAAGGTCTCCCAGTGGGAGATTTCATTCGGGCCGAGCCCGGCGATGTTCTCGATCAGCGAGGCCTCGAGCGCGGCCGCATCGTGATGGCGCAAGGCGGGGTTTTCGACCGCCAGGCCTTCACCGGCGATGGTCTTTGCCGCGTGGCGGCGGCGCTGTCCGGCGACGATCTCGAAAGCGTCCGGACTGCCATTGTCGTGAACAAGCAGCGACTGGGGCAGGCTGTCGGGATCTGCTTGCCAACTGGCGTCGAATTTTGTCACTTCAAACATTGAGGAAGTGCCTATAGCCGCCGCCCATCAGGTAGCGGCCGCGTCGGACGGCGCGACGCACCTGATCGCGAAGATGGCCGCCTGGGTGAGACCAATCTTGTTCGACACGCCGCCGCCCGAACAGGGCTATGGCGATCTCCTGATGGGATGCCCCTGCCAGTGACCCATCCAAAGCCTGGAGCACAACACGCACACGCCCTCCGCGGGGCTCCGGTGGAAAGCAAGCGGCCGCCAGGCGGCCGCCGCCGTGGATGTCATTCAGGCATTGAAGGGCGGCGACATGGAACCTCAGGCGCCGCGGCGGCACGATCGCGTCGACCTTTAGCCGCCATGGGCGCAGAACGGAGGCGCCGGAAACGGCAATCTGCACGGCAATCCTGTCTCAGCAGCACATGCTGCATTCCCGCCGGCGTCAGCAGGACGTCCTTGCCGCATGAGAGCGAGGAAAGGTCAAGCAGTTCAAAGCCGCGCTCAGCCGGCTCTGCAGCCGCCTGCAGGATGTGCGGGCAACCGCGCGGATCCCAAAACGCCTTTGCTGACGTGGCGTCCAGCTGCGGCGCGTCCGCGAAAGAGGAGGCTCCATTGCGTGAGCGGGGAGGCCCGCGTCTTCAGTTCGATAGTCCTTCGGCGCATCTTCGGACAATGCGCGCGGGCGGCGCCATTTTGGCGTGGTCGCGCTGGAATTGCCCAGGCTGTGCGCGGCAATCGACCGGCATAGTCGTAAGCTTGGCGATGGCGCCAGTCCGGCCAGCCTGCGCGACAGTCGGTTGCGCCCGCGGGCGGAAGCGGCCGATTCATGGTCAGGGTGTCCATATGGCGCTATGCCGAGAGGCCGAGAACTGGTTGCCACAGTACCGGCCCGTTCAGACGACCCCTCCAGCGGATGCGCAAAAGGCTCGCGCGGGAAATCTCG
This sequence comes from Allomesorhizobium camelthorni, assembly GCF_011045125.1. Classification (GTDB taxonomy): domain Bacteria; phylum Pseudomonadota; class Alphaproteobacteria; order Rhizobiales; family Rhizobiaceae; genus Allomesorhizobium; species Allomesorhizobium camelthorni. Next base: position 22,540 of record NZ_JAAKZF010000025.1, on the reverse strand, counting down.
AGAAAGCCGGCCACCGCCTCGGTTTTGCCGACGCGCTTCGGCTGTCCGATGCGCGACAAAGGCCACGTTGCGAGGCGCAGGATCCGTTCCATACGCGTATCGGTCACCGTCACTATCCGGGTGAGATTGTTGGCCAGGGCGAACTCGATCATGCCGGCGAAGAGCTCGTAAGTTGCTTGGGCCAGCCCGCCCGCCGCCTTGGGCGTTGATGGGGGGAGATCGAGCGCGAAACGGCTGCTTTCCCATATGTCGGGAGTCGAGGGCACAACGTCAGCACCCAGCAGCCCCGAGAATGTGTCGCGCAACATTGTGGGTCCGGTGGTGGGCAAAAGGCGAACGCAACCGCGAATTCGCCAATCGGACCCCTTGAGAAGCAGATAGACAGGCTTGAAGCCGTCAAAGGCGTCTGTTTCCATTTCGCCTTCGGTCTGAACTTCCCAATCGAGCCTTTCCTTGAAAACCCGATGCCTGAGCCCGTGCATCTCTTTGAGCTCGCTTGCGAACTCACCGTAGAGGTCAGGGGTTATCAGCTGCATCATGATCGCCTCCGTGTGGGATGTGTTCCGCCATGGAAGGGCAAAGCTGGCAGTGATGCAGCCTGTAGACGTTTACAGCTATCCTGGCGGCAGGATCAGGATATCGCGCGACCGGAGGCAGCCACCCGTGCAACGGCCTGTTTGATCGTTCGCACGCCAAGCTTTGCCTTTGCATTTTCCAGATGGAAGGTCACCTGCGCTTACAGATCGCAAGAATCTGGCTGACATCCCAAGCCGACTTGCCGCGCACCGCCCATTTCAGGCACTCGAACTCCCGCGCGGTGAGCGTTACGCCACCCACCAACCAATCGTCGGCGAACCTGCCGGACAGGAGGGGCTTGCCAAGGTGATGACCGGCCTGTTCGCCGAGGCGCCGGCGATCGCGACAGCGATGCCTTTCAGGTGAAGCATCGACGATACCGGCGCCGAGGTGAGTTTCGACGCGCAGCGTGACGGCATTTTTGGCTCAATGCGCCTGCTTTCGGAACGGAAGGACGCCGCTTTCGTCGGCGGGCTCGCACGGCCCGTCAGGTCGTGTTGTGTCGAACTAAGGTCGGGCGAGCTTCACTGCTTGCGTTTTCCACGGGTGTTCTCAGAGCTCGCACGGGAGATCGATCAGGCGCTTACGGTTGCACTCGATGTCGTCTTCGACGATGTCGGACATGAGACACGGCGCTATAAGTTCGCGGACTAGACGTGGCCTCATCCGGGAATGCAACGCACGGCGTAGCCGTTGCTATTCATCGGACGGAACGGCAGTTCTTCGCGATCGCTGTTGCCCGGGCGCAGCCATGAGAATTGCCGCGGCCCGGGCTGACCACCCGCACAGCGCCAACAGCTGGAATGGCGGGCGAACGAGCGGCGTGAGTTCCGCGAAGCTTGGCGCCCTGCCCGAGATGTAATGGCATTGCCTGCAGCCGGTAGGACTCGCGCCCACGGCACGGCGAGCTTGCGGCGCCGCTTCCGCTTCGCAGCGGCGGAAGAGCGCCGTGCGAAGGACGGCGCTCAAAAATGCCTTGCATGGGCAGCCAAAAAGCAGATTGATACCGCCGCGATTCGGATCGTAGCGGTCTTTGAAACCAGCACGACGAAATCGACTGACGCAGAAGATCGGAATCAGATGGTGGAGGGCTTTGACGTCCTGGCGGTGGGGCTGCATAGGAAGGACGAAATGCAACTTATCCTCAGCGCCATTCGCAGAGCCTGGCACTCGGCCTTGCTCAGAATCGACAGGGCCCGGTTGCGACGGCAGGGTCGGCAGCTTGGCGGTGTCGACCGCCGCGGCTGATTTTCGCCCACCCGCAAGTCCGCACTCTCGCACACTCCGCGATGCTGGCGGCCAATGGCCCATCCTCTCCGCGAGACACGGCGGTGCCCAAGAGCTGCCATCGTCCCCTTGTCGGTTGAAAACTGCGGCGTCGTGGCTGGGCGCGTCAAGGCGTTTCCAGAAGGCTGTCTTCGGCCTCCAACCCAAGTGCGGTACCGCGAATACCCGCTTTCGGTCGAGGTTCCATCAGCTCCTCGGCTCTGCCGTTCGGCGCTCCGGGCGGCCCATCCTCGTTAATCATGCCTGGCTGCCGCGCTTGGCACCGGCGCCGAGCATGCGCTCCTGCGCTTTGGCCCGAGAGATCGCCTGGCCCGACAGGGCACCGCCCGAAATTGATGACGGGCAGCCCTCAGGCCCGGCAATCATGGGGCTGGTTGCATGCGTCCGTTTAAACGCAGCTTGCTGGTGCGATCGATAGACTTCAAATAGGTCAACCGGTTTGTTGAGCTGGCGGACAGTGAGGCCGAGAATGTTGCCGGCGCGCGCGGCACATCAGGTCGGCTAACCGGCAGGACAGCCAACATCTCCTTTTCCTCGGGTCCCCACTCTTTCCGCTGGCGGTGTGTGGTTCCACACGCCCAGCCAGTCTTCGTCGCTCAGATCGTCCGTCACCTCATGGGTATCTGCCACGTGATATCGGGTACGTGAAGCGCCTTAGAGCGACGATGTTGCGCCCAACCAAGTTCGCTGTGAGCTTCACTGCTTGAGTTTTCCACGGTGTCCTGCGAGCTCACACAGGAGATCGATCCGGCGCTTACGGTTGCACTCTTTGTCGGGTTTTCGACGATGTCGGACATGAGACACAGCGCTATCAGAGCGATTGCATTGTCCTGAAACGATTTTCTCCTTTGGCACGACACATGCAGGGCTATCTGCAAGCACTGCCAGCACCGGCGCGCCGAGCGCGCGCTGCGGCAGGAAACTGAGGAGAAATAACCCGTGATCACGCTAGCCGAACATGCGGTCGCTGCCGCGAAAACTGAGCTTCCCCTAGCCGACGGAAGACCTTGCGGCATTATTCTTCAGGTTGTCCGGGCATGACCGCAATCGATCCCCGCCCAACGCTGAATGCTCCCGACGATGATCCCTATCTTTGGCTTGAAGATGTGGAAGGCGAACGGGCACTTGCCTGGACCGCCAGCCAGTCGGCAAGGACCCTGGAGCACTTCGGTGGAACGCGGTTCGAGCACGACCGGGATGCCCTGACAGCGATTTTCGACCGTCCCGACAGGATTCCCATGATCACGCGCCGTGGTCAGTACGTCTACAATTTCTGGCAAGATGCCCGTAACCCGCGCGGACTGTGGCGCCGGACCACCCTTGCCGCCTATACGAAGGCGGATCCCCAGTGGGAGCTCCTGCTCGATCTCGACGCCCTCGCCGCTGGCGACGGAGAGGACTGGGTCTGGGGCGGGGCGTCCCTCGAGCCGGAGAGAGGGCAAAGAGCCGTTCTGCACCTTTCTCGCGGCGGCAGCGACGCGGTCGTCCATCGCGAATTCGATCTGGCGTCTCTGGGCTTTGTCGGCGACGGTTTCAATCTCCCGGAGGCCAAGGGCGACATTGATTGGCTCGACCCTGACACGCTTCTGCTTTCCAGTGCGCTTGGTGATGGCATGGCCACCCGCTCCGGCTACGCGCGGACCGTGCGGCTGTGGAAGCGTGGCGCAGATCCGCTCACCGCGCCGGTAATCTTCGAGACCGGTTCCGAATCCCTCGGCGTGTCTGGCCATCTGGACCGCACGGCCGAGAGCGAGCGCCTTTGGTTCATCGAGCAGCCGGCCTTCTTCGAGGCGATTGGCCGAATCGGCGACAGGAGCGGTCCGAAGATTAAGATCGACCTTCCTTGGGACGCTTGGTGGGACGTCTTCGGCGACTGGCTGGCGGTAAAGCCGTGCAAGCCCTGGACGGTGGGAGGGACGACCCATGCCGCCGACGCGCTGATCGGCATCTCCCTCTCCTCGTTCATCGCCGGCGAGCGCGGTTTTGGCACCCTCTTTGAACCAGACGACAGGCGCTCCCTGCAGTCATTCTTCTGGAATGACGGGAAGCTCATCATCTCCTACCTCGTCAACCTCGTTCCGCGTTTCGAGGTGTTCACACCCGGCCGCCAGGAATGGACGCGCCGAGCCCTGGACACCGTGCCCGCCGAAGGGACTGTTCGCCTCTGGCCGCTCGACCAGGAAACTCACGAGACCAATGGAGAGGTCCTCGTTTCGGCTCAGGACCCGATCACGCCGCCGCAGCTTCTCCTCTTCGACCTCAATGCCGCGCCGCCTCTCGGCGCTCCAGTGATCCTGAAGCGCGCCCCGGAGAATTTCGACGCATCCGGGCTGGTGGTCACGCGCCACGAGGCAGTCTCGACCGACGGTGAGATGATCCCCTACACGCAGGTCGGCCCGGCGGACGGGAACGGGGATGCCCCGGTTCACCTCACCGCCTATGGCGGGTTCGGCATATCGCTCCTGCCCTCCTACAACTCCTCGCTCGGCAAGCTGTGGCTCGAACGCGGCGGCACGAGCGTGGTGGCGAACATCCGGGGCGGCGGCGAGTTCGGCACCCGTTGGCACGAGGCCGGGCGCAGGGCGGGCAAGCGTCTCGCCCATGACGATTTCGCGACCGTTGCCGCCGACCTTGTGCAGAGAGGTATTACGCGGCCGTCGCGGATTGCCGCCGAGGGCGGCTCAAATGGCGGCCTCCTGATCGCCAATATGCTTATCCGTTATCCTGAGCGTTTCGGCGCGCTGTTCTGCACGCTTCCGCTTATCGACATGCGCCGCTACACCAAGCTTTTTGGCGCAGGCGGGATTGACGAATATGGCGATCCCGACAAGCCGGAGGATTGGACTTTCCTCAAGGAAATGTCCGCCTATCACGCCGCGGCGCCGGGACAGCGCTATCCGCCGATCCTGCTCGCCACCACGAAGCGGGACGACCGCGTCCACCCGGGCCACGCGCGTAAGATGGCCGCCAAGCTGCAGGTTCTTGGCTATCCCGCTTACTTCTACGAGCCCGACGCGGGCGGGCACAGCTACGGCAAGAACAATCGGGAGCGGGCCGCATTCATTGCCCTGGGCAACAATTTCCTTCGCAGTGCGATCGGCTGGCAAGCCGATCGCGTTCGATAGGTGGGCCCAGAGGGCAGCGTTTCAAATAAAGTGATCACAGGTCGGTGATTGCGAGCACGGCTGCACAGTCTCACGCAAATTGAGCATGAGCGTTCCGTCAATCTCAATCAATTCAAACAGGATTCATCATAGTGCAGTGTGTCGTTTCTGAAGATCAAGGAGAGAATATCATGGCGAGAAAGCAAATGGGCGTGGCCCGGGGAGTAATAGCGGCCATCGTCCTCATCGTAGTGGGACAGCAGGCCGTCGCGGCGGACCTTGCGCAAGCCGCGAGCGTCCCGCAGGCAGGAGCCTCGGTCACAAAAGCGCCGAGCCCTTGGCAGATCCGCCTGCGTACGCTGGGCGTCATCACTGAGGATTCGGGTTACGTCAATGCGGCGCCCGGCTCCGATCTTTCCTATTCGGACACGGTGACGCCGGAACTCGATATCTCCTATTTCTTCACCGACAACATCGCCGCCGAACTCATACTCGGCACCACCTATGCCAACATCGACGGCCAAGGAACGATCGGCGGGCTGGGCAAGATCGGCAAGGTTTGGCTGCTGCCGCCCACGCTCACATTGCAGTATCATTTTACCAATTTCGGCGCCTTCAAGCCCTATGTCGGCGCCGGCGTGAACTACACGGTGTTCTATAACCAGGATGCCGGCAGCGCCGATGCTCTCGATGTTAAGGACACGTTCGGCGCTGCGCTGCAGGTGGGATTCGACTACATGGTGGATCAGCACTGGGGCGTCAACTTCGACGTGAAGAAGCTTTTCCTGGAGCCAGACTTCAACGTCACGGTGGACGGGGCGAACCTGACGGGGAAGGCCGCGCTCAATCCGTGGTTGGTTGGCGCGGGCGTCACCTACCACTTCTGATATCAAGGGCTAAGGCGGCTTGCTGACGCAATCTGAAATGAAGGGCGCCTCGTGCGCCCTTTTGCCGTCGGCCCTGTACGGGCGAATCGACCCATTCGAGGAGGCGGCCTTGTTGCCTGGGGCGGGGAAGTGTCCGAAATCGAAGGAACGTTCTGATCAACTTTATCGATGACTATCCGACGCATAGCAGCCGATTGTAAGGCGACACTTGAAGAAGCCTTTGAGAGAGGGCGGCTTTCCCGGTTCCACCCAACCAGGAAGAGTACCCCTGGTCAACGCGGCCTCGTCAGGCCCGCGGGCGCGGAGAAATTAGCTGGAAGTCGGGTGTATCAGGCCTGTTTGTCGGGCCGAACCAGATCTGTGTGGCTGACGCCGAGGGCCGATGCCAGTTCATAGATCGTGATGATCGTCGGATTTCTTCGGCCTTTCTCCAAGCCGCTGATGTACTGTTGGCTGAACCCGGAAATCTCGGCAAGCTGCTCCTGCGTCAGACGCTTCCTTTGTCTGATTCTCTGCACATTCCGACCGACCAACTTGCGCATATCCATGCACGACAAGCCATCGGATTGGGCAGCTTGAGTTTATCAACTATAATATGTAATCCACATTGAGCGGCCGAATCCGCTGGCGGAGGGCTTCGCGGAGGCCATTGTCCGGAGATAGAATCCAGCGATGTTACAGCCTAGATCGAACGCGCCGATTGCCGACGAAGTCCCCTGGTCGGACAGCGTCACGGCCTACGACAAAGAGCATTTCACGACCTATATGCGGCTGCTCGATGCTTCCGCCGACAACGCCACTGAAGAGGAAATGGCCCATCTGATCCTCGGCATTGATCCTGCACGCGAACCGGAGCGCGCCCGGAAGGCTCTTCGCAGTCATCTCGACCGTGCGAACTGGATGGTCACGACCGGTTACAAGGACTTGTTCGCCAGCTGACGAAATGGACAATGCGTTCCGTCGCGCTTTAGGCAACGAACTCCCTGTATCCACCATTCATCAGCGCATGGCCGCGGTGAATGGCGCGGCGGACGCGGTCACGCAGATGATCGCGAGGATCGTTCCAGTCGGCCTCGACACGCGGTTCGCCGATCAGCGCTTCGGCGATTTCGCGATGTGAAGCCCCCGCAAGCGAACCGTCGAGCGCCTGGAGGACAAAGCGAAGGCGCCCGCCACGCGCGTCCGGCGGGAACAGGGTTTTCGGCAGTCCGTGCGCCACAAGACTGTTGAGACATTCGAGTGCCCTCAGCCGATGCTTCAACTGCCCGGTGGGCCAGATTGCGTCGATATGAAGTTGGACGGGCAGCAAAACGCTTTCGCCAGACACGACAAGCTGGAAATGCCGGTCGGCATTCCGCAACAGAACATGTTGGCAGCCGGCGCCGGAAAGCAGGACTGTTGCGCGGCATGGCAGCGTGGCCAGGTCGAACGGCGGCGCCCCCGACGATGAGGAAAACTGTTCCGCCACAACTGGCAAGACATATGGGCACTGGCGTGGACCCCAGAATACGGCCGCGTTACGCCTGGGAGAGTCCGCGAAACAGAACGCCCCAACGCGCCAGGGTGACGCGCGAGGCAATGATGTCGAGCGATGTCCGACGTTCCAGCCATTCGGCCCGCTCCAGTGCAATGGCCAAATCATGCCGGAATGCCGGATTGCGTCGCAAGAACTCCCAGGCCCATTCTCTCCGGGTCAGATGAGCGGTGTAGCCGTACGAGTTCTTATCCCACCAATCCGGCCAGTCGGCGGCGCTGCCTTCCGCCATACTCATGACCCAGGCCCGCCAGGAGCAAGGAGATTACGACCGGACATCAAGCGGCCCTGCAGGCCACCGGCGCCCACAGCACCGGACCATGAAGCCCGCCGTTCCGTCGAATGGCCTCCAGCCTGTCGGCGGAGGCGTCGAGATATCCGGCCACGGCGCGGGTGGTGCCGATTGTGTGCGGTTCGCCGATCCGCGCAAGCGGCCAGCCGGCGCGGCGAAGGATGCTCTCCATGCGCAGATCGGTGACGGTGACAATTCGGCCGAGACAGCGCGACAGGCCGAACTCGATCATGCCGGCGAAGAGCTGGTAAGTGCCGACGGCAATTCCGCCAACAACCTTCGGGGCGGATGGCGGAAGATCGAGGGCGAACCGGCTGCTTTCCCAGACGCCCGGTTCGGCGGGCGCCGTCTTCCCCTCCAACAGCACCGGAAAAGTGTCGCGAAGCATCGTCGGCCCGGTCGACGAAAGCAGGCGGAGGCAACCATCGACACGACCATCGGAACCTCGCAAGATCAGATAATGCGGCTTCAACGCGTCAAAGGAATCGATCTCGCACCCGCCATTGGTCCGCACGTCCCAGTCGAGCCGCTCCTTGAAAACGCGGTATCGCAGACGGTGCATTTCATGCAGTTCGTCGGCGAAGTCGCCGCAGCAATCGGGTGCGATCAGCTGGATCATGAGGGCCTCCGGGCAGAAATGACCCTGCCATTGGAGGCGAATGCGCCCGCCGAAACAGCCTGTGCAAATGCACAGGGGGAGCAAAAGACAAATTCAGTTTTTCAGAGCATTGAAGATCGTGAGGAGGCCAGCAGCGCGATGGCCTGATTTTTGGTGCGCACGCCAAGCTTTTTCTTGGCATTGTCCAGATGGAAGGCGGCGGTGCGCGGCTTGATGCCCAGGATGCCGCCGATATCCCAGGCGGACTTGCCGCGCGCGGCCCATTGCAGGCACTCATATTCACGGGGTGTCAGCGAAACGCCGTCCACTGTCCGATTGCCGGACAGCTTGCGGCGAACGCAGATGTGAAAGCAGGTCGCCATGAGTTGGAGCGCCTGCTCATATCGCTCGGCAATGCGCAGGAACGCCGGATTGGGCTCATCAGCGGCAAAGGTCACTGCTGCGATGCAGCCCCGTCGATCGACGATCGGGATGGTTAAACCACAGCGGATGCTGAACTCGGCCGCTTCTTCGAACAGCCTCTGCTGAACCTGCGATGTCGCAAAGCCGCGCATATCCGGTCCCCACCGAAACGGGCATCCGCCACAGCGTGCACGAATGATGACCGGATCGACCTTCTGATACCGGTTTTGCAGGTAGTGCGCGGTCCAGCGAGCCGGATAATTCGAGATCAGCCTGGGCTCGCCCGAACGCTGCGGCGGCAAGGACAGATAGGCGAAGGTGATCAGCTCGAGTCCAGCGGCCGCACCAGCCATGGCGTCGCGAAAATCCGTCTCATCGACGCTTTCCGACAGCTGTTCCAGGAATGTCTCGAAGAGAAGTTGCATGTCCTTCGTCATGCCTTGAACTCAATGCCTCGATTTCTCTGCTGTGCCTCACCCTGGCGTGTAGACGCGACGGTCAGCCTCCCGGCATGAGCGCGGCCGATCTTGCTGCTTGCGCGGCGAACAGGATCCGCACCGATGGCCAAACGATCGCGCACCGCTACAGCGCGTACGATCTTGTCGCCATCATCGCCCTCATTGCTTTCCTACTTCTGCTTGAAGAACCCACTTTGCGGAGCGTGTCTCAAGCCGCGAACTTTGCTCACTTGATGAAACAGACGGTGATGTGCTGATGTTGTCGATGAGCCGCGTTTCGCCGAGCCAGGCTGCTGCAACTAGGCGCGCCGGTCGGTCAAGGCCTGCCAACGATTGCAGATCTGTTTCCGCGCGTAGTTCCAGGTATTCGACCTCGCGATAGCCTGCAGCCAGAATTGCTACGCGCGCTTCGTCAAGCGTTGGCATGACGGGAGAGCCGTTCGCAAGCCGCTCCGCCGTCTCGAGCAGGACCGAGGCGAGCTTTGGGGCAACGGAGCGCTCCGCTGGCGAGAGCCGGACATTGCGCGACGATAGAGCCAGACCATCGGCTTCGCGGACTGTCGGACAAGGGACGACGGTGACCGGTATATCCAGATCCCGGACCATACGGTTGACGACGTGCAGCTGCTGGAAGTCCTTTTCGCCAAAAAAGGCCAAGTCGGCGCCGGTCTGCAGAAAGAGCTTGGCGACGACGGTCGCCACTCCGTCGAAATGGCCCGGTCGGAACGCGCCGCACAGGCCTTCGCTGACGCCTGATACCGACACGGTCGTGGCGAAGCCAGCTGGATACATCTCCTCTGGATCCGGCACGTAGAGCAGATGCGCGCCCAGCGGAGCGAGCTTTGCCGCATCTTCGTTTTCCGTCCGGGGATAGGCGGCGAGGTCGGCGGCATTGTTGAACTGCCTGGGGTTGACGAACAGCGTCACGATTACACGATCGGCAGTCTGGAGCGCGGAACGCACGAGGCTCAAATGTCCTTCATGCAAGGCCCCCATGGTCGGCACCACAGCGACACTGGCACCCGAGCGGCGCCATGCGGCGACGATTTCGCGAAGCGCGGCAACGGTCCTGACAATCGGCACGCTCACGCTGCTTCTCCGCTCTTGGTGGCGTGGGCGCCCTTGAGCGGATCGGCAAACACGTGCTCGGCGGCGGGGAACATCCGCTCCCGCACCTCTTGCGCGTAGGCCGCGATCGCCGCCTCGGCGGCCTGCCCGAGTTCGGCGTAGCGCTTGACGAATTTGGGCCGGAAGTCGCCGAAGAGGCCCAGCATGTCGTCGACGACGAGAATCTGGCCGTCACACGCCGCCGAGGCGCCGATGCCGATGGTAGGGATCGCCACCTCTGCGGTGATCCCGCGGGCGAGCGCCTCGGGGACCTTCTCCAGCACGACCGCGAAGGCGCCTGCCTCGGCTACCGCAAGGGCATCGCGCCTGATACGATCGGCATCCCCACCTCTGCCCTGCAAGCGATAGCCGCCGAACGCGTTGACCGCCTGCGGCGTCAACCCGACATGGGCCATCACGGGTACGCCGCGACCGGCGAGGAAACTGATGGTATCGGCCATCGCCGCGCCGCCTTCGAGTTTGACCGCCGCGCATCCGGTTTCGGCCATGACGCGCGCGGCATTGCGGAAGGCCTGCTCGGGGCTTTCCTCGTAGGAGCCGAACGGCATGTCGACGACCATCAGCGCCTGCTCCAGGCCTCGGCGCACGGCCTTTCCGTGCATGATCATCATCTCGAGCGTCACGCCGAGCGTCGACGGCAGGCCGTGGAGAACCATGCCGACGCTGTCGCCGACCAGCACCACATCGCAATGGGGATCGACCAGCCGGGCAACCGGGGTCGTGTAGGCGGTAAGGCAGACGAGCGGCGTCCCACCCTTTCGCGAACGAATATCCGGCGGTGTGATCGCCTTGGTGTTAGCAACCGCACTCAATAGAGGCCTCCTTCCCTAACGTTACCAACCGCGGGTGTCGCGTTTGGCATATTTTTGTGCAGGTGCGAAGAGCTAAAATCGCGATGGCGCGTGGTGTTGACGTGCCGACAGTTATCGTAGAGACCAAACTAAATCGGTTCAGGTGCTTTCGTAGCGGAGCTCTGCCCAATCAGTTCAGGGATCATGGATCAGGCAAAGGGAACCAGGAAAAGCAGAGCTGGAGGCAAGGCCGACACGGCCAAAGTGGACCTGACCGCCGTCGTCGTGGCTGTGAGCAACAATGAGCCCTGTGTCCTCACCATCGGGCAGACGGACACCTTGCCCTCCGGTCCGCTCGCGCTCGAGCACCGATCGCTGCAGTCCGGTTTAAGAACGTGGGTCGAGGAGCAAACCGGCCACCCACTAGGATATATCGAGCAGCTCTACACCTTCGCCGATCGGGACCGCGCCGGCGCCGAGCTGGAGCGGCGCGTCATCTCCATCAGCTATCTCGCCCTCACCCGCAAGGAACATGCAACGGCTCCGTCCAGATCCAGCTGGCAAAGCTGGTACGACTACTTTCCCTGGGAGGACCATCGTGCCGGTACTCCGCCGATGGTGTCGGACCTGCTGCGGCCACGCCTGATCGAGTGGGCGGAGAGCGCCGACGACGACGCGACGCGCCTTGAGCGTCGACGACGGGCGGCGATCGCCTTCGGCTTCGGCGACCGTCCGTGGAACGAGGATCTCACACTCAAGCGCTACGAGCTGCTTTATGAAGCAGCCCTGGTGGAAGAGGCGATGCGCGGTTCGACTCTGCCCCCGCCGGTTGGCGGAAAGTCCATGGTTTCCGATCATCGCCGCATCCTTGCGACGGGCATTTCGCGGCTGCGCTCCAAGATCAAATACCGGCCGGTCGTCTTCGAACTGATGCCGCCGGCCTTCACGCTTCTTCAGCTGCAGCGAACCGTGGAGGCGCTCGCCGGCAGGCTCATCCACAAACCGAACTTCCGTCGCCTCATCGAGCAGCACCAGTTGGTCGAGGAGACTGGCGAAACCAGCACGGAGACAGGCGGCCGGCCGGCGAAGCTCTACCGCTTCCGGCACGCCGTGCTGGAAGAGGGGGAAGTTGCCGGGGCAAAATTGCCGCTCTCGCGGGCTTGACGCTTATACTCACCACGAATATATACGCCTTATATTCAGGTAGAGTATAATTGGAGGGCTCGATGAGCGCCATGCTGCCTTCGGGCGCGTCCTTGTACGACCGCGTTCAGCGCGTAATCCCCCCGATCGAATGGCCGACCTTTTTGGACGACATCGAGGCAATTCTCGTGCTGAAGCGGCAGCGCAATGCGGTCGTCCTGGCGCACAACTATCAGACGCCGGAGATCTTCCACTGCGTGGCCGACATTGTCGGCGACAGCCTGGCGCTGGCCCGCAAGGCGATGGCGGTCGAAGCGGAAGTCATCGTGCTTGCCGGCGTGCACTTCATGGCCGAGACGGCAAAACTGCTCAATCCGGAAAAGACGGTGCTCATCCCGGACCTGAAGGCTGGCTGCTCGCTGGCTGACTCCATCACCGCCGCCGATGTCCGCCTGCTGCGGCAACGATATCCGGGCGTGCCGGTCGTCACCTATGTCAACACGTCCGTCGAGGTGAAGGCAGAGTCCGACATATGCTGTACCTCGGGCAATGCGAAGGCTGTGGTCGAGTCGCTCGGCGTTTCTCAGGTGATCATGCTGCCGGATGAATTTCTGGCCCAGAACATCGCCGCCCAGACCGACGTCGAGATCATCGCCTGGAAGGGCCATTGCGAGGTGCATGAGCGGTTCACCCCAGCCGACATCAGGCAGCTGCGGGAGGATCATCCCGGCGTGACGGTGCTTGCCCATCCCGAATGTCCACCCGAAGTGGTCGCGGAAGCCGACTTCTCCGGTTCGACGGCCGCCATGTCCGATTATGTCGGAAGCCAGAAACCGCCTCGCGTCGTGCTGATGACGGAATGCTCCATGAGCGACAATGTCGCGGTGGAGCATCCCGACGTCGAGTTCATCCGGCCCTGCAATCTCTGTCCGCACATGAAGCGGATAACGCTCGCCAACATCCGTTCGGCGCTCGAGCAGAACCGGCATGAGGTGAGGATCGAGCCCGAGATTGCCGGACGAGCACGGCTCGCGGTCGAGCGGATGCTCGACGTATGAGCGCGGATATCCGCAGCTTCTTTGGCCGGCCCATTATCATAGGCGGCGGCATTGCCGGATTGTTGACTGCGCTTCATCTTGCGCCAGAACCGGTGCTTATTTTGTCAAGGACGTCGCTCGGATCTGACGCATCGAGCGCGTGGGCACAGGGCGGGCTGGCTGCCAGCCTTGGCGGTGACGACTATCCGGTACTGCATCTCGCCGACACGCTCGCCGCCGGCGACGGGCTGTGCGACGCAGAAGCCGCAACCCGCATCCTCCAGGCGGCGCCTGACGCGATCGAGACCCTGGCGAGCCTTGGGGTCCGCTTCGATCGGACGCCTGAAGGAGCACTGCGCCTGGGATTGGAGGCCGCGCACGGCCGCCGGCGCATCGTTCATGCCGGCGGCGACGGCAGTGGACAGGAAATCATGCGCGCGCTGGTCAAGGCCGTGCGTTCCGCTCCCTCGATTGTGGTCGTCGAGGGTGTGGAGGCGCGCCGACTGGCGATGGAGGACAATACGGTCCGGGGCGTCTGGGCAAGCTGTTCGATGAGTCCTGTGTTCTTGTGTACCGGACGGGTCGTCCTCGCCACGGGTGGAATTGGCGGACTGTTCCTCGACACCACCAACCCTTTGGGCAGTTGCGGACAAGGCCTGGCGCTCGCGGCGCGCGCCGGCGCCGTCCTTGCCGATCTGGAATTCATCCAGTTTCATCCGACAGCACTTGACGGGCCGGATCGTCCGATGCCGCTGATCAGCGAAGCGGTTCGCGGCGAAGGCGCGGTGATCATCGACGAAACGGGCCAGCGGTTCCTCGAAGGCGTGCCGGGCGCGGAGCTCGCGCCTCGCGACGTCGTGGCGCGCGCCATCTGGACGCATCTTTCGATGGGCCATCGGGCTTTTCTCGATGGACGAGAAAAGCCTGGCCCGACATTCGCGCGACAATTTCCGACGATCGCATCCGCCTGCCGGCGCGCAGGCATCGACCCGGCGCGCGACCTCATTCCCATCCGGCCGGCCCAGCACTATCACATGGGCGGCGTCGCGGTGGATCGGGACGGACGTAGCTCGGTTGCCGGACTGTGGGCTTGCGGCGAAGTCGCCTCGACCGGACTGCACGGCGCCAACAGGCTCGCCAGCAACTCGCTGACCGAAGCCGTCGTATGCGCGCGCTGGGTCGCCGAAAGCGTGGCAGGATCTCCGCTCGGTCTCAGAACACGATCATCGGTACGGGAAATTCCGGCGCCCAATCCACTCTCCTTGCGCCCTCTCCTCTCACGCAGCCTTGGCGTGAAGCGGGATGGTGAGTTTTTGCGAGACGCCGTGAGCACATTGCTTCCGCTAGCCGAGCTACACCATGCAGCGACCGATCCCGCGGCAGTTGGACTGATGATCGCGGTTGCAGCCTTGCTGCGCCAAGAAAGCCGCGGCGCTCACTACCGCACGGACTTTCCTGATCGTGCGGTCGTCGCCCGCCGCTCCAGGCTCACGCTCGATGAGGCCTTGGCGACAGCTCGGGAATTCGCATGTTCGTCAACGCTTGAAGAGCTTGAGCAATGAACCTTTCGCCGCTTCCCGCAATCATGCTTGAGCCCCTGGTGCGGGCAGCACTTCTGGAAGACCTTGGCCGGGCGGGTGATCTGACCACCGATGCGATCGTGCCGAAGAACCATCGCGCGAGGACCGCGCTGGTTGCGCGCCAGACCGGAGTCGTCGCCGGGCTCGATCTGGCGATGCTGGCGTTCCGGCGCGTCAACCAGGACCTCGAAATCACAGTGGAGCGAGCAGACGGCAGCCATGTTGCGCAGGGCGAGATCATCGCATCGGTGGCCGGCCCGGCGCAGGCCATTCTCACCGCCGAACGGACAGCGCTCAATTTCTTGTGCCATCTAAGCGGAATCGCCACGGCGACGGCATCGATTGTCAATGCGATCCGCGGGCACAAGGCCAAGATCGTCTGCACCCGCAAGACGACGCCCGGCTTGCGGGCTATAGAAAAATATGCCGTGCGCGCCGGCGGCGGCTCCAATCACCGCTTCGGTCTCGACGACGCCATCCTGATCAAGGACAACCACATCGCCATCGCCGGCGGAATCCGCCCTGCCATCGAGCGGGCACGAAGTAGCGTCGGCCATCTGGTCAAGATCGAAGTCGAGGTCGATACGCTGGCCCAGCTGGAAGAGGCCCTGGAGCTTGCCCCCGACGCTGTCCTGCTCGACAACATGTCGCTTGACGAATTGCGCCGGGCAATTGTGATAGTGGCCGGCCGGGGAATCACCGAGGCGTCAGGCAGGATCACCGCCGCGACGGCGCCAGCCATCGCCGCGACCGGCATCGATCTGATTTCCGTCGGCTGGCTGACCCATAGCGCGCCTATCCTGGATATCGGCCTCGACTATCGGGGCTCAATCGACTGACAAACGGACGGCAGCGGGCTGATGGCCTTTCCGGTCGCCATAAATCAGCCAGCAAAGAAGCCGTAAGGGCCAGAACGCAATGAACAGGATAGATATGCACGCACCGAATTCGACGAAGACAACGCCACAGGCACAATCCGCGGATGGCGAAATGTGGACCGTGGAAAAGGCTCGGGCACTTCACGATGCTCCCTTCAACAACCTCCTCTTCCTGGCGCAAACCGTTCACCGGCAGAATTTCGATCCCAACAAGGTCCAGCTCAGCCGGCTTCTCAGTATCAAGACAGGCGGATGCCCAGAGGATTGCGGCTATTGCAGCCAGTCCGCTCATCACGAAACAGGCCTGAAGGCGTCGAAGCTGATGGAGGTCGAACGTGTCATCGCCGAAGCGACCAAGGCGCGTGATGCCGGCGCCACCCGCTATTGCATGGGCGCGGCCTGGCGAAACCCCAAGCCGCGCGAGATGGATGCGGTCGTGGCAATGATCGACGGCGTCAAGGCGCTGGGCATGGAGACCTGCATGACGCTCGGCATGCTCGATCTTGAGCAGGCCGCTCGACTGAAACAGGCTGGCCTCGATTACTACAACCACAACATCGATACGTCGGAGCGCTACTACAGCGAGATCATCAACACGCGCAGCTTTGCCGACCGGCTGGAGACGCTCGAGCATGTTCGCCAATCCGGCATCAAAGTGTGCTGCGGCGGTATTGTCGGCATGGGCGAGGACCGGATCGACCGGATCGACATGCTGGTGACCTTGGCCAATCTGCCGGAACATCCCGAAAGCGTTCCGATCAACATGCTGATCCCGATACCAGGCACCCCGCTTGCCGAAGCCAGGCCGATCGAGCCGATCGAATTCGTGCGCGTCATCGCGCTGGCACGCATCATGATGCCGAAATCGTATGTCCGCCTGTCCGCCGGCCGCACCGCCATGACCGACGAGATGCAGGCGTTGTGCTTTTTTGCCGGCGCCAACTCGATTTTCGTCGGCGACACGTTGCTGACGGCTGACAATCCCGGCGAGGACAAGGATACTCTGCTGTTCCGGCGCCTCGGCATCGAGCCGATGGAACTCGATGCGCAATGAACGGGACACCGCTTGCCCGCTATAGCGCGACCTTGCAGGGACTGGCGCGCAAGGACCGGCTGCGGACGCTGTCGCCGCGCGCCGGGCTCGACTTCTCGTCGAACGACTATCTCGGGCTTGCCGCCTCCAGGAGACTTGGAGAGGCGGTCGCGGCGGCGATTGCGCGGGGCACGCCTGTTGGCGCCACCGGATCGCGGCTGTTGCGCGGCAACGCGCCGGAACATGAGCAGCTGGAGGCAGACGCGGCGGCGTTCTTCGGGGCCGAACGCGCGCTGTTCTTCGGCAGCGGCTACATCGCCAACTTCGCTCTGCTGACCACGCTGCCGCAGAAGGGCGACCTTGTGATCCTCGACCAGCTTGCCCACGCCAGCATGCATGAGGGGGCGCAAGCCGGACGCGCCGAGTTCAAGCTGGCCGCGCACAACGACGTCAATGCTGTCGAGGACGCGATCAAGCACTGGCGCGCCGAAGGTGGCATGGGGCGTGTCTGGATCGGGGCCGAAAGCCTTTACAGCATGGATGGCGACTGCGCCCCTTTGGAGAACCTCGTCGCGCTTGCCGACCGGCACGAGGCATTTATCGTTGTCGACGAGGCACATGCCACCGGCGTGTGGGGACCGGACGGCCGCGGCCTTGCCGCCCCCTTCAAGTGCCGCGACAACATCGTGGCGCTCCATACGTGCGGCAAGGCGCTCGGCGCGTCCGGGGCGCTGGTTACCGGGCCGGGAACGCTGTGCCACTATCTCGTCAACCGCTGCCGGCCATTCATCTACGCCACCGCGCCATCGCCGCTGATGGCAGTGGCGGCGCGCGAAGCGATTGCCATGCTGTCCGACGAGCCCATGCGCCGTGTTCAGCTGCATGAGCGCGTTGCCTTCGCGGGGCGCCAGCTGGCCGAGCGCTGCGGCGTGAAGCCCAGCGGCTCGCAGATCCAGCCATTTGTCATCGGCGATGTCGGGCGCACCATGGCGGTGGCGGCAGCACTGCAGGCCCGCGGCTTTGACATACGCGGCATTCGTCCGCCGACGGTGCCCGAGGGCACGTCGCGCCTGCGCATTTCACTGACGCTCAACGTGGACGAAGCCGACATTTCGGCGATGGTCGAGGCGCTTGCCGAGGTGCTGGCCTCGACATGACCAAACGCATCGTCATCACGGGCACTGATACCGGAATCGGCAAGACAGTTGTCGCGGCTGGTCTCGCCGGCCTGCTGGGCGGCGCCTACTGGAAACCCGTGCAGTCGGGCCTTGACGGCGAAACCGACAGCCAGACGGTTGCGCGCCTCGGCGAACTGACGCCCGAGCGGATCCTGCCTGAAGCCTGGCGCCTGACGCGGCCGCTGTCGCCGCACCGCGCCGCCGAGCTCGACGGCGTGGCGATCGACCCCGACCGCCTCGTCTTGCCCGAAGTCGAATGTCCCTTGATCGTGGAGGGCGCCGGCGGCCTGATGGTGCCGCTCACCCGCAAGACCCTGTTCATCGACGTCTTCGCCCGGTGGCAAGCGCCGGTCGTGCTCTGCGCGCGCACCTCGCTCGGCACCATCAACCACACGCTGCTTTCGATCGAGGCGCTGCGCCGCCGTGACATCCCGTTGCTCGGCGTGGCCTTTATCGGCGAGGCAGTGCCTGACACCGAGTGCACGATCGCTGGAATGGGCCAGGTACGCGTGCTCGGCCGCCTGCCCTTGCTCGACCCGCTGACGGCCGGGATGCTGCGCTTGGCCATGACCACATACTTCAACATGGCGGCGTTCGATGAGGTCCGCGCATGAACCGCTCGGCGGTCTGGCATCCCTTCACCCAGCACGCGCTCGAACCGGCCATGCAGTCGATTGCGCGGACCGGGGGCGCCCATCTGGAAACGGCGGACGGAAGGCGCATTCTCGACGCCATTTCGTCCTGGTGGGTGGTTACCCACGGCCATCGCCATCCGGCGATTGTCGAGGCGATCCGAAAGACGGCCGATTCCCTCGACCAGATCATCTTCGCCGGACTCACGCATGAACCGGCCGAGCGCCTGGCCAACGCCCTCCTTGGCCTCGCTCCGTCCGGACTCGACTGGGTGTTCTATTCCGATAGCGGCTCGACCAGCGTCGAAGTGGCCTTGAAGATGGCGCTCGGCTATTTCCGCAACATCGGCGCGCCACGTTCGCGCATCGTCGCCATGGAGCACAGCTATCACGGCGACACGATCGGCACGATGAGCGTCGGCGCCCGCGGCGTCTTCAACGCCGCCTACGAACCCCTGCTGTTCGAGGTCGACACCATCCCCTTCCCGGCCGCCGGGCGCGAGCAGGAAACGCTCGATCGGTTCGAGGAAGTCTCCCGCGACCGAAGCACTGCCGCGCTGATCGTCGAGCCGCTCGTACTCGGCGCCGGCGGCATGCTGATGTATCCGGCTTGGGTTCTGGCCGAACTGAGGAAGATCACCGAAGCCTACGGCACGCTCTTGATCGCCGACGAAGTGATGACCGGCTGGGGGCGCACTGGAACCCTGTTCGCCTGCGAGCAGGCATCCGTCTCTCCGGACATCCTGTGCACCTCGAAAGGCTTGACCGGCGGCGCCATCCCGTTGGCGGCCACGCTCGCCACCGATGCCATCTTCCAGGCCCATTATTCCGTGGACCGGAAGAAGACTTTCTTCCACTCGAGTTCCTACACCGCCAATCCGATTGCCTGCGCGGCAGCACTCGCCAATGCCGAGATCTGGCGTGACGAACCGGTGACTGAGCGGATCGCGGCGTTGAGCGCGAGGCAGGCCGCCGGGCTTCGGCGCTTTCGCGACAATCCCTTTTTCACCGACAGCCGCGCGACCGGCACGATCGCGGCCCTCGATCTGCGCACCGATTCCGCTGGCTATCTGGCCGAGATCGGCCCGAAGCTGCGCGCGTTCTTCCTCGAGCGCGGCCTGCTCGTGCGTCCGCTCGGCAATGTTCTCTATCTTCTGCCGCCCTATTGCATCACCCGCAACGAGTTGGATGGGCTCTATGATGCCATCGAGGAGGCCGGCGAACGCTTCGGTTCGAGGCCATGAGCAGGTCGTCGCGCATTCTCGGGTTCGGTCATCATGCGCCCGCGCGCAAGGTAGAGAACCCGGAAATCGAAAACCGTCTCGGGCTCGAACCCGGCTGGATCGAGCGGCGAACGGGGATTCGGTCGCGCTTCTGGGCAACGGACGAAGACACGTTGTCGGGCCTTGCCGCGTGCGCCGGCGACATGGCGCTGGCGAATGCCGGCATCGATCGCGGCGATATCGGCCTGCTGTTGCTTGCGACCTCGACGCCCGATCACCTGCTGCCGCCCAGCGCGCCGCTGGTCGCACACCGGTTGGGGCTCGGTCGCGCCGGCGCGGTCGATCTGACCGGCGCCTGTGCCGGCTTCATCTATGCGCTGATGTTCGCGGATGGATTCACCCGCCTGCACGGCAAAGCGGCCCTTGTGATTGCCGCCAATATCCTCAGCCGCCGCATCAATCCGGCCGAGCGGGCCGGCGCCGTGCTGTTTGCCGATGCCGCAGGCGCCGTGGTGATTGGTCCGTGCAACGACCCCGATCGAGGCATCCTCGGCGCCGCGGTGGATTCGGACGGCTCGCGCTACGGGCTGATCCAGATTCCGGCAGGCGGCAGCAACAGGCCGTTCCACGACGGTGTAGATCTCGGGCAGACCCGAATGACGATCACCGACGGCCGCGAAGTGTTTGCCAAGGCCGTGGAGATGATGACTGCCTGTTCAAAGGACGCGCTCACTGCTGCCCAGATGCAACCGCAAGATATCGATCGGTTCGTGCCGCACCAGGCCAACGCCCGTATTTTCGATGCCGTCGGACGAAACCTCGGCATCGCCGATCACGCGATCGTCAAGACGATCGCAGAATACGGCAATTCTTCCGCCGCGACGATCCCGCTCTCGCTCTCGCTCGCCCACCGGGCGGAGCCGCTTCGGCCGGGCGAAAAGATTCTTCTGGCGGCGGCGGGCGCCGGTCTCAGCGGCGGCGCTCTCGTCGTCGGAATTTAGTCGGGCTGCTACCGCCCACGGGACGGCAAGACCGCTATTTGAAATGGATGGGACCAATGCGAAAAATAGTGGCCGGCAAGCTGCACGGCATCTACGTCACCGAAGCGAACCTCGACTACCATGGCTCGATAACCCTGGATCCTGCCCACTGCGAAGCAGCCGGGATCCTGCCCATGGAATTTGTGGAGATATGGAACAAGAATTCCGGTACGCGGATTTCGACCTATGTCATTCTCGGCGAGCGCGGCTCACGATGCTGCATCCTGAACGGTGCTGCCGCGCGCACCTGCCAGCCAGGCGACCAGATCATCGTCTGCAACTCCGTCTATCTGGACGAAGCGCATATCACCTCGCTGAAGCCGCGGATCGTCACGTTCGACCAGGACAACCACATACTCGACCGCCTGAGCTACTCGGTCGATCTCGATGCACATGGCCGATACAGCTTTTCCATCCTTGACGAGTCCAATACGGCTTTGGCCATCCCTGCCCTGGTCTCTGGGGCGTGAATTCTCGCCGACACATGCGCGAGCTTTCCGCCCGGTTTGATTGGCCGCCGATCATCGGTGCGGAACCGAATGCGCTAGACAAAAAGCGCCGGACCGTTCAACCTGAGGCATTCACCAGGGGAGTCTCGGCAAGGGGCTGAGACGCCATGAATCCTCGCATCTCTTCGCTAGGCAGGATGAATGGCTCGAGCCTCAAGCCCCTTCTGGCCCCGAGCATACCGGACAATGACTTTCTGACCCTCGTCCAGCCCGACGAGACCAGAGCGCGTCAAAGCCGTGGCATGAACGAACACATCCCTGCCACTGTCTTCAAGGCTGATGAAACCGAACCCCTTAGCGGCATTGTACCACTTCACGGCGCCGGGGCTCTCCAGCTCCGGTACCTCGGGTCTTGTGACACCCTTCGGCGCAACACGATCGCGGCGTCCGGTACTCGACGCGCGCTCCGTGCCGCCACTGACCGTGATCACTTGCGCAACCTGTGGCCCTTTTGGGCCTGCCTCGGTCCTGACCCGCAGGAGCATCCCTTCGGAAACTTCGGCATGCCCTGAGGCCTGCAATTTCGATATGTGCAGGTAGGCGTCGGACCCATCCGCCAATTTGACGAAGCCAAATCCCTTCTGAGCGTTGAACCACAGCACCTCGGCATCAACCTCAGCCGAAGCTGAAGTTGCTGAAGTTGGACGATGGAAATAGCTGGGCTCTTGAGGCTGATTGTCGGTTTTTGTGTTGTGGAAGCTTTGGTGTCGCGGCTCGCGATGATTTCGGTATTTGCCCATTCTCGTACCGGCTAAAACTGGTGGAAGGCGCAGAGTATCATCGGGAAAATCCCTGATCAATGTGAGTGGCAGGAATGACGCCTTCCGGCCGTCGTCGAAGTCACCCCAAACCTGCACAATCATTCGATCCCGTGTGTAAAAGTTCCGCGATTACAGTAGCATAGCCGGCATGATATTGTCCTCTTCGAAGCAGGCCTGCTTTTGTCGGCGCTGCATGGAGCGAAAAATCGATGCCACCGGGATCCAGCCAATATAAAACTCATGTCTCCACCGTGCTGCGCCCGAGGATGGCGGCAGGCCTGGACTTCTCGGCCGTTACCCTATCGGCCGGCTTCAAGCTGACCTTCTAAGCCCCGGGCCGTCGCCCCGAAAATGGCGACGATTAAAAGGCAAGAGTTCAGTCGTCCAACCATTCGATTATGCGGATCGCGACGCCATGGAAGCAGCTGTTGCTGCATTGCGATCCGTA
>NZ_JAAKZF010000249.1 GCF_011045125.1 Allomesorhizobium camelthorni | reverse complement strand
ACTTCATGAGCGTCTCGGATGAAGAAAAACTGTCCTGGATCAAGGCCGATATTGGCGCCGCGTTTGACGCCATCACGTCCTCGCAAATTGGTCACTACCGCCGCTTCACGATCATCGGAAAGTCTCTCGGGACGGTGGGGATGGCACTGACCGTTGCTGATTATCCCGAACTCCACACCGCGGATCTCATCTGGCTTACGCCGAGCGTCGGCGCGCCCGGCTTTTATGAGGGCCTTCTACGTTGCTGCGAAAGCGGCTGTCGCTCCATTCTGGTAATCGGAACGGCTGACCCCGCATACGACGACAAGCAACTCCAGGAATTGAAGGATGGCTTTGGCGTGAACTCCCTGATCGTCCCCGGTTTGGACCATGGGCTGGAGATTGCTGGGGACGTCGCAGCGACAGTGGATGCGATGGCGCTGATAATGCGTGGGCTGACAGACTGGGTGACGCATTCAACATAGTCCCGCGAGCGCCACCACGCGGTTACACCGGGTATGGCGGCTCCAGCCGCCGATATGCAGCGTTGAGGACCGGATGCCTTCGTAGCTCAGCTCCGGGATTTCCTGCCATCAACCAGAGGGGCGCAGGAGTGAGGATTCTCGGAATCGACTTCGGGTCCAGCCCGCGCCGGCGGAAGCCGCTCACCTGCCTTCATTGTACGTTACGTTAGGTACCTCGCCAAGACGCCGGCATGGGTCAGACGCGGTCCAAGAACTCAAGCACCCGTCGGGTGAGCAACGCCGCCGCATCCGCGTCATACGACGGGAGCGAGCTGTCGGCGAAGTAGTGCTGGTCGCCGGGGTACAGGAAAAGCTCCGCATCCTCGACCGTCTCCACGATCTCGCGTGCGGCCTTGATATCGCCCTCGCCGACGAAGACCGGGTCTCGGTCCATGCCGTGGATCTGGACCGGGACGCCGTTCGGCCAGAGTCCGAAGGCCCACTCGCCACTGATCGGAAGGCAGGAGTAGAAAAGCAGGGCTCCGCGGGCTCCGGGCCGTGTCTGTGCGAGCTTCTGCGCCGGCAGCACGCCGAACGAGAAACCGGCGTAGACGAGCTCGGGGGGTAGTTCGTCGGCGATGCGGACACCGCGCTCCCGCATGTCGTCGAACCCGATCTTACCGATGTAGGCGAGACCCTCGTCGATGCTCTGGAAAGTGCGTCCGTCAAACAGGTCCGGCGTGTGCACAGTGTGCCCGGCGGCCCGCAGGTTGTCGGCGAACGCGCGCACGCCGGGGGTCAGCCCCTGCGCGTGGTGGAAAAGCAGGATCTCGGCCATAGGGACCTCCGGGTGGAATGGTCGGATGCGCGTTCGATTACTCTACGGCGTCCTCCGCCTGGCCGGGAGGAG
>NZ_JAAKZF010000248.1 GCF_011045125.1 Allomesorhizobium camelthorni | reverse complement strand
TGCCCTTGGTGATGGCGATCATGACCGAGCAGCGCACGCGCCACGTGCTGGTCATGCAGGGCAACACCCCTGTCGGCGTGGTCAGCATCGGCGACGTGGTCAAGCACCGGCTCGACGAATTGCTGCTCAACGAGCAGGTGCTGTGCGAATACATTGCCGGGACCGGCTATCACTGACGACGCCAGCTCGGGTGAGACGCAGGGTTAGCGCAGGCCGTGGGGAAGCCCGGCAATGCCTCAACCCAGTTCCTCAGGCTCCGCCCGGAGTCTGTCGACGGGGGCGATCTCGAAGGCCGCCTGCACCTTTTGAACCTCCACCGGACATGGGTATTCGCCCCGCCGCATCAGGCTGTTGAGATGCAGGGTACTGTAGTTTTCGGGAACGAACACGAGGCCTTTGGGGAAATTCTTGTTGATCTTGAGCTGCGCCGACAGTTCGCCTTGGGCGGATCGCACGACCACCTGATCGCGATCCGAAAGGCCGAGTTGCGCGGCATCCCATCTGCTCATCTCGACATACGGGTCGTCGGCGACCGTATTCAGGATCGACGACCGTTCGGAAAGATATCCATTGTGGAAGAGGCAGTTGCCGGTGATCAGCATGAGCCTATCGGCTGCATTCGAGGCAGGCGGGGGCGCGAAGAACTCGCCTGCCGATGCCGTCGGGGCCGTCTTGGTGAATGCTCCGTCGGCGCCAAGCCCGTCCTGCGTCAGCCCCTGATAGGCCGGAACCAGCCGGGCGATCTCACCGAAGATTTCATCCTGCATCGACGGTCGCAACACCTGACCGCGGAGCGCCGCGACGAAGTCGAAGATCGCCAGATTGCCTCGCGCCTCGAAGGCCGGTTCGCGGAACTTGCAGACCTTCTGGGTCCGGCCCTCGTTGTTGGTGAACGTGCCGGTTTCCTCGCCATAACCCGCCGCGGGTAGGACGACATCGGCGAGGCCGGCCGTATCCGTGAGGAACGTGTCCTGCACGATCAGGAGATCGGCGGCACCAAGCGCCCGCTTCACGAATTCCCGGTCTGGATAGGCCATCAGGGGATCGCTTCCGGCGATATAAAGCGCGCCCATCCGCCCCGCGTCACAGAGCTCCAGCATGGCGTTGAAATCCGCGCCCGGTTCAGACGGGATTTCGGCGCCCCAGGCCCCCTCGAGAGTAGTGCGCGCCGCATCATCGTTGACCGGGTGCAGCCCCGGCAGTGCCGCCGGCAGAACCCCCATGTCCCAGGCGCCCAACTGGTTGGCACGGTCGAAGAGGAACTGCATCGCCAGGTCCTTGCCGAATACGCGGAGAAGCTGCAACAGGTTTCTGAGTTGCTGCAACGTCGCGCGCGCTTCGGGTGATCTCAGGAGATCGGCGCT
>NZ_JAAKZF010000247.1 GCF_011045125.1 Allomesorhizobium camelthorni | reverse complement strand
TCTTGTTCTGATGAGGTGGATGTTCTCCGCGCCCCGCGCGACCTTAAGCGCGGTGTTTGCAGCCAGCAGCGAGGAAGGAGACCACCATGCATGTAGTGACAATCGGTTTGGACCTGGCCAAGAATGTCTTTCAGGTGCACGGCATTGATGGCGAAGGGCGCGTTGTGGTGCGCCGGCGTCTACGACGCACCGAGATGCTTCCTTTCTTTGGCGCGCTGAGCCCGTGCCGCATTGGCATGGAGGCATGCAGCACCGCCCATCACTGGGCTCGGGAATTGATGGCGTTCGGGCATGATGTACGGCTGATGCCGGCGAGCTATGTGAAGCCATACGTCAAGCGTGGGAAGAATGACGCCAACGACGCCGAAGCCATTTGTGAGGCGGTGACACGGCCGACGATGCGCTTTGTTCCTGTCAAAAGCATCGAACAGCAATCCGTCATAATGCTTCATCGCACGCGCGATCTCCTTGTGCGGCAACGCACGATGCTCGTGAACGCCTTGCGCGGACATCTGGCCGAAGTCGGCATTGTCGCGGCGCTGGGGCTTCCGAAAGTCCAGGAACTCATCTCGCTCGTCAAAGACGGCGCCGATGAACGCATAGAACCACTTATGCGGCATTGCATGGAGGTGATCGTCGACCAACTGCAGGATATCCAGGGAAGGATTGGCACTCTCGATCGAGCGATTCACGCTTGGCACAGGCAGAACGAAACTAGCCGTAGGCTCGAGACAATTCCAGGCGTCGGCCCGATCACCGCAAGCGTCCTGGCAGCGACGGTAACCAGCCCCTCAGCATTTTCGTCCGGTCGACATTTCGCGGCATGGCTCGGCCTGGTGCCACGACAAAATTCCACCGGCGGCAAAGATCGGCACGGGAAAATCTCAAAGATGGGCGATCAATACATACGACGACTTCTGATTGTCGGAGCCCACGCGGTCTTGCGCTGGGGCAGGACCACCAAAGGCTCGGCGTGGATCATGAGATTGCTCGGCCGCCGACCCTTCAGGGTCGTCGCCGTGGCATTGGCGAACAAAATGGCGCGAATTGTCTGGTGCGTTCTCGCCAAAGGCAGCACCTATCGCAACGAACACTCTGCTGGCGCATTGCCAGCCTGAAAATTCGACGACGACGTATTTCGAGTTGCGAGGGTGAACGATGATGTGATGACAAACCGGTCGAGCCGGGGGTCGGAATAGCCCGCTAGGGGTTGTGAGCATAATGCTCGATGTTCTGATTGGGATCCGACCCGCGAACTTCATCAGGGCCCGCAGCCAGGAGTGCTGCTTCATTGAGGCCGGACACATGGCTTGCACCCGACCGTTCTGTTCAGATCGTCATCAAACCCCTTGCAATGCGGAGAACATCCACACATGACCCC
>NZ_JAAKZF010000246.1 GCF_011045125.1 Allomesorhizobium camelthorni | reverse complement strand
CGGTCGGCGCGGCATGTGTAGACGGGATAGTTCCCCGCGGGACCGCTGTAGCGCAGACTCATCCGGCGACCGCACCGCCCGCAGACTGCGATGCCCTGCAGCAGCGCGGCACCTTTGCGCGGCGCACCCGAATGGCCGGCTTCGTAGCGGTTGATATTGTTCGCCAATCGCCTCTGGTTTTCCATGAACTCCTCCCAGTTAATGTAACCAGGATGGGCGGCTTCAAGACAGACCTCCCAGTCCGCGATGGGGACCTTGGTCGTCCGCGGGTGATAAACGCCATGGCGAAGCCGCCCGCCTGTCAGTCGCCGCCGGCCATAGACATAGGCCCCAGCATAGCCGGGATTGTGGAGAATGCTGAGCACCCGCGGATTGCTTGCCTCACACCAGACCACTTCGTGTGGTGCCGGACCGAGAAGGGGGCGCATCGGCAGCGGCAAATTCTCCTTTCGCAGATAGCGCATCACCGCCCGCGCGCTCCCAAGCTCGCGGAACTTGCTGAAGACCAGGCCGAGCCTCGCCTGCACCTCCTCATCGGGATTGAGAATGATCTGGCCCGAGCGGTCATGAGCCAATCCGGCGGGGAGGCAAAGGCGCAGCTCGCCGCGCGCCGCTTTCTGGCGCTCACCTTGATGAAGGCGCTGCTTGATCTGATGCAGCTCCGCTTCGCTCATGATGCCGGACAATCCGAGCAACAGGCGGTCGTGGTAAGCGCAGGGATCGTAAAGCCGTTCGCCATCGGCGATGATGACGCCGAACAGCGAGCACAAATCGAGGAGTTGATGCCAGTCGCGGTTGTTGCGGGCGAGCCGGGATGCGTCAAGGCTGATGACCAGTCCGGCGTTTCCCAGTCCGATCTCGGCGATCAGCTTCTTGAAGCCCGCTCGCTCGACGGCGCCGGCCCCGGATTTGCCGAGATCTTCGTCGATGACGTGCACGCGCTCATGTGGCCAACCGAGAGCGACGGCGCGATCGACAAGACGATACTGCAACTCCGTGCTTTCCTGATGATGACGCACCTGGTTCACGGAAGACTGGCGGACATAGATGTAGGCGAGCTTGCCGCGATGCTCGGCCGTGACGCGCTCGTCTGGACTATTCGACGCTCTCAACATGCCGATCCGCCTTCGTCGGCGCGCGGGTCGGCCGCATCCGCAAGAGCAGTTGCGCGAGGCTCTGCGCGATCTGTTTCCGCGTTTCCGCCGACAGATCGAGCCACGGACGCGGGAGTGTCGTGCTCGGGTTCAGAAGCTTTGTGAGGGACTGGGACGCCACGCGGTACGGATTCGATTGCACGTTCATCGCGAATCACCTCCTTGGAACGGGAGGCAACCGTGCTGTTCAAATGGCGCATCAATGTGAGCAGCGTTCGAACGCTGACGCGAG
>NZ_JAAKZF010000245.1 GCF_011045125.1 Allomesorhizobium camelthorni | reverse complement strand
TTCATTGTGAGCTCCATCGCAAACGGACCCGGCAGTGCGGACACCGCTCTGGTGGCGGTTTGGGTGTGAGCGCGGCGATGACGGCGCGTCGCACGGCCGGCATGCTCGGTTGAGGCGGCCCGGCGGGGCTTCTTTTTTTCCCGCCCGGCTTGGCCGAGGCGCCGGTGCTGGAGAAAGGCATAGGCGATCATGGTCATCAGCGCATGGCGGTGAAGGCCGTGCCAGGAGCGGCCCTCGAAGTGATCGAGACCGAGTTCCTCCTTCATTTGCTGATGGGCCTGTTCGCACACCCAGCGCGCCTTGATGGTGGCCGCGAGCGTCTTCAAGTCGGTCTCGGCCGGAAGGTTGGAGAGATAGTATTTGCGCTCGCCGGAGGATCTCCATTCGCCGACCAGCCACGCTTCCTCGCCCGGCATGTGCTGCTGGCCCTTGTCATGGATGCGCTGCGGCGGCCCGTCGGCGATGCGAATGCGCGCGGCAGCGAAAGACGCTTGAAGCGGCCCTTTGGTTCCGTTGCGCCAACTCAGGCTTTCCCAGGTGGCATCAGCGAGCATGGCTTCAGCAGGAATGGAGAGCGTGTCGGGGATCGGTTTCTTGCGCGGCCGGCCACGGCCGGCGACCGGAAAGATCAGAGAGACGTCGGCCGGATAAACCTTCTGGTGTTTGGGGATGCCCAGGGCCCAGAGAAGCCCGCGGGCGCTCAAGCCCTGGCGAAACGGCGCCGACAGGCCATAGCCGGCATCGGCAAGGATCGCCCCGAAGCGTGCACCTGCGGCCATCACCCGGTCGATCTCCTCGAGCGCCATCTCGGGCTTCGTGCGCGGCAGGAACCGAGCTTCCGGGACATGGGCACGCTTCATGCGATCGGGATCACCCGTCCAACTCTCCGGCAGGAACAGCCGCAGGCCGACCGCAACAGGAACCTCGTCGCGCGCGAGCGTCAGCGACACCAGCGTCTGGCAGTTGGCCCTCTTGCCGAGCGCAGAGGCATATTGAGGCGCCACCCCGACCGAGTTGGCGCCCTTCTTCGGCAACGCCGTATCGTCGACAACCAGAACCGCAGTCTCGCCGCCCACCATCCGGTCCGCCTGGCGCGCCAGTTCCTCCTCAAGAGGAGCCGCCTCCCACACGCCGCTCGAGATGAAATGGTGCAACCGGTCGTAGCGGTCGGGCGCCAGCCGGGCCGCGATCGGCTCCATGCTCTTGCGCTCGCCGGGGCCGATCAAGCCGGCCACATAGAGCGGACACATCTGCCGCCGCCGCTTGTGCCCCAGACGCGCCAGAAACGGCTCAAGCCACTGCAAAAGCTCGTCATTCCATGTCAACATATCGCGCTCCGCTCGTCATCGGAGCGCACAGCATCGCCGACTCTTGGTAACCGAAACGTTAAC
>NZ_JAAKZF010000244.1 GCF_011045125.1 Allomesorhizobium camelthorni | reverse complement strand
TGAAATCGAAATTTGTCCGGGACAATGGAACCGTGGACCCGAATGGCGCTGTCTTTCTTGATTGCCGTCAAATGTGGAACATCGACGTAGGGCATTGCGGATCGGCCCCCCAGGCCCGCCGGAGAGCACTGGTGCATGGAGGGGGCTTTGCGTTTTTGTGGCTTTGCGCTGGTCGCGCGACACGCACGGATTGGGGTCTGGCGATGAGCATGTGCTTGTTGGCGATTGCGATGTGAATGGCGATTTCGTTCTGTTGTGATCCGAAGGTTCTCGATGTCAGCCTGCCATCGTCGATTCTCTTGACGCGCGAGATTGCCGTTTCGACTAATGATCGTCGCCCGTAGCCATTCCGCCTCTGCCAGGCCATTCGGCCATGCCGGGCGATCTCGGCGGCATGGCGCTCCCGCTGGCTGCCGCCATGAAGCGAGCCCTTGTCAGGGATTGACCGTGCCTGTGGCGGAATGACGATCCTCGGCGGTAACTTTGATGGTCTCGCGGTCCGGATCGCGTCATATGTCGGCTCGCCATCATAGGCGCCGTCGGCGATGACGGGGCGGATGTCACCACCCGATCCGACACAAGCGCGCCGGCCATCGATGCATCCGATGTATCGTCGTCCGTCAGTTCGAAGGCGATGATCTCATGGTCGACCGGGTTGACCGAGATATGCAGCTTGCGCCACGATCTGCGGCTTTCACCATGTTTGGCCCTTGCCCATTCGCCGGCGCCATAGAACTTCAATCCCGTGCTGTCGATGACAATGTCAACGGGCCGTGTGCGCGGCCACCGAAAGTCGCTGACCTTCACATGCCGGCGCCGGCGGGCCAGCGTCGTATGATCTGGCGCTGTCAGATCCAGATGCATCAGCTCGATCAGGCTGCGCACGAAGCCCTCGCACTGGCGTAATGGCAAGCCATACATGGACCCGAGCGTCAGGGCCGTCTCGATCGCCAGGTTGGAGAATGTCCGCTGCCCGCCCGGCGTCTTGCGGCAAGCAGCTTTCCAGTGCGCAATCGCCTCTGCCGAAAGCCACAGCCTGATATCACCGCGAGCGACCGAGCCACGATCATACTGCGCCCAGTTCCTGACCCTGTATCGCGCCTGCGGCACCCGGTGACGATGAGGCTCGTGGAACTTGAAAGGCATCGCAACTCTCGGATACGTTGAAACCGACGCCCCACTACCACTCAAAGCGTATCGATGCGATGCAGGCTGATTGAGATGAACCCAGGCTGGCGCGCCATAAAGCGCGCTCGCTCGGTCATGACGGACAATGCCTCGGCCTGCTTGTCCGGTTCGGGCTCGATAACAGTGATCTGAGTTGCGGGCTGATCGTCGGTTCGGATGTGTGGCATAAACGACCTCGCTAGATTGGCGATGGATTTGCCGTGTCACCGT
>NZ_JAAKZF010000243.1 GCF_011045125.1 Allomesorhizobium camelthorni | reverse complement strand
TAGCATTACAGTTGCAATTTCTTTCGCCGTCTGAATCCATGGGTTTCCATGATTCGGAGGTCATGGATGACAGGTGCATCGATCGAGGCGACGCTTGAACTTTGGGCATCCTCGTTACGGGATGTGAAGGCGCGGATGCGGCCTTTGTTCCGCCAGGAGCGCGTGGCAATTTCAGCGGGACAGTTTCTGGACGGATTACTCGGCGAAGAGCGGCGCAAGACGGGGTGGATGCGTGCGGAAGCGGCTGGCGATCCCGGTCCATGGCGGCAACAGGCCATTCTGGGCCGGGGACACTGGGATGCGGATGCCTTGCGCGATATCGTGCGCGGCTATGCGCTTGAGACATTGGCGGATGCTGATGCGGTTCTGGTGGTTGATGAGACCGGCTTCCTGAAGCAGGGCAAGACCTCGTGCGGCGTGGCGCGTCAATATACTGGATCGGCGGGTAAGATCACCAACTGCCAGATTGGCGTATTCGCCTCCTATGTGTCACGACACGGCCACGCGTTCATCGACCGGGCCCTCTATCTGCCGAAAGCCTGGACTGATGATCCGGACCGTATGGCCAGGGCCCATGTGCCGGAAAACGTCCCCTTTGCCACCAAGCCGGCGCTGGCGCTCGCCATGATCGAGCGGGCGATTGCCGCCGCCGTGCCATTTTCCTGGGTGGCTGCCGACAGCGTCTACGGTGTAGGCGACATTGAAATGGCGCTCAAACGAGCCGCCAAGGGCTACGTGCTGGGCGTGAACGCCAATCACCCCTTTCGCTCATGGAACAAACCGCTGGCCGTTGCCGGGACGGCGAAGGACATCGCTGAAGCCCTGCCTGAGGATGCCTGGCGACGCCTGTCGGCAGGCGATGGAACCAAAGGCGCACGGCTGCATGATTGGGTTTATCTCGAACTGGCCGATCTCGACGCCAATGATTTTGATGCGACATTCCCCGGCATCTGGACACGCGGGCTGTTGATCCGCCGCAACGTTGCCGACGGCGATCTGGCCTTCTTCTCGACATGGTGTCCGATTGGCACGTCCATGGAAAAACTGGTGACGGTGGAGGGGCATCGCTGGGCGATCGAAGACAGTTTTGAGACCGCCAAGAACGAACTCGGCCTCGACCACAATGAGACCCGATCATGGCATGGCTGGCATCGTCATGTCTCGTTGGTCATGCTCGCCTTCGCTATGATGACCGTCATACGCCATCGCGCCAACGCCATGCCGCCCCCAAAAACGATGCGGCGCTCAGGGCGCAAGACCGAAAACTGATCCGCTGGTCGGTTCAGGAAATCCGCCGCATCGCCACCCGTCTCGCACGACAACACGTTCATCCCGCTCATATTATCGCATGGTCACTTTGGCGACGAGCACATCAGGCCGCAGCCCAACAAGCACACTTCAAATCAAAAATGCAACTGTAATGCTAGGC
>NZ_JAAKZF010000242.1 GCF_011045125.1 Allomesorhizobium camelthorni | reverse complement strand
AGTACTACAGTTGCAGATGACCTCTTTTCTTGTAGTGAGCGATCATGGCCTGGGCTTGATGCCGTCGTCGCCAAAGCGACCAGGCGAAAATGAAGGCACGGCTGTGAAGCTTTCGCCTGATGAGGCGCATGATCAACGTTCGAATTTCGGCGACGGTGGGGATGAGAGCGATTTTGCGCGTCAGGCTGCGATTGCTGACTTTGGACTCGTTTCGTTCGGTTTGCCGAGAGCCGAACGGCGCAAATCGGCGCCGAGTTTGGCCAGGAAAGCGGCTGCCGCCATGACCAGCGTCATATGACGGTGCCAGCCGTGCCATGAGCGGGCTTCGCAATGATCGAGACCGAGATCGTCCTTGGCGCGCTGGAAACATTCCTCGATCGTCCAGCGCAAGCCCGCGGCGCCGGCCAGTTCTACGAGCGTCGCGTCCGCGGGCGCAAACACCAGATAAAAGCTAAGCGCATGCGGATCGGAGCGGCTCCTGCGGATGAGGACGTAGCGGGCAAAGCCTTCGTCCACGACATAGGGCAGAGCAATGCGTGCCCAGTCGTAGAGCCTGAGGCCCTTGGCGCCTTCACCCGCCGGAAGCGCCTGCCAGGCCTCGGCGGCGAGTTCCTCGGCCATCTCTTTCGGATCCGTCTGCAGCAGCCCCTGATCGGTCAGCATGCGCAAGGTATGATTGGACCGTATCGCAAGAACATAAGGCTGTCGGCGCTCCTCGAGCATGCGCCGGGTCTGATAATCCCCGCCATAGGCTGCGTCGGCCAGAACCCACGCGCACGGCACACCCCTGTCGAGCGCGTCGGCCAACATGGCGCGCGCGATCGCCGGCTTGGTCGCGAATGCCACGTCTTCGGGAATATGCGCAGCCCTGCGGCGCGCCTCGTCCTTGGCCCACGCTTCCGGCAAGTAAAGCCGCCGATCGATGAGTGCCTGGCCGAAACGGCTGGCATAGGCGGCAAACACGCCAACCTGACAGTTTTCGATCCGACCGGCGGTTCCCGAATATTGCCGCGCGACCCCAACCGAATGCTGGCCTTTCTTCAGGAAACCGGTGTCATCGACAACCAGCACACCCGATCGGTCGCCAAGCGCCTCAATGACATAGTCAAAAACAACAGCGCGCATCATCTCGCAATCCCAATGCGAGCGGCCAAGCAGCGCCTGCATCCGCCACGGCCTCTCCAGGCCCGCCTGTTCGGCCAGCAGCCAGCCGGTCTTGCGCTCAATCCCCGACAAAAGACCGTCGATGAACGCACCGCAGCTCGCGCGCGCTTCCGAGCGACGGAACACCGAACAAAGCCGGCCTTTCAATGCCGTCAGTTCCCGCTCCCAACCAATCCCGGATCCAGCCCAGTCCGAAACAGACATTCCAGATTCTCCTCAAGCTAAACGCCTGAGATGAATCATGATTTGGCATCAATTGCAACTGTAGT
>NZ_JAAKZF010000241.1 GCF_011045125.1 Allomesorhizobium camelthorni | reverse complement strand
GAGCCTGTCCAGATAGCTCCGGCATAGGGCTGTTGGCTGAACGATAGTGGGTTCATGCCGCTCGGGCGAGCTTAGTGAGGTTGTGGGCGGTGCAGATCAGCGCCCATTCGGCCCTCACTTTCTCGATGCCGCGCAGCAGGAACTGCCTGAACCCTCTTGCCTGTTTGATCTGTCCGAACACCGGCTCGACGACTTGCTTTCTGAGCCTGTATCGGGTTCGTCGTCCCGCTCGCTTCAGCTTGTCCCGCATCGCCTGGACGAGCGGTCCGGTAATTTTGGGTCTGCCTTCGGCAGGGTGCTTGGCGCGTCCGGTAGCGAGGTAAGCGCCGACCTCGCGCTCGGCCAAGGCGGCAAGATTTGCCTCGCTGCAGTAACCGGCATCGGCTGAGGCTTCCTTTGGCTTGCGGCCGAGATTGTCCTTGATCTCGTCGATGAGCGGCACGAGTTGGTCCTGGTCGCTCATGCTGTGCGTCAGGCTCTGGGCCACGATGATCTGGGCCTGTGCATCGACAGCGGCCTGCGCATTGTAGCCCTGGATGTAACCGTCCTTGGTCTTCAAGATGCGGCTTTCCGGATCGGTGAAGTTGCGCTGCGCCTTGCCCTCGGGCTCCGTCTTCGGTGGCGCCGGCGTCTTGCCGTTCTTCTTGCGGCCCTCTGCCTTGCGCTGCTCCTCCGCCTTTTCCCGGCGGCGCATCTCTTGTTCGGCGGCGGCCTTGGCTTCCGCCTCCAGTTCGGCCTTGGCCTGGCGAATCTTCTCCAGTCGCTTCTGCTTGTCGGCCACCCAATCGGGCATCTCATCGCCGCGCTGCTTGCCGTAGAGCTTGTCCTCCTCCCGATCGGCCGCCTCCGCGGCTTTAAGCCAGCGGTCGACCTCGGCCGCAAGCTCCGCTTCCCGCTTCTTCATGCGCTCGTAGCTCATCGCCTTGTGCTTGGACGCGTTGGCCTTGATCTTGGTGCCGTCGAGCGCCACGTGCCCGAGCTTCACCAAGCCCGCCTTCTCGGCAAGCTGCAAGACCTGCACGAACAGCGCAGCCAGCGCCTTCAGATGCCGTCTGCGGAACTCCGAGATGGTGCGGAAGTCCGGCGCATCGCCCGCCACGATCATCATGAAGTCCGCTCGCTCAGAAGCCGCCCTGGCGATCCGCCGCGACGAGTAAATGCCGCTCGCGTAGCCATGCAGAAGCAGCGCCGTCATCATGCGCGGATCGAACGGTGGTTGGCCCAGCACGCTCCTGTAGCTGCCGGCAATCGCGGAAAGATCAAGCTCTTCCCGCACCAGCGCCACGATCAGCCGCGACAGGTGATCCCTTGGCACGTAATCCTGCACGCTCGGCGGCAGAAGCTGCGTCTCATCGATCTTCCAGGGGCGAAAGTCCTTGCTCATAACCCAGCAAGGAATCAGACTCGTCGCCGCTTGACCAGTGACTACTCAGACACGCTC
>NZ_JAAKZF010000240.1 GCF_011045125.1 Allomesorhizobium camelthorni | reverse complement strand
AGTGTAGGCAAACCCAACTGGAGAGGTTGGATCGCGAGCGTGTGTCGATCGTCTATGCACAGTGACGTCGGGTTGCCATTCAAGGATGCATCCAGGCTCGACGCCAGTCCTGGAAGGTCTATTTCCGCTCTGTCCCACCCACTGCTCGCGAAGAGACGTTCGCCGCGAGCACCGATGATCAGCACGGCTTGCGACCCATGCGAGGCTGCAGCCATCGCGGCTTTCACTTCGAGCGTCTTGCCTATGCAAGAGAGATGCGCCTCCTGCAAACCGAGGATGAGCGGATATAGATTCCGCAGCAACCGGATGCTCTCGACCGAGTATTGACCGTGTGTACGTTCGAGGAATAACCCCAGCGTCGATCCGCAAAACCAGGGCAGAAGAATGCCGACTTCATCCGTGATGCCGATCATCGGGTTGAAGACCTTGATAAAGGTCCCATCATAGTCCAGCGACGCCACATCATGAAGCGTGACCACACCGTACTGCCGGCTCCCCGCCCAGTACCGCAGAAACGGATCAAACTGGTAGTAGCTCGACAGATACAAGTCCCGACAGTCGTCCGGCACGCCCTCGCTAAAGAAAAATTCTGGGCTCACACCATCGAAATACCCGATAGCTATGCGGCGATCCCAGTCCAAGAGCATCGCAAGGAGACGAAGGAGACGATCATGAAAAACGGCGCTCCCTACCGCGCGTGCCGTTTCTCCCAAAGTGATGGCCAGCGACAGACCGCTTGCGTTAACAATCCCAAGCATGACTACCTTGCTCTTCGCTGAATTATCGCTTTCTGCCGGCGATAATCTATCGCACATTGAGTATCTCGCAGAGGACGACGAGAGAATAGAAAATTGCCGTTTGACCTCTGTCCGAAGCGACAACTTCTAGATGTCGCTGTCTTTCTTCGTCAGAAGCGTCTTGATTTGGCTTTAAAGCCTTAATCGACAGGGCGTCGCCTGCCAGCAGTTTCTTGACGTGCTCCCTGTTTTGTCTGCATCTATAAGTTAGCTCTAATCACGGTTGAACTGCTCCCCATTTTGTATTGCCAGAGACATCAAGTTCCGGAGGGCAGCCATCAGAAATACTCTATTATTTGGTTGCAGCCTGAGAGAACACCTGCATAACGACCACGCCGCTAACAATCATAGCAATGCCAATGATTGCTGCCATATCCAACACCTGTCGGAAGATGACCACGCTGATAGCCGCGGTAAGTACGATGCCGAGACCTGACCATATGGCATAGGCAACACCGAGTGGCATGCTTTTCAGGGCTTGCGACAGGAACCAGAACGATACCCCGTACAAGGCGATGAAAGTCAGTGTAGGCGCCATTTTTGTAAACTGTTGGGACTTCTGCAGAAAAGTAGAGCCCGTGACCTCGAATAGGATCGCGAGGCCGAGGCAGGAGTAGGCGACAAGAGCGCTTCTCACTGCCTTGTCGATTCATGATTGTCGGAAGCTCCAA
>NZ_JAAKZF010000024.1 GCF_011045125.1 Allomesorhizobium camelthorni | reverse complement strand
GGAGGCGGTTAGTGGAGAAAGCGCCGTCGTTGAAAAGAAGATCGCGGCAAGAATACCCTGGCGTACAGACACGAGTAGAACCCCTCATTCATTTCAACAGAAACCACGCCAGCCCGCCACCTATGGAAGCTGTCGGCCGTAATGCGTTTCATACTTTGCGCCGTCGCTTCCGTCCCCGGCCGCGAAAATTCGGCAACGATGGTCCAAACCCCAAGCCAACATGGCGATGCGACAGGCGCAAGACAACAAGTATCGGTTCAGAATTCAAATGTACGGACGCGTTCAAACCCCGGCAGTGGCTTAATTGCCGCATTGAAGGCGCTGCGTCCGCTGACATCTCCTGCCGTCTTCAGATAGACGCGGGCAACGCCGGCATTGCCCTGCCCGACCACGACAACCAGCCGGCCGCCCTCCTTCAACTGATCGAAAAACGCCTGCGGCACCTCCTCCACGGAACCGCCGACAAAAATCACGTCGTAGGGCGCTTCCGAGGCATAACCTTCGCGCAGCGGCCCCTGGACCACCACGACATTGTCGTAGCCGAGTTCGGCAAGGGCGTCGGTGGCGAATTCGGCGAGCGTGGGATCGCTTTCGAGCGCGATGACGGAACTGGCGAGCCTGGACAGAACGGCCGAGCAATATCCGGTGCCGCAGCCGACATCGAGCACGAAGTCGGAAGGTTTTACCTCGGCCAGTTGCACCAGCTTGGCGAAGGGCGACGGCTCCATCAGATAGCGTGGGCCGCGATCGCCGTCTGGCGTCGCGATCTGGATGTCTTCGTCGATATAGGCGAGGCCGCGCTGCAGGGTCCGGACGAAACCTTCGCGCGGCACGGTCAGCATGGCGTCGAGCAGGGCCGGATTGGTCACGTCAGTTGTGCGGATCTGGCCGTCGACCATTTTCCGGCGCTGTTCGGAATAGTCAGTGTTCATGTCCAAACGACCCGCTGGCGGCGCATTTCAAACGCGTTTTCATTCAGGGTAGAACGGACAGCCTTCACGTGCTGAAGGCCGCGGCGGCGTTGGAGGCCTCGCCCGGAATCGAACCGGGGTGCAAGGATTTGCAGTCCTCTGCGTAACCACTCCGCCACGAGGCCTCACCGCTGCCGGCGTTCTACGATTGGCTCTGTTAACAGAGGGTATTCGGGGCGACAAGCGCCTTTGCTGATTAAAAAAATAGCCGGAGCCAGCATCCGGCGCCCGTTATTCCCGCGGGCAGCCTTATTCGCCAGGCGGCCGTTTGCGGCGCTCCCACCATACCACGCTGCGCCGGCGAAACCGTCGCACCGCCGCGAACTCGTAGGACAGAATGAGGACGCCGAGGGGCACCATCCAGAAGCCCAGCACCGGCAGGAATCCCAGAATGCCGAGAATCACCAGCAGCATGCCGATCGCGATGCGCAGCCTGCGCGATTGCGGCATCGCCAGCTCGCGCCCGAAAAGCGGTATCTTGCGGCGGGGAATATGGTGGCTGCTGATTTCGGCTCTCCGGTCAGGGCTATGTGGCTTCTGCGGCGGACGAGCCGCATTGCTGCACGGCATCATATGATGACGCTTGCGCTCCAATGCCACAGAGAGTGCGCCGAAATTCGCGCGAAAAATAGCGAATGCCGCTTTGCAAAGCCGAAATTGGTTTGCTATAGGCACCCTCGTTCACGCGAGCCTCTGTTCCCCGGTAGCTCAGTGGTAGAGCAACCGGCTGTTAACCGGTTGGTCGCTGGTTCGAATCCGGCCCGGGGAGCCAGGCTTTTCAAGCCTTTTGGCTGAACTGCCGAAGACGCCTAGCTCCCCGGGGCAACATTTGGGGCAACATCCGACAAAGTTCACGATTCTTTGCTCGGACCCGTTACGTCAACGGCCCGTTGCCCTCAGGTTGGCATCGCGCTCCAATTTCTTGACCATAATCCATCGGTCGATTTCCGGCTCCAGAAACTCGATTCGGTTCTCCCCGATCGCGATGCTGTGCGGGAACTTCCCGGCTTTCATCAACCGATAGATCTGGGCCCGGGAGTAAGATATCCCCTTGACGGCTTTCAACTCCTTCATCGTCAGCAGTCTTATCAACCTTCTGTGGCGTCGTTTCATCGCTATTCCGCGGGGTCGGTTTCGCCGCCCCGCGCTCCTGTGGCCATTCCCCGGATTCACACCGATGCGCCAATGGCCGTCCGGTTTCGGTTCCTCGCGTCCCCATGCCGGGGATCGCCGCTCGGAGGCAGCAGCCTCAGCGCGCCACCTCGTTCTCCTGAACATTGAATTTGTAGCTCCTGCCGGCGCGGACTATGACCCGCCGCATCCCGCGACTGGTTGTTTCACATCGGATCAAAATTTCGAAATAGCCGTGCCTTAGTCCGGTCACCACCTTCCGTTCCACACAATCCATCAACCCGCGGAGTTGGTCCGGTTTCTTTTCATCTTCCACTTCGATCCTCCTGGCAGAGCTCAAGGCCCCACGCCTCTAAGCGGGATCGGCACACGGGAACGGCGCTTCCTATAGCCCCGGTCCTCCCTGACAGCTTCTTCTTGGCCGGAGCGTCGCTTTCAGTGCGAGTATCGCGGACCGTTCAAAGTCGTCCATCGGATCGGCAGCGTCGCTCTGTCACGTCCTCCGTCGCTTAAGTGGCCGACACAGCATCAGCCTATCCCGATAATGCCACCTCCGCTCGAAAAATCAAGCCGGCTATGAAGTATACGTGAAGCACGATCCCAATCGGGTTAACAACGTTCGACGCATCTTGACATCATTCCCTTGGACGGAGCAATTTTCACGAGCGGTGAGCGGCCGGCCCACAACACTAACCAAATGTAAATTGACAATATTGTTGACACGGGTTTATGGATTCGCACATTATCCCAATTTACACCGGAGTGACAGCGAATCCTTGCGACCTATTTTAATCATTTGGATTTCGTGTACAAGGATTCGATGAACAATGAGAAATGAATCCGTTTCGGTAAGCACAGTAGCGCGTCAGTGCGCGCTGCGCTCACCATAAATTTATTCGGTTCGTGATCAGGCTGAACGAATTTCTCTGCGAATCCTTGGGGAGGCACATGTGCGGAAATGAGGGCCTTTCGCCAATGAACAAAGCAAATTGTTTCTGGCAGCCCGACGCCGTGGCCGGTTCCATTATCTGAATTGCCTTCTCTGATCGCGCAGGTCCATCAATCTTTGTTAGGACTGTCGAATGGTTCCGCCAAGAAATCGCTAAAAAAGCTCACGCCCGCTGTTCCAATCAAGAAATCGGTGACCCCGGAGTGGCAGTCGGCCGGCAGATTTCACTTCGCCCTGTATTCTTCAGGCGTTATCCCGAACGTTGTCTTCAAATGCCGCTTCAGGGATTTGAACTTCTTCCCATCATCGAGGCAGATTATTTATTCTCGATGGTCGCTCCTTCCTACGCGGCGACGCGTTCGGAACTCGCCAAGAAGATGGGGGCTCGGCCGCAAACCCAAGGCGCAGCGGAACCTGTAAAGCGGGCTCGCAGGAAAGCCGCCTAGTCGGCAAAAAGAAGAGGCGGGTTCATCACCCGCCTCTGCTGCGTGATTGACTTGCGCACCATTGCCCCAGGTCGACGGCAGCCCATTGAAAGGAGGCTGAACACAAAATTGCGGCCAACGCCGGCCAGGGTACGCCCAGAGCATACAGGGCTGCCCGCCGATCTTTCCGTCTCCGGTGCGGACCAGGCCCAGCGGGGCAAGAGTTGCGTCGTAGAACGCGGCCAAGAGGGAGAGATCGCGTGCCGACAGCCACATGACTGTACATGACAGCACCTCACGTCACATGAGCTTGCTGGAGATCGCGCGACAACCATTGAAGCTCCGGTAGCTGGAGCAGTGGCATCCGTCCTCGCTGGATATATGACAGCGGGCCAAGCATGTGTCGTCGGGCGCGGAACGGTGAAAGGTGGAAGCTCACATTGTCCGCAACGACCGAGCGTCCAAGAACTCGGTCACGAGTGCCCCTACGGTTCCGGGCGCATCCTCCATGACGAAATGGCCTGCATCTGGGACTGTGCACAGTTCCGAGCCCGGAATGGCAGTGTGCAGTCTTCGCGCCCATTCGAGTCGCTGCCAGCCATCGCGCTCGCCCCAGATCAGACGCACTGACAGTTCGCCCAGTTCGTGCAGACGGTCAGTCAGTTCATCCGTATGGCGCGGATCGTAATGTGCGATCTGGTGCTGGAAGAGGCTGGCCTGTCCGACCGGCCCCGTAATGATGTCGAGATAGTGGTCGAGCGGACCCTCGATCATGGCCTCCTTGTTCTCCACCGTGGACAACAGCCAGTCCCGGAAGTGGGCACGATGTCGGTCGGGTGGCGCGGCGATCAGCTTGTCCAGTCCTTCTCGCATTTGCCGCCGCGTCCGCTCCGATGGCCAGGAATCGAAGCTCACGCAGTCCAGAAGGACAAGGGACCGCACGCGCTTGCGATGCAGGACGGCCAATCGCTGCGCAACCGC
The DNA here is from genome assembly GCF_011045125.1 of Allomesorhizobium camelthorni. Classification (GTDB taxonomy): domain Bacteria; phylum Pseudomonadota; class Alphaproteobacteria; order Rhizobiales; family Rhizobiaceae; genus Allomesorhizobium; species Allomesorhizobium camelthorni. The sequence continues at coordinate 72,546 of NZ_JAAKZF010000024.1, read as the reverse complement.
ACCGCCAATGTCGTGTGCAACGACATGCGCGCTTTCCAGATTCCAGAGATCCATGAGCCCCAGCAGCACCGGCACTTGCCCGGACACCGAAGTGTCGACTGCGGGGTCCTGCGGTCGCTCAGAGGCACCGTAGCCCAGTAGGTCGTAGACGTGCACCCGATAGCCCGCCTCCGTCAGCACGGGCACGATGTTGCGCCAGATGACCGACGAGGACGGCGTCCCGTGGATCAGGACCACTGATCGATCTTCCGCCTGCCGCCGTTCGCTTGCGCCGGTGCCATGCACGCCATGCGCGACGCGGTGCCCTCCGATGAGTGCGTCAGTGGGCACCAAGATGCGAGCTGAAATTTGCGTCATGATACGTCATCGTGCGTTTCGAAGGGACGGGATTTGGCGGCCAAGAGCTCTGAGGCCGCCTGTCCGGCGTGCCGAGCGGCATCCGGTCCGCGATACGCGCCGACTGCAGCCGCGCCTTCGAACAGGATCAGGATGAGCTCTACCAGTGCTGGGTCGACGTCATGGGAACCATCATGCGACGCCGCGCCGCCGTCCGCCCTCGCGGGCGGCATTTTTTCACGTTGATGGGCGATACGCGCTGCGATCTCGCCCCTCAAGCGCGCGTGGTAGGCGGCGACGCGCTCCATGATCGGTCCCTCCCTGTCGCCGAACTCTCCCAAGGCACGCAGGAACATGCAGCCTCGCCCGCCCTCGCGTTTCACCCACAGGGCCAGCCCGTCAAAGAGCGCGTTGACGCCGTCGTCTGAGAGTGAGGCGAAGAACCGATCCTCCCGAATGCGAAGCACAGCCAAGATCAACTGCTGCTTCGAGCCGTGCCGCTTGTAGAGCGTGCGCGACGACACGCCCGCTGCTCGCACCAAGGCGTCCATGCTTGCGCCGTGGAAGCCGTGCGCCTCGAACACAAGCTCGCATCGTCGCACTGTAGGGTCGGAAGAGACGGTCGGCATGCCTCTGTGTAAATCAATCGTTTTACACGTGCAAGGCTGCGTGTTTCGAACGTTGCAGCCACGTTGATACTTAGCCCCACACGCCGCTCGTGGTGCGGATCACCGCGTAAAGCCACCGGATAGAGCGGAATGCAGGCCTCCATGGAGAACCTGCCTCGACTGCAGAACTCGGTGTGCCGGGCGTCTAGGACAAATCGCGATTCCGACCAAGCGGTATGATTGCCGCACAGACCGTGCGGTCGCCACGACTAGGATTGTGCGACGGATCCGACTCGAACGCATCTCATCGAGAATTCTTATTGGCCAAAGGAGAGTAAAATGCAGACAGTAGCCTTCGCGCTTCCCTCGTTGCTCAGACAAGCCGAGGTGACCCACACCGCAATGCTTTCCTGTTTGCGCGGCGATCAAAGGAAAGCAGTGCTCCGGCCCGGGCTCGCAATTACCTGATTTCAGTTCTAGGATTTGGACGGCTACTTCGCCTTGATTGCTAGGCACCTGGACAATGGAACGCCGATTAGCCGCCATACTGGCTGCGGATGTTGTCGGCTACAGCCGCCTCATAGAGGCGGATGAGACAGCGACATTCGAGCGGCTGCGGGCGCACCGCAAGGGGCTGTTCGAGCCGGAAATCGAGAAGCATCACGGCCGCATCTTCAAGCTGATGGGCGACGGCATCCTGGCGGAGTTTGCTAGCGTGGTCGATGCCGTCGAATGCGCGGTCGTCCTCCAGCGCGGCATGGCCGAACGCAACGACGGCTTGGCCGATGTGCAGCGCATCGACATGCGCATGGGCATCAATCTCGGCGACGTTATCCTAGAGGGAGAGGACCGCCACGGCGAGGGCGTGGTAATCGCGGCCAGGCTGCAGCAGTTGGCCGAACCAGGCGGCATCGCGCTCTCGCGAACGGTTGTCGAGAACGTCAAGCACAAGCTGGCGTTCGGGTTCGAGTCGCTGGGCGAGCACCGAGTGAAAAACATCGCCGAGCCGATTTCCGTCTATCGCGTCGCTGTCGATGCGAGCGCCTCCAGTCCTATGGGATCGAAACGCCACTGGGCGAAGCTTGCACTGCAATGGCGGAAGGTCGCTACGGCCCTGTGCGTGGTCCTCGCGGCAGCTGCGGGCTGGTACGGCTACGAAAAACTTCGTTCCGAGCCCGCGGCAGTCGCTTCGACTCCGGATTCCGCGATCGGCGTTCCCATCATCGTGGTGCTGCCGTTCCAGAACCTCACTGGCGACCCTGCGCACGATAAGTTGGGCATCGGCATAACCGAGGACTTGCGCGACCTCCTATGGAACTTTCCCGAGTTTCAGGTCGTGTCCGGCATTTCGAGCGTCGGTCCAACCAGCGACCCCGCCGATATCCGCGACATTGCGAGCGGCTTTGCCGCCCAGTTCGTCATCGAAGGCACGGTGCGGCGTAGCGGCGACGGAACGGTGATAACGGCCCAGCTGATCGACGGAACGGCCGACACGCACCTTTGGTCCACACGCTTCGAACAGGCGAGCAGTGATCCCGCAGTGCTGGAGAAAGCAGCGGCGGACACATTGTCGAATTCGCTCGGCGGCATGACCGGTAAGATGCGGGAAGCATATGAACGCATCGCCTGGAGCAAGCCGGAGGCTGAGCTTACCGAATACGACTACTACGTGCGCGGACACACGCACCACATGCGCTTTACCAATGAGGAGATGCCCCAAGCCCGTGAAATCTATGCTGCAGGCTTGAAGCGCTTTCCGGATTCACCCTTGCTTCGCATCAAGATTGCGTTCACGCACCTCTACGACTCCTACCAAGTCTCTGGGCAAGAGCGCGCGGCCAACGTCGCGGAGATACAAAAGCTCGTTGCGGAGTCCGCGCGCTTTTTCAAGGCCAGGCGGCGATCGCGCTTCGAGGAGTACTACTTCCGCTGGGCGTCGACTTTCGCAGATCAGACTGGCGGCGATTTCGCCACATGCATCATAGATGCCAAAGCGACAGTGAAACTGACACCTTACGATGCTTGGGTGCGCGGCACGCTCGTACCCCCGATGGCAGAATGCGGGAACCCGGATGAGGCCGTCGCGTGGGCTAAGGAATCGATCCGCCGCGAACCGGACGGACCGTCCTTCTGGCCGGAGTACTATTACAATGGATTGGCTTGGGCCTCCTACCTCGCGGGGCACTATAACGACTGCGTGGAAGTCATCCAGGGGATGGGCCATGGTCCGTCGCAGATTCTCGCTGCCTGTTACGTCCGTCTGGGGCAGCCGCAGCAGGCGCGAGACGCGTTGGCGGCATTTCTGAAGGAACGCCGAGGCTGGGTCGCAAGCGACGAGATTCCCTTCCCGATTGCGGATGACCTGCGGCGTCGGTGGTTTGACGACATCCGCGCCGCTGGCGACTCGGACAAATAGGCCATCGGGAATTGGAGAGGAGAAGACAGAGGCTGACTGACCGTCTGTTAGCAATGTCCAACGTCTGGCGGGCTGTACTCGCTTACGTTGTGCTAAATTAAACCATACAAGGCAGCGCGTGTTCGACCGCCCACTGAACGGGCGATCTTCTGGCCGGAACGATAACTCGCGACCCCTTTCAGTCATCCGAATTTGCTCGCGCTACGGCGCAAATTTGGCGCTAAGCAGACTTCTCAACGAGCAATGCCAATGGGAACGGGGCCGGTCGTGAATGCAGCCTCGCGTCGGCAGCAGTTCCGGCTGGCTCGACACGTTTCGACGCGACGTGCCCGGGGCGGTCGTGGTAGAGATGAACCAACCCAAATGGAGGGCGACCTCATGCCCGAAACACGCCAGAACGGCGGCAGTGCTACCCGCTGGGGCCCTCTGTTTGGCGAGCGGGCACGCGATTGGGCAGAGACTTGGGAGGGTCCTAGCGGCTATGGGACGCCGCTGTACGAGCACGTACTCGATCGGGCAAGGATTGGATCGGGCACAGGGGTGCTGGATTGCGGATGCGGCGCTGGCCGCTTTGCGCGCATGGCCGCGGATCGCGGCGCGAGGGTGGCCGGCATCGACGCGGCTGAGGGGCTCATCGCGATCGCCGCTGAGCGTACGCCGTCGGGTGATTTTCGCGTGGGCGACATCGAGGCGTTGCCGTGGCCCGATGATTCCTTCGACGTGGTGACAGGATTTAACGCCTTCCAGTTCGCCGACGACAAGGCACGAGCTCTCGCCGAGGCACGCCGGGTTTCACATGGTCCAGTCGCGGTGGTGATCCCGACCAAGGTATCCGAGTCGGGCATTGCTTTGGTGTTCAAGCCGTTGTTTCCCCTTTTTCCGCCGGAGGCACTGGAGAGCATGAAGCAGAGCGGCATGTTCGCGCTATCGGAACCGGGGAAGCTCGACCAGACGCTCGGTGCGGCTGGCCTGACGGCCCTTGACGACAACGAAATCGAGATGTCGATCGTCTTCGATGACTCCGATGCCGCCGAACGCGCCTTTGTAGGAGCCGGACCGACCGCGCCTGCAATCCGGAACTCGGGAGAGCAGGCCGTCGCACAGGCGGTGCGCGACGCGCTGCGTCCTTTCATCGGCAAGGACGGTCGCGTCTCGCTCCCCGCCTGGTATCGGGTGGTGCTCGCGCGGGCCTGATCTGGATGGCGATGAAACGGTTGTGCGATGCACCTCTGCACAGGTCCGCTTATGGCGCACCCACGTCCTTGCCGGATGCGAAGGATTGAGCCAGAGCGGTCACTCCCGGGGGGCCGCGCCAAGGCCTTGGAGGGAAGCTGCCTCGACGCCAGCCCGCAATTCACTGACCACCGGTATTGCCCGCCGCATCGGAGTTCGCCGATGAGCAGCGCGGCAGCGTCTTCGTTCAAGCCGGCCTGTCCGCGGCGAGGCTGCTGATGAAGGCCTCTAGGACGTTGCAGAACTCGGCCGTGGCCGTAAATAGGGGCAAGTGGCCCTTGCCGTTGAAGACGTGCAGCGTTGCGTCCGGAAGCAATGATACAGTCTGCTCTGCAGCCGCGAATGAGACCAGCCGATCCTCTGCGCCATGCGTCACTAGCGTCGGCGCGTGCACGGCAGGGAGAATTCCTGTCACGTCGCCGTCCGTGGCGTCTAGGAAGAAGCTAAGGAGTGTCTCCTTCGGTAGCTTGAGCCTGGATCGAACGACGGAGTCCAACATTTCGTGCATTTCGGGCTCTGAGAAGATCTGGCCTACGTGAAGCCGTAGCATGGGCTCGACCTCTCCGTTGCGTCTCATCTCTGCTTGAAGCGCGATCCAGTCGTCTGAGAAATGTTCCTGGCCCTGGCCGGCCGGAGGCGCGCCGATGGTAACGATTCCACTAAAAAGCCCTGGCGCTTGATGTGCCACTCGAAACAGAACGTTGGCTCCCATGGAGATACCGACGCCGATCAGCCTCGTAGCCCCAAGCTCGCGTATCACGGCGAGCGCATCGTTCGCATGTTCGGCGATCGTGTAGGGCCTGTGCAGGCCAGCCGAGCGACCGGACCCTCGCGGATCCACGGTGACAACCCTGAAGTTGTCGCAGAGGCGCTCGAGGATAGGCTGGAACATGGCCAATCCGACCGCCTGTGTGCTGACAAAGAGCAACGTCGTGTCCCCCCGCACCGTGCTCGTAAAAGGCGATGGGCGCTGAGTCTCGCTTTGTCATTCTGCAGTGGTGGCGCTTTTTCTCGATGCGTTGGCGGACCTCGGGATCTGAGGCCTCGAATATTGCCTGGCGGTAATGATCGTCGGCCGCGGCGATGTCCTCGGCAAGGCTCGCGAGATCCCCAAGCATGACGAAAGCATCAGTGCGGATGTGGCGAAGTTCAGGCGTCACTTCCGCACCTCCGGCGAGAGATCGCGACGTGGCGAGACAAGCCGCCAGATGGGACGCGGCCTCGCGAGTCGCGAACGTAGCTTTCGCCTGACGGGCGGCCTCGAGCCAAAGAGCCGCCGCCCGATTGGTCTCTCCGGCCTCGGCGTAGTGTCGGGCCAGCCACTCAGGTCCATAAGCGCGGAACTCGGATGTGCGCGCTTCGGCGAGGTAGGCGATGCGGGCATGCAGCGACCGACGGCGGCTCTTGAGCAGGGAGGCGTAAGCCGCTTCCTGAATGAGAGCGTGGCGGAATCTATACGTCGCCGACGGACCGGCACCTTCGCGGACAACCAGACCGCTTGCCACCGCGCGCTCCAGGGCCTCGTCGGCAAAGCTGCTCTCGCCCCGCAATACTGCAATCGCCAGCTCGCGGGAGAATTCCCGACCGATGGCGGAACCGACCTGCAAGACCTCCTTTGCGGAGCCCAGGCGATCCAGTCTGGCCGACAGCAGGCCGCTCAGAGTGCTCGGAATCTCCTTGTGAGATAACCACGACATCTCGGAAAGGTCTGACTCGGCTTCATCCAGAGGCCCCGTCTCAAGCACCGCCCTGGCCAACTCCTCAATGAAGAGGGGAACTCCATCCGCTCGGGAGACGATGCGCTGGATCGCCGCGGGCTGCAGGCGTCCCGGATCTGCTGTCCGCTCAGCAAGTGTCGCGGCATCGCGCCGGTTGAGACGATCGACCGTCAGGGAAAGGGTGTGCGGGAGGTCACTCCAAACCGCCGTGAACTTCGGCCGATGGCTGACAATCATCAGGACCGGGAGAGAGGCTGCCCTTTCCGCCAATGCAGCGAGCAGCTCGAGCGAAGTTGGGTCCGCCCAGTGAACATCCTCAAAGACGAGCAGGAGCTGCCCACAAAGTGCCAAGGCCTCGACCTGTGTCGTCAGGATCGCCAGCGTCTTCGCTTTGACCTGCTGCGGCGTGAGGTCCGGGGAAAGCGCGCCCTCTGCGGGCAAGGCGAGAAGCGTCGCGAGAAATGGCGCGGCGGCCTTGGCACTGGTTCCCAACCGCCGCGTGAGCAGGGCATTCAGTTTTTGGCGCTGTGCCGCGGCCCCATCTTCGCGGCGGAATCCGGCGGTCCGCGCGAGTTCGCTGGCGAAAGGATGGAGCGCGGTCTGGGCGTGGAGCGGGGAACCCTGATATTCCAAGCGGGCGTGAGGCGTGGCGTCGAGCCGGGATTTAAGCGCTTCGACCAGTCGCGACTTGCCGATCCCGGGCTCGCCGATAAGCAGGACGACCTGCCCTTGCCCGTCGGCGATTCCGGCCCACGCGTCGAGAAGTATGGCGAACTCGCGTTCACGTCCGATCAGTGGCGCGACCTCCTGCCCGTGCAACGCACCGAAGCGGCTCTCCATACCGCCACTGCCCACGATGGCGTAAGCGCGGACTGAGGCGTTGTAGCCCTTGAGCACCAAGCCGTCTCGCTCGGAAAAGGCAAAGAGCTGGCCCAAGAGACGCCGCGTACCCTCAGCGACAAGCACCTCCCCGGGCCTTGCGCATGCCTGAAGCCGAGCTGCAAGGTTTGGGGTATCGCCGGTAACGGAATGCTCCTGCGATGGCCCTGACCCCACCAAGTCGCCGACGACGACCAAGCCGGTGGCAATGCCGACGCGCGCCGCCAAACAGCTACCTTGAGGTGCCGGGAGCCCGCCAAGCGCGCGGGTCACAGCGAGGCCGGCACGCACCGCCCGCTCGGCGTCATCTTCATGCGCATGCGGCCAGCCGAAATAGGCCAGCACGCCGTCGCCCATGAATTTGGCAATGTGGCCCCCAAAGCGGGTAATCTCACCTGTGCAGCAATTTTGATACCCTCGGGGCCAGATGCTGGCGGATGGCGGACAGGTCGACGAAGCGGGCGATCGCTCTGAGCAGGTGATCCGACGGCACATGCCGCTCCAGGCTGAAGCCGTAGAACAACTCCTCCTGCACCACACTTTGCTCGCCCATCATCGACTCAATCTCCTCTTACAACGAAGATTGAATCAGTGCCTCAGGACTGCTGCAACCCGGAGTTTTTCAACACTATCGACCCGTTGCAGTCATTGGTGCCGGACGCGATGAAGAGCTTGAAACCCCGAAGCCGACACGTGCCAACACCGCCGCTCCAACCGTCGTTGGATTGTGGTACGGTACTACTCTAGTATTCGGCCTACCACGCTTGGCGAGGACAGATATCCATCAATCCCATGACGGTTCCGAGTACCATTCTGGATGTCAGATATATTCGAGACTTCCGGATCGACGCGGAAGTTTTCGCTGTCGAGTGGATAAAGCGCGACCGGGTCTCGATCGTCGTAGAAGTTGTTCCAGCTCGAAACCCCTTGCGGAAAAGCTATTGGAGTGAGCCGCTTGCTAACGGTTCGTAGCCCGAGCGGACTTCCCAATGTGACGAAAAGCGGTACGTTGAAGCGATTGCTTCTAAGAACATCATAAGCAACAACCGTACCAAGAGAATGGGCGACGACAATTGTCGGGCGGTCGTCCAGATGCTTAAGAATGATATTGTTGATATCATTTCGTACGGGTTTCCTGTTCAGATATAGGAACGCGTCCCGCGTGAACGTGTCGAGGGTGAATTGGGCGAGGCGGTCGTTGCGCGCCTCAAGCGTCCTGAGAACCGCCTGTACCCATTCCCAGTTCAACGGGCCCTTCTCGCCCGGCGCGCCCTGATATTCCGCCCCCACCTCAGACAGCGGAATTTTTTCCTTGACCAGCAGTTCCTCGGCCAGTTCGAGCTGGAATCGAAGGTAGTCGTCCTGGTGCGAATTGCCCTTGGAGACGATGCTGGTGGTTGGCTTAACGCTGTATCTCTCGATCCATTCACCGAGCTTGGCACCGTAGTATGGGAAAACGAATTCGACATCTTGCGGGACGTGGAGCCCGGCCGCGGCTGCCCCGGATTTAAGCGCGGCCAGCCACTGCTGCCCGATTTCCTCGGCCGACCGGTCGGGCTGGCAACAGCCGTGGATCATTACGATGCGGACGCCATTCGTAGCGGAGGCATGCCGGCCCAAGCCGGAGAGAGCCAGTGCGGCTCCTGAAAATGACGAGATGAAAGCGCGCCTGTCGAAGTTGGCCATACGTTTCGCTCCGCAAGGTATGTGACGGGCTGAGCCAGTCCCTCAAATTTCTCCAGATCTGAGAGCGTCCATGAGAATTTCGATGCCGGGCTGGTCAAAGGAAGTCCAGACGCTGTTTCTCAGATAGGGACCGGCCCGGTTTACGGCCTCGGGCAGTCCGACGCCTTTGACTCGGAGGAATTCCCACCCGTTCCTGAGCATGGGGCAGAACGGCACTACACCGGCAAGCAGCTCGGCCCCTTCCGCCCTGGTCGGCTGCGCGAGAAGGACGTTGTCGAAGATCCGCGCAATTAAGTTCCCCCGTGTCTGAATTTCAAGGATCTCGCGAACTTCCTCCTGGATGCCTGCTTGCGCGTAAGCATAGGCAGCATAGATCCCGAGTGTCGGGTCCGAAAACTTCAAATACCTGATCTGATCGGCGAAACTTTCGGCGTCCCCTGATGCCTCGGCCAAAGAGTTGTCGATCCCGAACACCCCATTCCTGAGTGCAAGGGTCAGCAAGGACCGCAAATCCCTCAGTCTGTCCCCTTGTGCTTGGAACTCGTAATGTGCGTCGGAACCGGGGATCGGTTCGTAGGCGATCATGTCGACACCGGACTCATCCGCGAAAACGTGGGCGATGTAGCCCCGCAGCAGCGCCAGCACGCATCCGCTCCCGTTCGCAAACGATAGGATCGCGGTTTCACCCGTCTCAGCGGCTTCGGCACCAAAAATGCTCACTTCATAGACGCCTTCGCCATCTCTACCTTCTCGTCGCCGGCCGAGAGAATGGACTTCCGTCGATCCCGCGACGTCAGCGACGAGACCGTTATAGATGGCGATGCCGGCACTGGCCGCGCCCAAGTCCAGATCGCGCATGGGGGTGATTTTCTGCTGCTGCTCCTGGAGACGATGTATCCGCTGCTCGAGATTGGCCTCGTACTCGTCGGTTCTAGGCAAGCTCTTCGTCGTGGTGACAGGCAGCCCGGTTTGCGCGAAGACCTGCGCGAAGACCTGCTGATCGGAAGGCGTGCGCTGAAGCCAGCCTGTGTCCGTCTCGATCATGGTGTCCGTCTCGTTCATGATCGTGTCAAGACTGTACGGCCCGGCAATGTAAACGTTGGCACTCGACGCAGTGGATATGAAGGGCGAGACATCCTCGTAGAGACCAAGGGCGACAGTCAGCCTCTCGGTCTCGGAATAGAGGAACTCCTTCAGCATCTCGTTGGGGATGACGGACCGCCCATCGATGTCCGAGAGGATCCAATCGGGCGGGTCCGTGAAGGCGTTGAGCATGGCCTTCGAGAAGATGCTCTCGAACTTCTGGGCCGCGACCTCAACTTCGTAGGCGGGCTTCGCCCATCGCGAGGAGTAGAACCAGTCGATGTCGACCCGCGAGTTGCGGTCATTGGTGGGCAGTAGGCCCGATCCCTTGATCAGTTGCTGACCATAGTCGTTCGCAGGGGAACGGCATGCGTCCGAGACGATGACGACGTTCCTAATGCCCGAAGTATAGGCCAGTTGTTCTAGGCTTCTGACGTGGATTGCCTGGTCCGAATCGCTCAAAGCGTTAGGCAGAAGCCACACGTCCCCCTCCTGGGGCGACCAGAGTCCGTGACCTGTGAAGTAGATGACGAGTTGGGTCAGGGTCAAGGTCGTCGGATCGGCGATCGTCGAAACGCTGGTCTTGATTGCGTGCAGCAGATTACGACGCTCATCCCCGGATATACCTTGGTCGATGTGCAGGCGCACATCGTAGCCTTCGTGTGTGAGCAAATTCGAGAACATTTTGGCTTGAGGGATGGCGGAGAAGAGCGACGGAAGACCCGACGTATCTTGGACGCCAATCACAATCGCAGCATGTGTCCGCGGTTCCGGTCGCGCAAAACCTTGGGCCCACGGAAACCCGGAAAGAAAAACGGCGGTGCCGCCAAGGAAAGTCCGCCTTCTCACAATGACGATCCCCCAAGACCAGCAGCAAGGCAAAGCATCACTGCGTAATGCAGCGAGCATAACACGACATTCGTCGCGAAGGTAGCTTTCGCAGGTCACACCAATGCAAACACGAAGCCCGATGATCTAGGCGGTATCGAACGCGGAAAGCCAAGCAGAGTCCAGTCCGCAATTTCGACAATATGCGGCAAGTCTGTCACGTGACTGCCCGCGGCGGGCGAGTCCGAGATAGCGCGCTGCATTCTTCCAGAATATGTTCTGCTGCTGATCAGGGCCGACATCGGCCAACGTCAGTTGTTCGCTGATCCTTGGGATGTAGTTGTTGTAATTTGTCTCGAGCGCCATCATTGACCAGTCTGTCCCGAACATCAGATGCGCTGCGTTCCTATCGTATTGTCGAATCCACTTACCCAGCTGCCGACGTATTTCTTTTCGGTAGGTTTCAGTGACCTCGGGGCTGACGAGCTCACTAAAATAGCTAAGGTCGGCGAATAAGTTGGAACGCTTGTCACTGTCGATTGTCTTGCCGATTATGGATTCCCAACTCGGCCCGCTGAATTTATCTTCTTCGCACGACGACTGGGAACTGGCTACCTCGCCGGGCCGCATTACTTCGTCGAAGCCGCCGAAATGGGCCAGATTGATTCTCATGTTGTCGTAGTCATTCGTGGAAAGGAGCCGCCGCCAAAAGACCGGGTTGGCTTTTTTCCCGTACCCGCAACCTGCACCGATGCTGTTTTCTGCATGCGCCATGATAGGCACGTCCGCATCCTTGCACCAATCGTAGAGCCGCCGCAGCGCAGTTTCGATTGGACCTTTATTGTCTGATGCCTGGAACCCCATCGGCGGATAAAGTTTTACGCCAACGAACCCGTGCTCCAGTATCGCGCGCTTGACGAGTGCGAGCGACGTGCCTGGTTCTTGGACCTCTCGACGCGGGTCAAACCCGACAAAGCTGTGCATGTGGATACCCGTCGATCTTGCGATGTGAGCTTGGACGGCATCCATGACGTCTATTTGGTCGGACTGCTGCGAAACCTCTCCGGGAAGCCATTTCTCGAAGTCGAGAATGCTTGGCGTGACTAGCGAGACGTAGCGATTGGAGGCGAAGATTCGGATGTACTCACGGGCGAGCGTTTCCCGGTAGTCCAGCATCAGCATCGCGAACGCGATGTAGCGCTGCAGCTCGCCCCGGTTCAGGAGTACAGTTGCGATGGTGTCCGCTTCGCCTTCCGTCATCGATGCGCCGCGCCGAGCCAAGCCTGTGCTTGCGCTGAATTCCGCCAGCAGGCCCTCGTAGTTTGGAGGAACCGCAAATCGCAGCGTTGTAAACTCTTGCGTAGACCTGCCCCCCCGCACGAGTTGGTCGAGCTTTAGAACTGCCTCTTGTAGCTGTCTTCTCTTGCGGCGTTCGATTTCGGCGCGGGTCGGCCGATCAGTAGCCCTATTGAGTATGAGGATTTCTTCTTTTGCACTTGGGGCCGCTCCACTGAGCAAGACAACAAGAAAGACAATGAAAGCGTTCAAGAGTTTCAAGTAAGCAGGGCCATTTCGCGCCGAAACGAACTCGGGTTCTTGTTCCCCCAGCATTACATAGCGGACAAAGCCTTCGACGGGCACGTCGGCGGCGTTGAAGAAATGGCAATGGACATCAACAACCGGAAAATCCATTGAGCAGGAACCTGGTTGTGGTCGAGGTGTCCCGCAGCCTTCCAGAAAGCTGAACAACGTCCCCGCTGAAAGGAATTTCAGTATGTCCCTCCGTGTAAGGGCACTCGACGAAGCTCTCTCCTCAAACATGCCATCCCCCATGTCCGCCGCCCGTTAGCGACGACACTACTTCGTGCCGTACTCAAATCAACACGATTAATTGGCTCGAGAGATGATCCCACAGTGGCTGCGGCGGCTTTGGAGGTCGTATCATTCATGTTACTGTCACCTTGAAGGCGGACATGTGCATGGTTGCTGGAGCTTCCAAGTATGATTTCCAAAGATATCTGCCCGGTGGTCTTGTTCAATGGTCCACTTTGGCGGCGTGCGAAATCGACGGACCATCACGTGAGGTTTTTCTGGGCTCGCTCCTGCTCACGGACATTTCCGGCTTCACGCGTTTTACAGCCAAGCTTTCTGAAAGCGATCGCGCTGAGGGGGCGGAGCGCGTCAGTCGACTCCTCAATGATTTTATGGCCAACCTTGTGCGCCATATTGAGGGTCATGGCGGAACTGTACTCGGTTTTGGGGGCGATTCCTTGCTTGCCGGGTGGCAGGCCCAATCATTGGCCGATTTGAAGTCTGCGGCCTGGCGAAGCTGCTATTGCGCGGAGCGCATTCGTGCGGAAATTCAAGGGCCAACTCTCGAGGAGGAGCTTCTTCATCTCCGTTTTGGTGTCGGCGCGGGCGAGATCGCATTCATACACCTACTGCCGCACACAGACCAACGATGGCTTGTTGTCAGCGGAGACTGCCTTTCGCAAGTTGCACGCTGCGGACAAATCACTGACACGGGGGAGATTGTGGTTTCCAATGAAGTCTGGGGGCTGCTCCAAGCACATTCCCGTGGACGGATCGGGCGCGAGGGAACCGTACGTCTCGAATGGGTCGAGACTTTCTCGACTGACAGCGAGACATCTTCGCCAGCACAAGTCTCGGTCCCTGACAGTTTGATCGCCTACCTTCCGTTGGGACTGCGCGGCCGCCTACTGTTCCCTCTGTCTCGATGGCTGGCGGATTTACGGACTGTCACGGCAATGTTCGTGCATATTACCCGCCCCAGTCTTGACGCTGACCTCGACCGTCTCAACAAGCTCGTCGACAGTAGCATCTCAACCGTCACCCGTGCCGGCGGCGAGGTCCTTGACATCTCCATGCAAGCCAGCGGCCTGCAAACATTTGCAGTGTTCGGACTTCCCGGCGAGAAGCATTCCGACAACGTTAGGCGTGCCATCGTTTCGGCCCTTCGGCTGTCGGATGAATTGACTGGGCTGGGGGCGCAGCCATCAATCGGCATCGCTACCGGAGAGACTTTCTGCGGCATGCTGGGCGCACCGCATCGGGCCAACTACTCGGTCGTGGGAGAAGCGGTGAATACTGCGGCCCGCTTCGCGAGAGTGGCGGCAGGACGAATTGTCGTCGACAGGACAAGCGCAGAGGAGACTGGACGCCAAATAGCTTTCGAGGGGCCGTGGGTACTCTCCATTCCGGGTGTGCGCGGAGAGGTTCCCGCCTTCGTCCCAGTGGCCGCAAGAAGCCCGCCGTACATTCCGAAACCGCCCAAGCTCGTGAACCGCCTGGCCGAGCTCGAACTCCTGCTTGGATACCTCGAGGGAGTACGGAACGGGGAAACGGGCGTCCTGATAGTCAAGGGTGATCCGGGTGTTGGAAAGTCAGCCTTGCTGCGGACATTCGTTGAGCAGGCCCGTGACAAAGGTGTCCGCATCCTTACCGGCAGTGCAGACGAAATCGAGCGCGGGACGCCTTATTTTGCATGGCGGGCAATCATACGTGAACTCCTTGGGCTTGGGGAAACTCGTGGGGAGGAAGCGCGAGACTTGGCCGATCTATACTTTGATGGAACGCCGGATCTCGCGCCTTTGGCTCCGCTGCTCAATGACGCTATCGACCTGACAGTTCCTGAAACGATCGAGACGCTGGCAATGTCGGGTGACGGCCGCACGCGCAATCTCCGACGGCTGCTCCGCGAGCTTGTCACGCACGCCTTTGAAAAGGGGCCAGCTGTCCTCGTGCTGGAAGATGTCCACTGGCTAGACGAGGCTTCCGGCCTGTTGCTGGGAAGCCTGTTTTCCATCGAGCGGCCGATCCCCGTGGTCGCTTCAACCCGGGTCCCGGAAACGGAAGCCGTTCTTAGAAGATGGGCCGGCTCACAAGAATTCAGCCTCCGCTTGATCGAACTCAAGCCGCTCGGCTTTGAGGATACGGCCACCCTCGTACGCACATCCTTGAGCGAGGGCTCATCGGGGAAATTCGACGAGGTGATCTACGCACAGTCTGGAGGAAATCCGTTCCTCATAGGCGAAATCTGCCGGATGATGAACGAGCGCGCAACTGCCGATTCGAGCCAAGCGTCTACACCGACAAAAACCTCGAATTCCACCAGCGAAGCCGCGTTGCTCAGCGCCGCCAAGGCCATTGTGCTCAGCCGCACCGATTCTCTGCCAACCGACCGACAGGTGCTGCTGAAACTTGCCAGCGCAATTGGCTCGTCCTTCACGGCGACCGAATTAACTGCGCTGGATCCGGTCAAATCCGTGCAAGTGGACGTCTCCGAATGTCTCTCTCATCTTCGATCAGTGAATCTGATAAAGGTCGACGATAACTGGCCTGACCGCTTCGCCTTCAGCCACGCGATCATCCGGAAGGCCGTCTACGACAGCATGCTTGCGGAACAGCGTCGGGAGGCACATGCGGCAATTGCAATGGCCATGGAGGAGAGCGGGCAGCCCGACAATGCCGAGAATCTGCCACTGATCCTGAGTCATTGGGAACGCGCGGGAGATCTGCGAAAATCCTACAACTATCTCGACCGAGTAGCCGAGCTTCGTTTGCGGCAATTCGACAACGCTGCAGTGGTGGATCTGATCTCCAGATTTCTCCGGGCATCGGACGAGGCGTCCATAGAAGTTGATCCGCACAGACGGGCCGCGGCCTGCTTCATGCTTGGGGAGGCAGACCTCAATCTTGGCAGGGCCGAGGCGGCCAGGCAGGCCTATGAGGAAGGACTGCGGATTGCGGGCGTCCCCCTCCCTGTCTCACCCGCAAGCCTCACATTGCATCTTGTCCTGGATTTGGCCGAACAAGTGTGGCGTCGGGTGATTCACCGAGATACCGACTGGATTTTGAAGCGCGAACTGGCCCCGCTGCAATCCGAGCCGTTCCTGCTGGCGGCGAAAGCCCATGAGGACCTCACACGAATCTATTACTTCACAAGCCAGAAGATGAGGCTCGTCCACGCCACGTTGCGAGCCACAAATCTGGCCGAGCGAAACAGGTTCGTCACGCCAACAACGGCTGCCAACTACGCGAGCCTCGGTGCGATATGCGGAGTGATCCCACTTCGCAAGCAGGCGGAGCATTACAGTCGCCTGGCCGCCGTTCTCTCGGAGCGGATAGACCATCCGGGAACGCGTATTCGAGTTCATTTGCTAGGCGGCCTATATCAAACGAGCATTGGCCGCTGGCGCGAAGCGCAGCGGAACTTTGTGTTGGGACTCGAGCGTGCCTCGGCCTTGGGTGATATGCGGCGCTGGTGCGAACTGGCGGTCGGCTTGGAGACAATTTCAGGTCCTTGGCTACTGACGCCTGCCTTCGAGGGGACCAATAGTTGGCAAAGGCTTGTAGAACGAATTTGCGAAGAGGGTCGTACGAGGGGCGATACACAAGTACTTGGATGCGGTTTGCTCGGAGGAATACGTGGTTTCGCGGCGCTGGGACGATGGGACGCCGCAGACCGGTTGCTCGCGGAGTTTGCTGAGGTGCTCGCCGGACAGGTTGGTGGTCTCGAATTGGTGCACTGTGTGGAGGGGTCTTCGTTCCTTGCTGATGCTGCGCTCAAACGCGGCAGCAATGCAGAAGCGACATCCTGGCTTGAGCGCGCCTTCAATTGGGCCGCGGACTTGAATCCTGCAATGAAGACGCGCACCTTGCCGGCTTTGGTCTGCCTTTTCGCAGTGGCCATCGACCGCGGCGGCGGAGATGTCTCCGGGGCACGCTCCGTGCTCGCCAAGCTTCGGCGTTTCGCGCACGTCTTTCCGATCGGCCGCCCCGCCGCGTTCTTGTGCGGGGCGGCCCTTCACGCACGCCTCGGCCATCCCCGGCGAGCGAAGCGATCCGCACTCCGCGCATTTCAGAAGGCCATCCAATTGGAAATGCCTGCCGATGCGGCTGAGGCCATGGAACGTCTTCCCGAACTGGCAGATTGCCGACAAGAATTTGGGCGGATGTTTGCCGACTCCGACTCGCCTTGGGGCGAAGTGCTTCGGTCGGCCGATGGCGACATCCGCTCCGTCTCTGCCATTTCGCGGATAAGTTCAGGAAATTGGCGATGACGCAAACCCGGATGCCGCGAGTGCTCATCGTTCTTGCCCACTTCGACGAAACCCGTAACCCGAAGGGTCGTCCCGATTTCGTCCCGCAAGGCACGGGACATGCCTTTCTAGCCGGTGCCTTCAACCGCGAAACGGTACAGGTACGCATCTATAGCGAATTTCACGACGGCCCGCTCCTCGACGAGGCGGCATTCGCCTGGCCCGACATGCTCGTGTTGACGGGAGTCACGGCTTCATTCGACCGCATGCGCCATCTTACCGCCTATGTGCGGACGAAGGCTCCCTGGTGTGTGGTGGTCGTCGGCGGTCCCGCCGCCCGCACCCTGCCCTTAAGTAGCGCTAGGGTTTTCGATTATGTCTGCGACGGTGACGTCGAAGACCTTCAGCTCGTAGCACGCGAAGTGTTCGGGGACTGGGCTGTCTCGGAAAGCGTGTTGCCGCGGCTCGATCTCCTCAACTGGCGCAGCCCTGTCAACTACATAGAAACCAGCCGCTACTGCAATTTCAGATGCACGTTCTGCGCGTTGACGGCTGAAGGAAGAAGCTACCGCATTTATGATCATGGCTACATCGAGGCGCAAATCCGCAATGCGCCACGCAACAAATACGCGATGTTCATCGACAACAACTTCTACGGTAACAACAGAGACGCATTCCTCTCCAAGCTGCAGGTGATCAAGTCATTGTGGCGAGAAGGGTTGTTCAAAGGCTGGCTTGCACTCGTTACCTGGGATTTCTTCAAGGACACCCGAAATCTGGATGCCGTGCGCGAGTCCGGTTGCCTCGGCCTGTTTAGCGGCGTGGAAAGTCTCAGCGAAACTCAGCTCAGGAGGTACCAGAAAAAGCAGAACCTAGTGGTTCCCCAGCTGGATGCCATTCGCGCGTGCCTCGAGGCTGGAGTGGTATTCCAGTACGGCTTAATTTTCGACCCCTCGTCACAAACCCTGCAGGCGATCCGCGATGAACTTGCATTCCTGACCAGCGAGCGATCGGTGCCGCTGCCTGCATTCTTGAGTCTGACCATTCCGCTCCTGGGGACGCCGCTCTTTAACGAATGCGTAGCCAACAAGCGCTTTCTGCCCTCGGCTAAGTTGCGCGACATGGACGGGTTCACGCTAATGACACGCCCCCTAGACCCAATGGAAGCCGTGGCTCTGTTCGCGCGACGAGTGGCGCGACTCCATGGTTACCGGTATCGCATACTGCGTCACTGCCTTGGATTCTACCTTACCTACCGCCAGTCGCTTTCGGGGAGGCAGATGATCCATATGCTCGCCAACAGCGCACGTCTGACCCTTCCGTCGATAATTCACCGTCGAGGTTTCCCGACGAGATCGAGTGCTGACGACAGGCTTACATATGTTACTACTACGCAGCCGCTCGGGCCTCTGTACACTCCGCTTTTCCACCTACCAGAGATGTTCCGCGGGCACTTCTCACCGACGATGATCACCGATGCATCTGGTGAGCTGGATGAGGACCTAGCCAGGAACCTCGAAGCGCGAAGCGGACGAACAAAGATATCTCACCCCAATTGAGGGGTGACGATCCTACGCCACAGCGAAATGCGCGCATGGCCTAACGCCAATCTTGCGCCAGAACCCCGCTCCCTCTGATAGGCTTTGACGGCGGACCCGCATCCATATTCCGGGAACCAGTAAAATGGACACATGGGGTAATCGCGGGAGCGAGTCGCCCTGAACCAGCACAGTTATGGAAGCAGGTGGCTGCTCCCCGATAAGATGGAAATACGGGCTCACGACCTGACGCCGGGCCCAAGCATCTGATGGAGAACAGCCATGGAAGAAAATATATCGGTCTCGATGTGTCGATGAAAGAGACGGCGGTTTCTATTCGACGTGAAGGCAAGCGCATCTGGCGTGGGAGATGCGCCTCTGATCCAAAAATCATTGCCGAGCTTAGACGGAGCAGGGACTCCGGGACCTTCTTGTCGAGCCATGTTCTCCTCCCTGAAAGTGCTGCATGTTTGCATGCAACGGCTATGCAATACGCGGGTTGCAAGGGAACGATTTGTCTGCGGTTCGAAGCTACTGCTCTCCCTGAGCGGCCGTCGTCCGCCACTTCGCCTTCAACCTGCTGCGAAGCATCGACGACAAGCGAAGCTTGAAGCTGCGCCGCAAACGAGCCGCTAGAAACAACCAATACCTCGAACAGATCCTCCAACCCTCAACCCGTTAACTCGGATTCAAAGTCGTGATTTTACCTCTGGGCCAGGTTAAAATGAGAGGCGTTTTGAGACTGCCGCCAACGTGATCGGCAATGCCGTCCGCGTCATGCGCACTGACAAGCGCCTCCTCGACCCGAACTATCCGCCCGAACCTGAAGTCTATATCAAGCGCAAGCCGCGGCGGCCCGTGCTGGCGAAGCAACGGACGGGAGGAGGTCGCCGCACAGCGCGAGTTTAGCCTGATCTTACTGGCTGGCGACAAGTATCCGCACAAGGGTCATCTTGTCGCCGGAGCTTCCGCGCTCGCCCCTGCAACGCAGACGACAGAGGTCACTGTGGAGTAGTGATTAAGAACGCGTCCCCTGGGCGGCCATTTGGAAACGACTACGCAAGGATCCCTTTTTGCTATCCCACTAAGGCTGCCAAGCCTCGGCTCGCTAGGCCACGGCAATGTGGCGGACATGGTCGGCTAGGGCCAGCGAAGAGGTCAGTCCCGGCGACTCTATCCCGAAGAGGTTGATAAAGCCTGGAATGCCATGCGTCTCCGGACCTTGGATCATGAAATCCTGGCTGCCGATTTCCGGAGGCACTATCTTCGGCCTGATCCCCGAATATGCCTGCTGCGGTGTTCCGTTCTTCAAATCCGGATAGTACCGCCTCACACTGGCATAAAATGACTCTGCCCTGCGCGGGTCGACCTCGTAATCGAGGCGGCTGACCCATTCGACATCAGGTCCGAATCGCGCCTGTCCACCCATGTCGAGCGTCAGGTGGACGCCCAATCCGCCTTTCACGGGGACCGGATAGATGAGCCTCGAAAACGGCGACTTTCCGCTGAGTGAAAAATAATTGCCTTTGGCGTAATATTCTTTCGGAATGAGGTCCGTCGGCACGCCCTGGAGTTTTCTCGCCAGAGCCGGCGCTTGCAGTCCGGCGGCGTTGACGAACAGCTTGCAGCGGATGGATGCCGGGTCTGCCCCGCCGACATCGAGGACTATGCCGCCCTCTTCAATCCTTCCTCCCAGGACCGGGCTGTTGAGAACCAGTGCCGCTCCCGCTTTCTGGGCATCGCCGAGCAACGACAACATGTAGGCATGGCTGTCCAAGATTCCGGTGGAAGGAGAGATGAGCGCGCCAGTCGTCGCCAGCGCAGGCTCCAGCGCCATGGCCTCGGCCGCCGAAATCCGGCGCAAGTCCGAAACGCCATTCGTAGCCGCCCGTGCCGTGATCGCAGGAAGCATCTCGAGTTCTTCCGCCGAAGTCGCGACGATCAGCTTGCCGCATTTGCGGTGCGGGATGCCGCGCGCGCGGCAGTAGGCATAAAGGGCGTTGCGCCCGGCAACACAGAGCCGTGCCATCAGGCTTCCGGCCGGATAATAGATCCCGGCGTGGATTACTTCGCTGTTGCGGGACGAGATTTCGGTGCCGATCGCATCGGCGGTTTCGAGAATGACAACCTCGCGTCCGGCAATAGCCAGCGCGCGGGCAACCGCCAGTCCGATCACCCCTGCCCCTGCAACGATACAGTCCAGTTCTTCCAGAGCCATTTCCGGTGCCTTGCGTTCCCGGTCATCAGGGCGTGCGAGCCGGATCTCAGGTTCCTGCATTGTCGGCTCGCCGTTCTCGTCATATTTCTGGAGGATCAAATCCTTGCCGTTCTCGGTCATGGCGTGGACACCGTCCCCGGCATTCGTGGCGAATGGCCCGACCCTTGATGACGATCGGCGAGGCTTCAACGTCTATCGTGAACTCGCGCATTGCCTCCGGGCCGCCATAGGCATCGATCTCATTGATGAGTCCTGTCGCGCATGCTCCGTCCGCAACGCTTTGACCGCGCTGGAGAGCCACCATGTCGGCCCGTGTCAATTGGCTGAGCCTCATGGTTTCGGCAGCGGACGGCATCGCCCCCGACAGGAAGAATGCAGCGGAAGCCACTGCCAGTGCAACAGAATTGGCTTTTCGCATTTTTGAACTTGTCCCACCCTTTGTATGCGAGGACATTATCCTGGCGGCATCGCTCCGGAAAGCGGTCTTGGGCACAGAAGGTGGAATATTTTCATGGGCTTGGATGACAGCAGCTTCGCCGGTCTCATCGTAACGCCCGACACTGTCCTCACGAGCAAGAGCCGAGCGGAAGCAGTGCGCACCGCACGGGCCTAAAGCGCGGTCGTAAGTGATCCCGTCGACTTCGTCACAGGCATGCGGCAATACCACCTGTCGGACGGCGGCTACTCGCGGATATGCGCGAACGAAGAGGGGAAAGTCTGGTTGACCTCCAACAGTCGGGACCAAGTCAAGGAAGCTTGGAAAACTCCTGAAGCCAAGGCAGCGGCCGAGGCCGTCGGACAGAAGATCGTCAGCGCCGTCGAGTTGGCAACGCGCATCGCTCCTTAACGGATGCCCTCGATCGCTTTGTCAGGATGTCCCTGCGCCACCTCCAGCCGTCGATCATTTTCGGGCGGAGTCTTCTACTTCGTAATAGCGCTTCACCTGTCCGTGTTCCCGCAAAGCCTCTGGCCGATACGGTTTCAGGACATTGTACTGCAGCACCTCGGGCAACTCGAAGCGGTCCAGCACGGATCGATGCAGTACGGCGTCCGCGGGTACCTTGCGGACCAGACTTCGGGTGTGCCTGTAGACACCGTTCCTTTTCTCGTCATGCTGCGGGCCTGCGGCATCGGGGAAAAGGCTCAACCAGGCTTGGTCATGGACCAATCCGACGGCCGTCGCGGCATCCAGCATCCATTTGAGCGCCGTGTCCGAAAGGCGTGAATCGTTTTCCGGATAGCTGCCCCGACATCGGAATGGTTCCCGGCGAACCAGACCTGCTCAAATCTCCTGACTCCGTTCCCGTCCACCGCCTCATCACCTATCCACCGAACCGGGTTGAATTCGGCACGGTTCTCGTCGATCGATATCGCATGGCGGGCATGGGGACTCTCGGCGACAGTTTCAGGTCGTGAAACCTCATGCGGAATTCGGTCCAGTGCCTGGTCTGGCGGGCACTGTAGCCCGGCAAGGGGCCGGGAGCCTTCAGATGTTCGCCTGCGTACCATATCGCGGCGAGGACAATGGCAAGGCCGCCCAGGACTCCTGCCCACCAAAGAAACGAGCAGGCAAAGAGCGACAGTATCCAGGAAGCAGCAATGAGGATGGCGGCCAGCAACGCGACGAATATGGCGACTGCTTGTGGGTTGGCCAGCGAAGCGACGGTGTCGAAGACCCGATGAAGTGCGGAACCGTGTTCGATGCCTCCCCGTCACCGGACCCGTACTTCCTTCTGAAACGGGCGGCGAGAAGGTTGCGCTGGTCCATCCTCATCTTCTGTTCATCAGCGGCGTCGTCGCGCCTTCCGGAACTTGTGAACTGGTAGACATCCTTTACCGCCTCCTTCGCGATCCGGAGGGTCGAGGCTTCGTCGCGAAGGAGAGGCGATCCGTCGGCCATATGCGTGGGAACGCCGAAATAGGAAAGAACGCCCCCAAGGGCGCGGACCGTGTAGGCCCCGCGGCTGAAGCCGAACAGGAATATCCGGTCGTCGGGCCTCCACATTCTGATGATGGCGGCATAACACTGGATCACATTAAGCGTCAGGCCCAGTCCGGTCGCTTGACTGACAAGATTGTGAAGGCGGCGATACAGCCTGAAGAAGAAATTGCCTTCGATGGGTTCGGTGCCGCTGCCGGGATCGTAGAAGGCCAGCTGTTCGGCGGGATTGACCGAATACTCAGGCCCGCATCGGGTGGCGCGGTAGAGCTTGTAGATGTTGCTGCGGTTCTCGTCGAAGAAGATTCCGCCTCGCTGCCCCGTTCCGTCAGCGAAAATGACGATGTTTCTCGGCATCGCTCTCCCCGTCTCGCATACAAGGGCGTGGAATCGTTTCTCGGAGCCTGCTTGCCCTGTCATTTTCGAGGCCCGGAAATGGCTGCGGCGGGGAGTAGCGCCGCAGCCATTGGCCGACGTCAGTCTCCTATCGGATTGATGTCGTTCACAAACCGGAGCATGTCGGCCATCTTGAAGTCGCCCGGGGTCGCCGAAGGCAGTGTCGGCTTCCAGTTCTTTGCCCTCCAGAGGAAGGAGTTCTGGTCGCCGTGCACGAGGCCAACAAAGACCTCCGACACGATGATCGACCCCACGGGACCGAGCCTGAGGCCGTCATGCCGCACCTTGGCTTCCTTGAGGATGTAGTACCAGAGCGGCGTCTTGGTGTGCAGGCCTTGCGACTTCGCCGCCTGCCCGTCCGTGGACCCGTTGCCATCGGATGCGATTTCGTCGGGAATGAGCGGGTTCTTGATCTTCATGTGCTCGGCGACATCCTGGCCTGACGGCAGGCCGAGTTTGACCCCGCGCTGCAGATTGCGCAAAGCGAGATTGCCGCCGCCGCCCGGCAGGCTGTGCAGCACAGGGGCCAGTTGCGGATCGATCTTGCGTGTGGGGGTCATTTTGACGGGAGCGCCGCCGCTGTCCCCCAGCTCGTAAAACCGCCGCCAGTCGATGATCCAGTTGCTTGGCAAAGCCGAAACCGGAATGGGTCCCGTGGGCGGGTTCGGGGCGAGATCGCCGATGATCGACCCCGAGAGGCCGCTGAAGTCGAACAATTGGGTGAATTCGGCGAGCGTGAAGACCTTGTTGTGGGGATATTTCTCGCGGACCATGCTGTGGCCAAGACGGTAGGCGGCGGCCGAGAATTCGACCGGCATGTAGGGCACCTTCTTGAACCGGTAGTACTTGCGGCCGTTGTGGAGGATTTTGGCCACAGTCCCCTTTTCGGTCAGGCGCTCCACCCAATCGTGCAGCACCATCCACTGGTAATGCCAGGTTGCGATCCTGCGGGCTTCCTTGAAGATGTCGGCAGGAGGGTTCGCGGAAGCGGCCAGCATGTCGCAGATGGCGTTGTGGAATTTCAGGAAGGCCAGATGCGTTTGCGCCACAAGCAGGTTTTCGTCGTTGCGGTGGTCGCCGATGAGCGCGAATCCTTCGGGGCTGCGCGGCAGGTCGTTGCGGAAGTCTCCCGTGACGCCGCCGAAGCCAACCGTGATGTTCTTGCCGATCAGCAGCTTGGGCCCGTGCTTGTTTCCTGCTGCTGAGTTGCGCGCATAGAGATGGGGACTGCCGTCGGGACCAAGGCCGTAGACGCAATCGAGGTCGACGCTCGGGGTGCGGAAGTTCTCGATGCCGAGCGGATCCTTCTCCTTGTCTCCCAGCGACGTCAGATCGAGCGTGATGTCATGGTCGACGAACTGGCCGAAATAGGTGAAGCCGGACGGAATGTTGGGATTGTTGCCGGTCTGGCTACCCGGATCCGTGTCCTTCATCGCGTCGGCGAGAACCTGGAGCTTGGCGTCAGGAACATTGAGCGGCTCAAGCTGGGGAAACATGCGCCCGAACATGCCCGGGTCCTTGTGCCCGGACAGGGCGTCCAGCAGCTCGCGGGTGGCATGGCGTCCGGCGACGCCGTGGCCGGGAGTTGTCTTGATCGCATTCGAGACGACAGCAAGCTTGGTTCCGAGACTGGTGACCTTCGCGGCAAATACCGCCGCTGGCGAAGACGATTTGGCAGTAGATTTGGGTTTGAGAGACATGAGGAGACTCCTGGACGTGCATCGGCAACCGCCTGGCACGTTGAAAGCCCCCCGGCCCTGGATAGTCTCAGCTCATATTCTGTCGATCGGATAGCAAATCATCCAGTTGCCAATCCGGTAACGATCGACAAACTGGTCGGTAAAATATGGAGCAACCAAACTTAGGTTAATCTATTTGAAGAGACCTGACAAATTTCCAACCATCATCCAAAAGGCGTAGGTACGTTCGATATCTTGCTGAACGTTGCTTGGTATGCCTTTGGAATAGCTGGAAAAGCTGGCATAAGGCAGTTCTGCTTGGTTCCGCATTCCTACCAGCGGAACGACCGTGGTGGCGTATCGGTGAATTCCCTGGGGCTGCTTTCGCGGCCGCGTACCATGTGGCTGACGGTTGAGACATTGGAGGCTTCGACACAGGCGGGAAGAACGTCGTTGCCAATCCATTGCTTGTGTTCCTGCAGTTCCATCAGGAACCGCCCGCATTTGACGCAGTAGTGGGTCTCGGAATCGATCTCATGCGAGAAATACTGATAGGACATCCGGTCACGCTTTCACTTGTGCCCGACGTCCTCCTCGCGCCCGGCAGTTTCCATGGTTTGAAAACGTGAATTAATGCTTTCTGTTCCCACTGTTAAGGAGCGGGACCGGCAACATACCGTCCGATTGTCAATCCGTTGCGCCTGCGCAGCGACTCTCCACGACGGGTCGGAATCATCGACGCAGTGCCTGTCCATTCCAGCGCGGCATAAACGGCTATCGGGACCAAATGCCGCCACACCTCTCTGCCGGACTGATCCCGGAAGGACCGAAAGGGCAAGTTCACGGCAACACGCCGGAACAGGTGGTGGCAGAAGGTTGGACTCCAGCCTTCAGGCGTGCCCTTGAGGCTCGGCCTCACTCAGCCACTTTTCGTCAAAAGCCGCTTCGCCAGGATGCATTACTGCTTCGAACGCATCGATCAGCTTTTTGGCGGCTTTGCTGGCCAAGTGGGAATCGGGGTATTTGGCCTTCACGGCCCTGGCGCGCTCATAGACTTCCTGGAGTTGCCTGACTTCCTTAGGCCCGAGTGCGCTATACACAACCTGACCGGTCATACCGTTCTCCTCCTCGCAGTACCGGAACCCTGAACAGCCCGCCCGCCGCCCGCACCAGTTCCGTTTCGGCAAGCCCTTTTTTATCACAGGCAATTTGAATTAAAAGCAAAAGCATACCTGCGATCAGGCACTCTAGAGGTGTCCTTTTCTTTGGTCGAGCCGTTCTTTAGGCTATTGCTCGCGAGGGTATCAGCCATTCGCAGAAAGGGGCACGCCGCCGCCTGGAATTAACCAATGCCTATCGGTTGTGTTTCGCCTAAGCGGGGCTTCCGTTTGCCCGAGAAGCGGCTTTCGAAATACCTGAAGGACAATTCCGCGACCGTGACGGTGATTGCGTACGAGAGGACGAAGATCACGAGCCTCCTGACTATCGGCTGTCCTGACAGATCGGCGACACGGGAAAGGAGGAAGGCAGCAGCGTTGATCGCCAGCGCGTGGACAATGTAGGCCCCGTAGGAGATTTCTCCGATCCGCCGGAAAAGGCGCGACTTCAGCAGCCAGGACACGGATCGGTCGCCTGTCGCTGCAAGCGCCACCAGACCCCCCGAGGCCACGGCCAGTGCCGTGTACATGAACACCTCACGGTAGTGGCCCCAAAGGACGCCCGAGACGACATTCTTCACAATGTCTATCCCCTGGGCATGTACAACGGAATAGTTCACCCAAGTGTAGGTAGTGGCGTAGGCGATCATCATGACGGCTCCCGCCCATGCGAGAGGGCGTGCCAGTTTGTGCAGCCGGCCGTAATGGCTGGCAAACGCCAGAAGCGCTCCCATGGCGAACGAATCCGTGTGGAGGAAGGACCCCGAATAGATCAGATAGGCGCTGGCTTCGCTGTCCAGACCGATATTGGCAAACTCCGTCGAAACGGCGAACCGCAGGAGTGGGGTGGCAACGAGGGTGACGAACAGGATGGCTATCACGGTCCGCCTCGATGCCAGGACGAGCACAGTGCCGTAAACCAGATAAAACTGCATCTCGACCGAGATCGTCCAAAGATGCCCCACGGGAAAATCGGAGAACTCGCCACGTCCAAGTCCCATGGCCACGTTGTGGAAAAAGCCCAGCAGCGAAAGGACGTCGAAGAGATCGACGCTGGCCCCCGTAGCGAAGCACACCAGAACCCCGATACCGACATAGGCATAGTAGACGGGAACAATCCGGAGTGCCCTGCGGCGAAAGAAGCCGCGCAGCCGTTCCAGCGGCGGCTGGTCCGGCGGCCGCCCGATCACCGCCAGCGTCACCACGAAGCCCGAAATCACGAAGAACAGCCAGACGCCAGTCCAGCCGAACGGCATCAGCCCGCAGTGCTGGGCCACAACGGCCGTCATCGCGAAACATCTCAGCGAGTCCACCGACGCGACGCGCTTGCTACCGTCGCCCGTCCCCGCAGGTGAAAGGGAACCCATCTTAACTCCTTCCGAACCCGCCGTCCGGCACCTTACAGCGCGGAAGCCATGACCGGGACACCGGCAGGGTTCAGCTTTTATGCGTAGGGGAAGAAGCATCCGGGAACCTCCGAAGGGAGTGCGTGCTTCGGCACCTCCGGCTACTCCCATTGACGCACTTGCCGATGACTGGCGCGTGCCGAAGGATGGGCAGTCGGACAAGCGTCCGCGTCACGGGGCCGCACCAGGCGGGGAGGCTCTCCAAAAATGCAGATCTCGTTGCCCGGGCTGCTGGTGTGTGCGGCCATTCTGGTTGTCGCATATTATTCCAGGGGGATGCTGATCATCGGCCTGATGATCTCGACGGCATTCGGCGCGACGGCGGCCATGACGCTGACCGCGCTCGGCGGATCGTCTCCGCTGATCTATACGATGTTCGCCGCGCTGCTCGTCACCGCCGTCGCGGCAAGGCGTCATATCTGGTTCGACCTCGGCAGAGTCTTCGGAAGCATACGCCCCGTCTGGATCCTGACCAGCCTCATGGCTTACGCAATTGTCGGATCATGGCTGTTTCCGAGGTTCTTCGCGGGACAGACCAGCGTGTTCGTCCAGTCCAAAGCCAGGCTCGCCGTCGTCGAGGCCTCCCTTGCCCCGGTTTCGGGAAACATTTCCCAGACCGGCTACTTCATCCTCGGCGGGTTGACCGCGATCGCGCTCTGCGCGCTTCTGCTGCACTCCGACAGGATAGACCAGGTGCGCCGTGGTTTCTTCCTGTGGTGCGGCCTGCACGCTGGCATGGGGGTGATCGACTTCATGGGCAAAAATGCCGGAGCGGGGGATTTGCTCGGTCCGATCAAGACGGCGAACTACGCAATGATAACGGGGGCGGTCGAAGCAGGTTTTTCGAGGATAACCGGAGCTTTTTCGGAAGCGTCTTCCTTCGGAGCCGTTTCCCTCGCCTGCCTGGCGTTCTGCTACACGTATTGGAGGAAAACCAACTCACGCCTGGCGCAGTGGCTGGCGGCCATCCTGCTTTTCCTCGTCGTCTTGTCGACTTCCTCGACCGCATATGTCGGCCTGGCCATCCTGTGCATTCCGGTGGCCTTCTCGATCGCGCTTTCCGTTCTCAGGGGACGGGTTGAAAGCGACGAGATACTGATCACGGCGCTTATGGTGGTCGGCGGTGTGGCTATGATGGGCATCAGCCTCTACAACCCGGCGATCTTCGAGCCGTTCGTCAACCTGATAAACTCCACCATAATCCACAAGGCGGATTCTTCCTCGGGTCAGGAGCGCACATACTGGAACGTCAAAAGTCTCCAGGCATTCCTGGACACCAGCGGCCTTGGCATCGGGTTCGGGAGTTCGAGGGCGTCGAGCTGGCCGATCGCCGTCCTGTCCCAGCTCGGCTTCTTCGGATCCCTGATGATGGCGATCCTCCTTGGCGTCCTGGTCAGGGGAATGGGGAAGTTGCGGAATTGGGTCGATCCGGAGACCGATGCCGTCGTGGCCAGCGTCAGGAATTCGGCTCTTGGCAGCATCGTAGCCAACTCTCTGGCTGGCGGCTCCCCCGATCCGGGCATCCTGTTCTTCGTAGCCTTGGCCCTCGTTTCCGCCACGAGGGTGCGCGCCCGACGAAACAGGGAAGTATTCCGGCGCGCTGCTCCCCGCCAGGGCGTGCGGGCTTGGTTTCCCCCTCCGCGGCCCTCGTCCGGGCATGCTCCGGCCTAACAGGGCACTGCCGGACACCGCGCGATTTCCTCCTTTCCCTCGCCACCTGTCGCCCCATGAGGTATCCTTCCGTCGGGGAAGAGCGGGCGGCATGTGAGGGGAAATGCCATGCCCAATGAAATCCAGCAGCCGAAACCGTTCGACCTCGTCGGCGATCCCGTGCTCATTGCCGGCATCGGCCAGGGTTTTGAAGCGACGCTCAACTGGCGCGTCCATGACGGGCATGACGAGCGCACCGGCTTCTTCAATGTCGGCGGCGGCACCGGCGAGCACGGCCAGTTCCAGGTCCAGGCGGCGATCGGCGCGGCGGCCTTCCAGCTCGACCGGCTGTTCGTCGAGGTGTTCGAGGAAAGTGCGCAGGACGGTTCGGAGATCAACAAGGTGATCGTGCCGGTGATCTACGGCCCGCGGATCGTCGCGAACTATATCGGCTTCCGCATCCATGTGGTGAAGCCGAGCGACACGCTATCGAAGATCTCCGAGGAGCACTATGGCAGCACGACCCAGTTCCAGCGCTTCGTGCGCGCCAACCCGCTGGTGATCGACAATCCGAACCTCCCCGGCCAGCAACTGAAAGTGCCGATCGGCGCGTGAGGCCGTGGCACTTGCGATAGAAACGAGATGCTCTCAGAATGTTGAACCGCCTGCCCTCGTCAACCGGCCGGGTGCGCCCTGCAGTTCCGGCTGTCTGGAACGCAGGAGTCCGACCATGTGCATTCTCGTCGCT
This sequence comes from Allomesorhizobium camelthorni, assembly GCF_011045125.1. Taxonomy (GTDB): domain Bacteria; phylum Pseudomonadota; class Alphaproteobacteria; order Rhizobiales; family Rhizobiaceae; genus Allomesorhizobium; species Allomesorhizobium camelthorni. The sequence continues at coordinate 42,966 of NZ_JAAKZF010000024.1, read as the reverse complement.
GTTCTGATCGCCCTCTTCGCAATCGCGCCAGCTGCAGCAGGCCCGGGAGACGGCGGCGGCTCCAAGAGGACGCAACTGCATACAAGTTGATCGCAGGCTGCAGTGCACCTTGGCTTTGCATGGATGCGCTGCAGCTCCCGTTCAATACTTCTCCGAGATTTCCTGACGCCGCGGGACGCGCGAACGATAGGGGAGCCGCTGGGCGGGGTGGGTAGCGACTCCCCTATCCTGTCTTCGCGGTCTCCGCGTGACAGGCCGCGCAAGCTTTGGCCTGACGCGGGCAATCCGATGTTCGGCTTTGGAACTGCAGGCCGTCAACGAAGCCTAAGGAGGTAGAAACATCGTACTTGATGAATGCAAGCAGATCCTCCTTCCCCTATCGGATGAGGGCCGTTGAGAACGAGTACAATGGCTCCCACAAAATCAGTAACGGACAGACAGCCGGTATAACTGGCTTTCTGGTCTCAGCTATTGTAGGTTGTGCAGGAATTGAAGCAATTGCGCTGCTTTTCATGCAAGCACTTTTGCAGTTTATAAGTTCGCATCCCGCGGGGGGAACATTGTCGAAGATAGAGTGGCGAACCGACGAATTCCTGGGTGTTGCCGCGAAAAACTACAGACCCCACTCGGTGCTATGCCGCCAGGGCGATGACGATGACAGGATCTTCATCATAAAATCGGGCTGGGGCATTCTTTACCGCGATCTCCACAACGGGGAACGGCAGATAGTCGACACCCCGCTAAAGGGCGACATTGTCGGTTTCCGTTCCGTGGACGGTCCCCGGTTCGCGTCGCTAGCTTCCATAACCGAGCTGTCCGTTTATGAGGTTTCCAGGAAGGAACTGGTCGAGGCCGTCTTGTCGGACGGAATCCTTGGCAACAAGATCGCCTGCTCCCTGGCCCGCCTTAACGCCATCTTTGCCGAGCATTTGATGAACGCGGGACGGCGGAACGCGATAACACGGACGGCACACTTCCTGCTCGAACTGGAAGAGAGGCTCTCCGCCATCGGCCTGGCGGCACACGGACGATATGAATGCCCCCTTACCCAGCATGAACTTGCCGACGTCCTTGGAATGACCACCGTTCACGTCAACCGCACGCTGGGGGAACTCCGCAAGGCCGGTCTCGTCTCTTTCAGGGCGGGTCATGTACATGTGATGAGCCGCCTGAAGCTGGTCAAAACGGCCGGGTTCGACAAGGAATACCTGAGGTAGACTTTGGCACCCGGCCGTCAGCCGAAGCGCACCTGTGCCGTTTTAACCACGGGGTCAAAAATTTACGGAAACTTAACCCATGTTAAAGACTGGTTTTTAAAAAGCCATAATCTGTACAAGCTGTTCTCGGCGGCGAACCGAAGAACTTGCAAAAGAATGCAGCTGGGCAAACGCGCCTCAGCTTTCGCAAGGGGTGGGTGACAAACTTTCCAATTTGTAAAATTGCAAGGGGCTGTATTGGTCACCGCAAGGTGACCTGTGTGGAAAAGGGTGGGTATTAGTATGGATTCCACGGCAGGACTGCATAATTACACTTCAGCAAACAAGTCAGGATCCCTTCGCGGGGCGGAAAATGTCCACGAGGCAGACAAGGAATGCCTCCTCATTCTGGACAGCAGGGCGCTCGACCGCGAGTGCCTCGCGTCGGCGCTCGTTGACCACGAGCTCGGCATGGCGGTGGCCGCCGTGGGTTCGATCGAAGAGTGGCGCGGGAAGAGGGCCACGCACCCTCCCCTTGGTGCCATACTTTTCAACCTTGGTGGCCGGAGGCTTACCGACCCCGGCATTGCAGACGAAATCCGGCGCATTTCAACCGAGTTCAAGTCAATCCCTGTGGTCATCCTGGCCGACACCGACGACCTTGCACAGATACTGACTGCTCTCGAATGCGGCGCGCGCGGATACATTCCGAGTTCGGTCGGGATCGACGTCTGCGTCGAGGCCATAAACCTCGCGGCCGCGGGAGGCATTTTCGTCCCGGCCAGCAGCGTCCTTTCGATGCGGCACCTAATAGACTCCGGCAGCCGTGAAATCCAGCCTTTGACTGGCATGTTCACGATCAGGCAGGCCGAGGTCGCACAGCAGCTCGTGCGCGGCAAGGCGAACAAGATCATCGCCTACGAGCTGAATCTCCGTGAAAGCACCGTGAAGGTCCACATCCGCAACATCATGAAGAAGCTGAAGGCGACCAACCGGACGGAGGTCGCCTACAAGCTGAACGACCTCTTCTCCGACGGAACACTGGCCGAAGGTTGATCCTTTCTCCAGGCCACTACGAGAAACGGCCCTCCGCGGGAGGCGGCGGGCCGTTTCTTTAATTGTCTCTCAATGGTTCCTGAAGCCGGACGGCGCTCCGTTGCTGCGTTGGAAAAAATCGGGGAGCCGTTCGAGATAAATTGCGGCGGCTCCGGTGCGGTTTGTCGCTCCTAGTTTTCTGATGATGTGATGCAGGTGAATTTTGACGGTGTGTTCCGAAACGCCAAGATTTGCCGCGATGATCTTGTTCTGCAGTCCTTTTGAAAGCTGCTGCATCACCTGGTGCTCGCGCGGCGTCAGGTCCGTGGCTGAGCCGGCTTGATCCTTCTGCAACTTCTCCGGGTGCATGGCGGGCCGGGCGGGAAGCCTGCTTGAATTGCGCTCCCATTCAAGTGAATGAGATACGATTTTGGCCAGGTTGTCGCGAGACGGACGCCAGCCCAAATCTCCAAACAGCATGCCGCAATCCGCGACCGATTTGCCGACGTCTCCTGCCCTTCTTGGATGGACTTTCACGGCAAAGTCAACGCCGGATACCTTTTTTACGGTCTCGATCACTTCGCGGACGGAGCGTCCGCGCCCGTATCCGCAGTTGACCGCGAAACTGCTGCCGCCCTGACGGAGCCTTTCGAGAGCGAGGCGGTGGATGTCCGCGAGATCGCTGACATGGATGTAGTCCCTGACACAGGTGCCGTCGGGAGTGTCGTAGTCGGTGCCGAATACCGGAACGAAAAGCCGTTTGCCCGCAGCCGCCTCGCAAGCGACCTCTATCAGGCCTCCGGATCTTGCTCCTTGCCCAGCCCGTCCGGCAGGGTCGGCTCCCGCGGCGTTGAAGCAACGCAATGCGGCGTACCTGATGGAGTGCGCCGCCGCCGTATCGCGCAGCATCGCCTCTGCCATGAGCTTCGATTTGCCGAAGGGCGACACTGGCGACAGGACTGAGTCCTCCCTGCAGCCTTCGGCATCGCCGTAGACCGCCGCCGTGGACGAGAACACGAAGTGCCTGACACCCTCGCTGACGCAGGCTTCCATGACGGTGCGGGCGATCTCTGTATTGTTGCGGTAGTGCTTGAGTGGGTTCCTGACAGATTCTTCGACCGAACCGGATCCAGCCATGTGCACCACGGCATCGATGCCGTAGATCCTCAGCAGCCTCCGGACCATTTCGGGGTCGCCGGCATCGCCGTGGACGAATTGAGCCTTGATCGGAACAGCGGAACGTTCGCCCGAACTCAAGTCGTCGATCACGAAAACCTTCTCGCCCGCGTCAAGCAGGGCCAGAACCGTGTGGCTGCCGACATATCCGGCACCGCCAGTGACCAGTACAGCCATATTCTCCTCCCTGGAGACAGAGAGTATTGCCACCGCAGCCGCCCGGCGGCGATTCATCAAAACGGTTGAACCGGGAAGCAAAGCCATCAATCCGGCGGCTCTCAGCCTCTAGCTTCCTCCATAAGTTTTAAGCGATGAGACCTATGGAGGACGCGAAATCCCGGACCGGAGCTGTAGACTTTGCTGCGATATGGAGAGGTCCGCATGTCCGAGCAAAGCCTTCGTTTCCAAGAATCCGTCCGCCTGCAGGAACGCGCCCGCGAACTGATCCCGGGTGGCTGCCACACCTATGCGAAAGGCGAAGACCAGTATCCGGTCCTCGCCCCGGGCTTCATCGACCACGGTTCCGGTTGCCATGTATGGGACGCGGACGGAAACAAATATATCGAATACGGCATGGGTAACCGTGCCGTCGGGCTGGGTCATGCCTATCCCGCGGTGATCCGGGCGGCGGCCGAGGCGCTTCACGTCGGCTCGAATTTCACGCGGCCAGCCAGGATCGAAGTCGAGTGCGCCAAGACTTTCCTGGAACTCATTGACGCGGACATGGTGAAGTTCTGCAAAGACGGATCGGATGCGACTTCAGGTGCCGTCCGTCTTGCCCGCGGCTACACCGGACGCGATCTCGTCGCCTGCTGCGCCGATCATCCGTTCTTCTCGACCGACGACTGGTTCATCGGAACCACGCCGATGAACTCGGGCATTCCGGAGGCGGTGCGCAAACTGACCGTCACCTTCCGGTACAACGACATCGCCAGCGTGAAGGACTTGTTCGCCAACTACCCTGGCAAGCTGGCCGCCCTGATACTCGAACCGTCGCGCGGCGATGATCCCCGGGACGGTTTCCTGCATGAAGTCCAGCGCCTCTGCAGGGAAAACGGCGCGCTGCTCATTTTGGACGAGATGATCACCGGGTTCAGGTGGCACACTGGCGGCGCTCAGAAACTCTACGGCATCAAGCCGGACCTGACGACCTTCGGCAAGGCGCTGGCGAACGGGTTCTCAGTGTCCGCGCTCGCCGGGAGACGTGAATACATGCGTCTCGGGGGTCTCGAGTACACTGACCGCCCGAGAGTATTCCTTCTTTCCACGACCCATGGCGCTGAAAGCCACGCGCTTGCAGCGGCGATCGCCAACATGCGGACATACCGCGACGAGCCCGTGATCGAGCACCTCCACCGTCAGGGGGAGAAGCTCAGGGAGGGCATCGAAGAGGCAGCCAGGTTCCATGGAGTGGACGGGCACTTCAAGGTCGTCGGCCGTCCCTGCTGCCTGGCCTACGCCGCGCTCGATCCTGACGGCAAACCGTCCCAGGCGTACCGTTCCCTTTTCCTGCAGGAGACGATCAGGCGTGGCGTGCTCATGCCGTCCCTGGTCGTCTCCTATACCCATGACGACACCGCTGTCGCGCAGACGGTCGAGGCCGTCGACCGCGCGCTGGCGGTCTATGCGCGGGCACTGGAATCGGGGACTGACCGCTTGCTGGTCGGCCGCCCCTCCCAAGTGGTTTTCCGCCGCTACAACAAGGGGGACAAACCCGCCGAGATCATTCCGATCAGTGCAAAGGCTTAGGCGGGGGCTGCGAGGTTCAGCTCGCGGCTGCGGCCGTTCGGTCGTCTGCGGTTTCAACTGGGAAGAGCTGTCTGCCCACCCAGTGCACGGCTTCCTCGATCGTGTCGAAATTCCTGTGGTCCCCGCTCAGAAGTCCGAAGCCGATCTCGAGGAACCATTTGCCCTTGGTGGAGTAGGCCTCTTCGTCGATCTCGGTCAGGACCGCGACGAGCTGGTCGGATTTCCAGACCAAGACACCGGATTCTCCACCCTCTACGGTACCAATGCGGGCTTCGCTGAGCGAAAAACCGGGCGCAATTTCTCGTTTGTCCACTTGATGAAAGCCCCTTGACTTCAAAATTGATTGAAGAAATCCGGCAACCTTGACGGCTGCTTCTGTTCTGCAGAACGACAACAAGGGGAATTTGTTAGCAGATCGCCGGCCGAGTTCAACATGATTCCGACGTTTTTTTGACCTGCGCCCGCTATCCACTGGTGCATCGTTAGTGCAGATCGTGAGCACCAAGAGCCAAGTGCCTTTATGTAAAGAGCTTTCCATATGACATGAGACAATCAGCTCTTTTTCGGCGACTAAAAGATTATTGTCTTTCGGAGCGTGAAAGCTTCCGCGAATTGCTCCGGTGCCCGGCACTCCATCCCGCGCAGCCTCGCAAGCCCGGCGAACGTCTCCCGGTCGAACCAGTCCTTGGAGCGCTGAGTGCCGAAGTGCTCGTGAAGCAGCGCGATCTTTCGTTCCATGACATCCGCCGTGAGCGGAACGTAGCCATTCGGCTGGCAGAGGTCACCGTCCCATTTCGGGATCTCGTATTCGAGCACCAGATGGTCGCGGAAGACGTTCCAGGTCAGCTGGTTGACCTCGCGGTGGTCCTGATGCGCGTCGAACCGGGCGTGGGTGAGGACCACTTCGGGACGGACACGCGCCCTCACGTCCATCAGCCACTGCTTGATCGCACGGCTCTGGGAAGGGAAATAGCTGTCCTCGAACTCGGCGATCTCGATTTTCGAGGTCCGCGAGCCTTCGAGGAACGCCTCGGCCGAGGAAGTGGCTTCGGCCGTCCGCTGGCCGCCTGCGCTCAGCACGCACCAGTGGACGTCCAACCTGACCCCTGACGCTATCAGGCTGAGGATGGTGCCTCCCGCGCCGATCTCGATGTCGTCGGAGTGGGCACCAAGGCAGAGGACCGAGAGTTCCTCCCCGCGTCGCGCGAGGCCAAGCCCCATCATGACGCGGCCGCGACTACGTTGCGCCCGTTTCTCTCGGCGGTGACCTTGGCGTTCCAGGGCATGTCGCCCTTCTCCACCATGTCCTCCAGCGCCTGCCAGTCGCGCATCGTGTCCATCGACCGCCAGAAGCCTTCGTGCTTGTACGCCATCAGCATGTTGTCGGCGATCAGGCGTTTGAACGGATCGAGCACGAGTTCCTCGCCTTCGCGCATGTAGTCGAAGATTTCGGACCGGAACACAAAGTAGCCGCCGTTGATCCAGATCTCGGAGGTTTCCGAACTCCTGAACTCGCGGACCCGGCCGTCCTCGGCGATGTCTGCCAGATGGTATGTGAGGGGCGGCCGCACAGCAAGAAAGCAGCCGATCTTGCCGCTGGCTTCGAACTTGGCGATCACGTCGTTCAGGTCGACGTCGGTCAGTCCGTCGCTGTAATTGGCCAGGAACATCTTCTCGCCCTTGACGTGGTCCCGGGCGGCCCAGAGGCGCTCGCCGATATTGCGCCAGATGCCCGTGTCGAGCAGGGTGACGCTCCAGTCCTTGTCGGTCTCGTTGAGGAGTTGGACGTCCCGCCCGCCATGCGACACCACGCAGTCGGCGAATGTCTGAGGCCGCATGTTCAGGAAGAAATCCTTGATCACGTTGGCTTTGTAACCCAGGCACAGCACGAACTCGTCGTGCCCGTAATAGCTGTACCACTGCATGACGTGGCGCAGGATCGGCTGGTGGCCGAGCGGGATCATCGGCTTCGGGATGCTTTCGGAATAATCGCGTATGCGGGTCCCGCGGCCACCGCAAAAAAGGATGACTTTCATTTCCGCAACTCCGATGGATCGATGACTGTCACGAAGGGAATCGGCACCACGAATTTCGCCCCCCAGCCGGCGACATGGTGCATCTGCTGGACGATCTCGTCCTTCAGGTTCCACGGGAGGATCAGGATGTAATCAGGCTTCGCCTCGTCGATGGCTTGGACGGGCTTGATCGGGATGTGCATGCCCGGGGTGTAGCGGCCGTGCTTATATGGGTTCCGGTCGACGGTGAAATCGAGGAAATCCGTTCCGATCGCGCAGTAGTTGAGCAGCGTGTTGCCCTTGCCCGGCGCGCCGTAGCCGCAGATTTTCTTGCCTTCGTTCTTGGCCGCGATCAGGAACGCCAGGAGGTCGCGTTTCGCACGCTTCGCCTTGAGGCCGAACGAAGCGTAGGTGGACATGTCCATCAACCCGTGACGCTTCTCGCGGTCAAGGAGCTCGGTCACGCTGTCTTCCGTCGCCCGGCTGCTGCCCTCGTGGGCGAGGTAGACGCGCAGCGAGCCGCCGTGCGTGGGCAGTTCCTCGACGTCGATGACCCGTAACCCGTGGCGGGCCGCCATCAGGTCGACAGTCAGCAGAGAGAAATACGAGTAATGCTCGTGGTAGATGGTGTCGAACTGGTTTTCGGCCATCAGCCGCTCGATGTGAGGGAACTCGAGGGTGACGACGCCTTCCGGCTTGAGCAGGATTTTCATTCCCGCGACGAAGTCGTTGAGGTCGGGAACCTGCGCCAGCACGTTGTTGCCGATGATGAGATCTGCCTTCAGTTCTTCCGTCACCATCTGATTGGCAAGCCGGACGCCGAAGAAGTCGACGCGGGTCAACACCCCCTTTTCCTCGGCGGCGCGAGCCACGTTTGCGGCGGGTTCCACGCCGATCACGGGGACACCGAGCGGGAGGAAGTGTTGGAGCAGGTAGCCGTCATTGCTGGCCAGTTCGACAGCAAGGCTTTCCTCTCCCAGGCCGAGCCGCTTGGTGATCGCCTCGCAATAGGCTTTCGCGTGGGCGACCCAGCTCGTCGAGAAGGAGGAGAAGTAGGCGTATTCGCTGAAGATGGTTTCGGCGCTCACATACTCCTTGAGCTGCACCAGCAAGCAGGTGTCGCAGACCATGACGTTCAGCGGATAATAGAGCTCCATCTGGTCGATCTGGTCGGCCTTCAGTATGCTTTCGCAGGGAGGCGACATGCCAAGGTCGACCAGCGTGTGGCGCAGGCGCGATCCGCAGAGCCTGCAGCCGACATCCCGGCCGGCGGTGTTGTGGTCGCGAACGATTTCGACAGCCTGAATGTTCATCCTTGGTCCCCGCTGGATTTGAAAAAAGACGGAGACGCGGTGGCTAACGCTGAACCTGTGCCTGCCACGCCTCCGAAGAGAGTGCGTCTTTTTCGACAGAGGCAGGTTAGGATGGCAGGCACCCGGTTTGCGATTTGGACATCCGAAGGGTGCCTCAGCCCTATAGATGAAACGGGCGCGTAGAGGACCGGAGCCGGCACAGCAATTGCGATGCGTCTTCCGCCGCACGGATGAGGACGCATTCACCCCCGGCATACCGCTATATGTGGAGCCACATTCTTAGGTAGCTCTTCCAGGCGGGGCGGCCGATGCCGGACACTCGACTTGCCGGTCCTTGCCCGGCTGGGGGTTTGAGGGCGAAATGCAGTTTACCGAAACGGAACTGAAGGGTGTCTGGCTGATCGAACCGACGCCGACGATAGACGACCGCGGTTCCTTCACGCGCGTGTTCTGCGAAAAGGAGATGGCCGATTGCGGGCTGGCGACGCGCTTCGTCCAGCACAGCAGGTCACATTCGGTCAGGAAGGGAACGCTGCGGGGGCTGCATTTCCAAGAGCAGCCATACACTGAGGTGAAGCTCGTCTCCTGTGTGCGCGGAGCGGTCTTCGACGTCGTGGTGGATCTGCGCCCCAACTCGCCGACCCGCAACCGCTGGCTGGGCTTCGAGCTGACGCCTGCAAACATGAAACAGGTCTACATCCCCGAAGGCTTCGCCCACGGGCTCCAGACGCTGACGGACGACGCCGAGGTGTCGTACATGATTTCGCAGTTCTACACCCCCCACGCGGCGAAGGGCGTCCGCTACAACGATCCGGTCTTTTCGATAAACTGGCCGCTGATGCCGACGGCGATGTCGGACAGGGACAAGTCGTGGCCGCTGCTCAGGAAGCTGGTTCATTAGGCGGCAGATTGCCCTAAGCGTCTGCATTGTCCAGAACAGGCTGCCATGGTGGCGCGTCACCCCCGTTCTGCTGGTTTCATGCTCCTGACAGGATCGGGCCAATCGACGTGCTATCGTTGCTTCGGGCACAGTCAGGGAGTTCAACCATGTCCGGGATCAGCCGCCGCAACATGCTGGCCGGAACCGCCGCGATCGGTGCGGCCATTGCCGGAACCGGCACCGCAGCAGACTTGCGGGAGGAGAAGCCATCCCGCGCATTGTGGACGTTGATTGAAACGCAAGAGGCTGCCTACGCCAAGTTCATGATGGCGATCCGCAAGCCAAATGGAAGTCGCAATGACCATGCCGCAGCCAGCCGGGACGAAGAAAAGGCGCTGGTCGCCGTGTGCGGGTTCCCCGCGGCAACGGACACAGACCGCCGGGCCAAGGCGACCTACCTTCTCCAGGTCGAAGCGCGTGGAGAGCTTGATCTCAGGGAGCACATGCAGGCAGTTCTGCTTTCCATGATGTAGATGCCTGCCCCATCCAAATTCGAGGACTACGGTCCAACTCGCCGCTCGAGCTCATCGAGTCTTTCTCTGAGTCCGTTGGCATCGGCCAAGTTGCTCAAACCCGCCTGCACGGCATTAAGAACTTCGTCCTGCAGTCCGACGATCTCCACACGGGCGGCTCTTGTCTCGTCGGCGTTCCGGTCATGTTTTCGAATTCGGTCATTCGTGATGCCAACGCATCGATGCGGCCTGTGATGTCAGTTCGGAACGCAGACATGTCTGTTCGGAACGCGGCCAGATCTTCCTGCGTTTTGAAATTCTGTCTGGTGATTTTGACGATCTCAGTGTCGATTCTGTCGAATCTGGCGTTCGTGCCCTCCCAGGACTTCAACATGCGCTTTTGCATGTCGATGAGGGCGTCCAGCGCCTGCAACATGCCTTTCGTCTCCTCAGCCATCGTTAAATTCCTATCACATGGGGTGCTACACGAATATGGCTTTGGGGCTCGCAAATGACAACGTCATCGTCGGCGACCATAAGACATCTCACCGTAGTGGATGAGAACTGCCGCAGAAATAGCTATGGAGCCCGACGATGAGTCTTTGACCCCGGCTAGGCGTCACCCAGAAGACCGTGGTCAGACAGCATTGTCGCTGCGGCGGCGATTTCCCTGAACGGCAGTCCGGAACGCTCGGCCATCGACAGCAGCGAATGCTGTCCGTCGGCAAGGTTGAGGACCCAAAGCAGTGACATCGAGGTTGCGTCCTGCGACTTCTGCCCTCCAAGGGCCGCGTAGAGTCCGCGCCTGCCGAGCTGGGGCTCGCATTTCGGGACGAGGTTCAACGGCGTCCAGTCCCCTTCGACGATATCGATCACCTCGCTCAGGATACGGAAGGAGTCCGCCAGGTGCTCGGGACGGATGAAGTCGAGATTGTCGGCCGACGTGTGGTATTCGGGAAAGGTGCCATGGACGCTTCGCTGGAACATGCCGACAGGGAGGTTGAAGCCCGGCGAGCAATACTGCCTCTCGTCATAGCCGTAAGGCGAAAAATCGATCACCTTTGCCCCGGCTTCATGCCCGAGCACGTGGGCCATGGCACGGTCGATGAAAGCGTCGCCACGGCGGCTGCGCTTGTATGTGGGGCTTCCCGCGTCGCCCACGCAGGACAGCACCAGGCCGTGGTCTATGAGATGTGTCCGGTCCTCGTTGCGGGACAGCCAGGTGATCGCGCCGATCGTGCCCGGAGCAAACAGGAAGCGGTAGCTGTAGCGTGTTTCCCTGGCCGCCAGGTGCTTCGCGAGGGTCGCAAGCAGGGCAAGGCCCGAGCAGTTGTCGTTGGCCAGGGACGGATGGCAGATGTGCGCTGACAGGAGGAATTCCCGCTCTGTCTTACCACGGTGCAGGTACTCGCCGTAAGTCAGGCTGCCGTCCTTGAGTTCGGAATCGACCTCCACCCGGTAGAGGCCGTCGGGCAATTGCGATACCCGGTCGTAGGACATGCAGAAGCCCCACGTCGGGGCGTAATAGGAGGTGCGGTAGGGGATCACATCCGGCTGCCCGGGCAACGTGTGGATGTGAGGCCGCAACTCGTCGAGCGGCAGGATTCCCTTGTAGGGTACGCTGTAGTTGACGACGTGCAAGTTGTGGTCGGCAAAGTCCACGACCCTCTGCCCGTCCGGTCCCGTGATGCTCGCCGAGCGGATGATCCATTCCTTCGGGACAGTCCAGTCGAACACCTGCGTCCCCGAGGGCACCTCGTGCCGCTCGAGCGCGACGTGACCGGAGAGGACGTCCAAGGTCCGGCGCACGCCGTCTCCCGTGATGCTCCTGCGGATCGGAAACAGCCGCGCAGCCAAGGCGTAGATGTCGTCGCCGACACTGATGGGAGGCGACTGCTCAAGGCCGTCCGGCTTCACGTGCTCCATCGCGGATCACTCCGCCGCGGCTACCATTGGCCTCGCAGGTTCGACAATCCGCATCCGGTCGTCCAGAAGCCCGTTTGCCAGGAGGTGCCTGATGTGGCCGATGCGCTGGAACCGCGGCCCCTCGAACTCCTCGAGCGTCACGTTCGACCTTTTGTAGGCTTCGTAGAGCTGCTCGGCACCCTTGCGGGCATCCCATTGCGGCTTGAAGGCAGGAAGCGCCAGCGCGATCTTGTCGAAGCTGACGCGGTAGGAACGCTTGTCCGGCCCGGCATCGGACGCGAATTCGAGCCGACAGCCTGGCACGACGTCGGCGACGATCTCGGCGATGTCGCGGATCCTGTAATTGTGGTCCGTCCGGCCGACATTGAACGCTTGGTTGTGGACGGCGTCCCGCGGCGCTTCCAGCCCGGCGATGAACGCCCTGGAAATGTCCTCGATGTGGACGATCGGCCGCCACGGCGTCCCGTCGGACTTCAGGAGGATTACCCCCTTGGTGACCGCCCAGGCGACGAGATTGTTGAGCACGATGTCGAAGCGGAGCCGCGGCGAGAGGCCGTAGGCGGTCGCCGGACGGAAGTAGACGGGAGAGAAGCTGCTGCCGGCGAGCTCGGAAATGTCCCTTTCCGAGAGCACCTTGGACCAGCCGTAGGCCGTGACCGGATTCAGCTCGCCCGTTTCGTCGACCATCCCGTCGCCAGCCTGCCCGTAATTGCTGCACGACGACGCGAGCAGAAAGCGCGAAACGCCTGCCTCCTTGGCCGCCTTCGCGACACGGACGCTCCCCTTGTGGTTTATCTCGTATGTGACGTTCGGATCGAGGTCTGACAGCGGATCGTTGGAAAGCGCCGCCAGGTGAATGACGGCATCAAATCCTTCAAGATCCCGCGGCTGCACGTCCCGGACGTCTTTCTGGATGGAGGGGACGTGAGACTGGTCGCCACCCGCGGCGAAACTGCACCGCCTATAAAGGTCGCTGTCGTAGCCCGTCACCGAATGCCCCGCCTGGAGCAGCATCGGCACCATCACCGAACCGATATAGCCTTGATGGCCCGTCATCAGCACTTTCATCGCTCGCATACCTCTTCTCGAGTGGATCCTGACCCGGGAAGGGCCGACGCAGAGAGGCTACGTATTCATGGATGGACGGGCGAGAACGCCAATCGGCGATGGGGCTGCCCCGTTCGACGAGGCTTGGCCTCCGTCTACCGCCTTCGGATGGTCGGCCCTCAACTTTCAGGTGGAGCCTGAAAGCACCGTCGCGAGCAGGTATTCGTCCTGGAGTTCGAGGCTCTTTCTGAATTTCCCAACCTTGCAGACGATCATCCGGGAATGTTCTTCCCGGCTTTCCGCCAGTCTCGAAAACTGCTCGGCCAGAAGGCCGACATCGAAGCTGTCGACATGCTGGCAAAAATCGCCAAGGCCCATCTTTTCCAGCAGCAGGTCGTTTTTGGCCGCATAGCTGAGGGAAATCACGGGCTTCCCCGCCATCAGGGCAGCGACCACGTTGTGGAAACGGGTCGCCACTACGAGATCGGTCCGGGCGATCTGAGTGAAGACGTCGTGCAGGGAGTGGACCGGTTCCGAGGACAGTCTGTCGGTATCGGCTTCGCCCAGAGCGGCCATCACAGCCTCGACCGCAGGTGCGTCATCTTCATCGCCTGTGAGCAGGCGGACATTGTAGCCGCTGGCCAGCAGTCGGGTTACGAACGTCGCCATTTTCGCGACATAGCCCTCGAACACCGCCTGCCCGCGTTCTTCGAAAGCATACCAGCCGCGGTAGTTCATCACGCCGACGCCGACGGTGAGCGGGCGCGAAGGGGCGGCAGGGGCGGATTGCGGAACTGGCAGCTTGAAGGCGAGATCGGGGTACATCGAGTCCAGGCTGGTGTCGACTCCGGCCTTCTCCATGAATTCCCTCGAGCCGGTGTCCCTGTAGCTCCGGTAGTCGGCCATGCGGGCCGCACTTGTCATCAGCCATCGGCTGAGGCGGCTTCCGATCGGTCCGGCACCGATGCTGACGAAGGCGATCCGGGTCCCCATGAGGCGCGCGGCCAGGCACCATTTGAAGACGTCGAAAGGCAAACCCGTCGGCCTGTCGCCGAAGTCGTCCAGGATTCCCGTTCCCGGGACCACCATGACGCCGGCCTTGCGGATGTGCCGCAGGGCATAGATGAAATTCACGGCCATACCGGGAACTTTCAGGAAGACGCGGTCGAGAAGGCGTGCGATCCCCTCCCTTTTCGGGAGCCGGATCGGGACTGTGTCGATCCCGAAATCTTCCCTCACAACTTCTGGCACCTTGCAGATGCAGAACAACCGCGCCTCGGGACGCTTCTCTTTGAGAAACGACAGCATGGACTCGAGCGAGCCGTCATTGCCAAGGTTGCCGCAACCGAACAGGCCGAAGACGGCAATGCTCTTTTCCCTGCCGCGGGCTGTTGTTGCCGCCGACCCGCCTTGTGGCCTTGAGGGCCGCCCCGGCTTTCCGTGGCTGACGCGCAGTTCGTGCACGGCGCTCATTGGCTCTGCTCCGTCGGGTCGGCGGGGACAAGTTCCAGAATCCAGTCCGGGTATCCGCGGCCGTTGTTTCTTGGCGGTTTGAAACTGTGCGTCCCGGCCGTGAATGGCGACCCGTCGACCACGGTCACCTCCCCGCTCGTGGGATCGCGCCAGCGCGCGGCGACCAACGAAGCCGGAAACCGCGCAAGATCGACCGTCACACCCTTGTTGCCTGGCATGTAGACGACTGCGAAGGAACCGTCCTTGGCCATGGCCGCGACCGCTCTCTTCATGTCCTTGCCGATGCCGTCGACCAAAAGCCTGTTCTTGCTGTCTGGTTCGAGCAGCCACCATTTGACGGAAGAGACGAATTCGAGAAGCATTTCCATGCTTCGTGCGCCGGGGCTGTCCAAGGCTTCCGTCCACTCCATGGTGGGCGGATGGAGACCGGGGCCTCCGAAATGCCAGATCGGGTTGTTGCCGTAGAGATGCCCGAACGCGCCCGAGAGAATGGCATGGTAGGCCTGGATGCGGACCCGGTGCTCGTCGGCACCGTGTTCGAACTCATAGGCGCTCTCCATAAGGAAGAAAGGCATGCCCCTGCCGATATTGTGCTCACGGATCGCCGCCGAATGGACGGGGCCATAGGTGTAGACATTGTTGACCTGAAGCCAAGGTTCGTAGCCCCAGAATTCGAGCGGTGCCGTTTCCGGGGCATTGTGGACGGTGCCAAGGGCATCGGGGTCCTCTTCCATGACGCCGTTTGCCACGGCCCTTACGAGGTCCATGTCGGGAGGGTCGAAATCTCCCCCGTTGACCCACATGATGTTTTCGAAGTCCCGGTAGCGGCTGCCGACGAAGCGGCCATAAGCATGAAGTTTTTCGGATCCAGCTTGTGTCATTTCCCCGTACCAGCCGTCGACCAATCCCCCGTAACCCAGGTATGCCGGGGTAAGCATCACCAGGAAACCAAGTTCGCATGCCTTCTGCAGGATGCGGTCGGCATGGGCAAAATACGCCTCGTTCGGGGTGCCGAAATCATCTTTGGCGAACGGCCTCTCACCATAGGCGTTCGCAGGCGCGTTGCGGGCAAATCTGTGCTCAAGCAGGCTCACCAGCACGGTGTTGAACCCACGGGCCTTGCGGTCGTCAAGGTATCGGTATGCTTCCTCTTCCTTGAGGTCGGCGATCAGCGACCAGGCCGCCTCGCCGTGCATGAAGAACGGATGGCCTACCCTATCTGTCGGATAGTGCTTTCCGGGTGAGACCCGCAGCGGGAACTCAATCCCGCCAATGCTTCCGCAGGCCGCTTGGCTCCCGCCGGATGTGGCCGCCAGCAGGCTGGCTGCCACGAGAAGAGGCGCGAGGCGTATTGCCATGGTACTTCCTCCGGATCGGCCTCTTCTTTCAGCCCGGTGTCGGGACCGCGGTGGCTTCGCGGATGGCGGCGTGCATGGATTTGAACTCCTCCGAGTCGGCGATTCCGAAGGCCACGGCCTCCCGTGTCATGGTCCCCGCGCGCAGCTGGCGGGCATAGGTTTCCATTCCCCAATCGTCCGCGGGGCGGTTCAGGAGCAGATGGTACAGGAAGCTGATGTAGGCGCGGTCACTGAGGCCTATGGTGGCGTACCTGCCCTCGAAATCTGCCGAGCGCATCAATTCCAGGATCATGTCGGCGAGTTTGGCCCCCCCGTTCTCCATGGCGGACGCCCACTGCCCCACGCTGTCGCTGTCGCCCTCGCGGCCAAGGACGAGACAGAAGGCAAAGCTCGCCTGCCGCACGGGCATGGCTTCGCCGGCAGCCGTGGTCTCGGTGTCGCAGTCACGGTTGGGCTTGGGCAGCGGCCGCGGGCCGCGGGTGAAATCGCGCACCGTCTTGTAGGCGGGCTTCGGTTCCCCGGCCATCCATTTGCCCTCGTTCGCCGGGTCCGGGGCGAGCCTTACCAATCCCATGTTGGCTTCGAAGCTGGGAGCCCAGTAGGGCTCGTCAAAAAGTTCGTAGATGTGTCCCGCCTCGACCTTGTACTTCTCACTGAGTTCGCGGAGACGCGTCATCGTGTGCTTGATGCCGTCGGCCTGCTGGCGCTCGCTGCGCTGGCTTCCGTACGGATTGTTGAACTCGGTGACCCAGATCGGCTTGCCGTAGCCCGAGATTTCCCTGAACGCCCATTCGGGGTCTTCGCCGTACATGTGCCAGACCGAGATGTCCCAGGCGATGCCGTCCTGCTTCATCCGCGCGAATGCGCCTGTGTGGCCCCATCCGGCGGTTCCGATCGCCTTGCGGATTGCGGGATCGACCTCGGTCATGCCGTCGGAAAGACCCTTGAGGACGGCGCTCACCTTGACCCAGCGCGGGCCGTAATAGTCGAGCGCTTCCGTGCCTCCCGCTGGTCCCCACTCGCACGGATACTTGGAGCCGTCGTCGCGGTTCTCGCACGGCTTGATGATGGCGTGGTTCTCCATCTCGTTGCCGAGTTCCCAGACGCGGATGTCGTCCTTGAACCTGGTGCCGAGCGTCACCGCCAGCTTCCGGGTCTTCGCGTAGAGTTCGTCCGGGCTGTCCTTTTCGAGGTCCACTATGTCGGGTGTTATGACGGGCAGGATTTCGATCCCCCTCACCTTTCCGGCGTGGACAAGATCCGCGAGGATGTCTGCGTTCTCATCGCTCGTGACGTTGACCCGGTATGACTTCATGCCGAGGTCCTTGATGTGGTCGAGCTGCCTTTCGACGGGGATTCCCGGATAGGCAGTTATAGGATGGCCGTTGACGCCCCACAGGATGTCGGCGGATGCAGGCGCGGCTGTCGCCAGCAGGCACGCCGCAGCTGTTGCGTAACGAATGGACATGGCAACGGGCCTCCTTGCCCCGATTTGAGACCGGGATAGTCGGGAACTGATGCAGGGTAGGCAATTTGCACATACGGTTGAGCAAGGGCCGATGTTACCCCTTTCGGGGGTCGTTCCCCAGCAATCGGGAGGCCCGTCCCTTTGGCTGTGGTCTGCATTTGGCAGCCAGCCACATGTGCCCCGTGGGGTGGCACGGACGTGCGAGACTCTACCGGACTTCGGACCCTTCTCCCTTGGCCCGCTCTGCACGGTTCAACCGACACCCAAAGCGCCGGTCGGCACAATCCGTTGCCGATCCTGTTGCGGAATTGTCCACATAGGCCGGTCGTCCCTCTGGAAGCTCAGCTTGTCTAGGCCGCGACCGGGGAGACGTTATCCCGTTATGGCCTCCTCTCCAGGGAGTGTGGGAACCGGGCAGTGGCGCGTGCCACGGAGGGTTCAAAATCTGGTAGTCCTTGTCATGGCTCGGGGGCCAACAAGGCTGAGGAAATGAAGGCAAATTTCCAAACTCCAGCGGCTGCCCCGACCGGGGTTTGATGGCCTTCCGGACGAAATAGAGAACCGGCTGGTGGACTGTGACAGCCAATGCGACGATAGCCCGAAGTATCTGAAGCCCGTGCAGATCGCGGTTCGCCCTGGTCATGTGATTTCGCCATGCACAAGAAGGGTGGCCCAGTCTGAAGTTTGGGCGGCGGGAATCCAACGCATCCCTCAGGATTACCGGACCGTTTGTTACCCCTTTAGGTGGTTGCTCCTTCAACACATTGGGCGGCATGACCTCCGTCCTGGATTATCGGAATATCCCCGCGGGACACAGGCGGCCGGATCGCCTGGTGGACAAGAAGGGCACGCATGCTTTCCGTAAAACGCGCACTCCTGATGAGCACGGGCGAACGCTATTTCCTGCTCGTATCGAATTTCGTGACAGCAGCCCTCGTCTCCCGGATACTGACCCCAGAGGAAATCGGCGTCTCCGTCATCGCAATGGCCATCCTTGCCATTGCGATGTCCGTCAGGGAGTTCTCCAGTTCAAGCTTCCTGATCCAGCGCGAGAAAATCAGCCGCGAGGACATCCGGGGCGCATTCACGGTGATGTTCATCCTGACCGGGATCATCGCCGTCTTTCTCGTCGCCGCTTCGCCTTTCCTGGCCGGGTTCTACGGCGAGCCGAACCTCGTTCCCTATTTCAGGGTCGTCTCCGTCTGCCTGTTTCTCGACGCGTTCTCCATACCCATCAACGCGCTCCTGCGACGGGAAATGCAATTCGGCAAGGTCGCCGCCATCAGCATTGCGGGTGCCGCCACCGGGTCGGTCGCCACAATCTCCTTCGCGCTGGCGGGTTTCAGCTACATGAGTTTCGCCTGGGCATGGTTGATCGGGGGCACAATGGCGGTGGGACTGGCGGTGGCAATGCGCCCGCATTTGTGGATGTTCAAGCCATCTTTCCGCAACTGGCGCGAGATGATCGCGTTCGGCGGCTACAACGGCGCGATCGCCATGCTCTATCGCATTTTCGACGCGCTCCCCCTTCTCCTGCTGGGACGGCTTGTCTCGCCGCATGCGGCAGCCCTGTTCAGCAGGACGTCGATGATCTGCACGATTCCGGACAAGCTTGTCCTGGGAGGCGCAATGACGGTCGTGCTGCCCGCCTTCTCGACCGAGGTCAGACAGGGCAGGGATTTAAAACGCCCGTATCTCGCTGCTCTTTCTCTCATCACCGCACTGCACTGGCCTGGCCTACTAGTGCTCTGTGTTTTGGCATACCCGGCAGTGGACATCGTGCTCGGCCCTCAATGGATTGAAGCCGCGCCGCTCGTCCAAGTGGTCGCAATCGCGCTTCTTTTCTCCTTTAGTTTCGAACTCAACTATCCCGTCATGGTCGCGATGGGATCGATCCGGGACCTGTTCATCCGCGCGATGATCGTTTTCCCGCTTTCGGGCATCCTTATGGCCGCAGCCGTCTGCTTAGGAGGCATGCAGGCAGCCGCCTGGTGCATGCTCCTGACAATGCCATTTCAGGCCTACGTCGCCCTGAGCTTCGTCAGGCGCAGGCTGGGGCTTAGGCGCAGGGACATAGCGGCTGCCGTATGGAAAAGCGCAATCGTCTCCATGTTGACCGCAGTCCCCCCCCCTCGCCGCCATCTGGGTTTCCGGTTCTGGCTTCGCCCTTTCGCATGCCCAAGCAGCTGCCGCCGTATTGCTGGCGTTCGGTGGATGGGCGGCCGGATTGGCTATTACACAACATCCGGTGGTGGGTGAGATCATCAAGTTTTTTCCGGTATTCCGTCAGTCCAGGACATCGACGGGCTGACGGCTTGCCTTCTCCCGACCGGCCGTCCCCTGGAATGCCGGTCAAGTGAAACCTGGAACTCTCCCTTTGAGGTATGTTCCGCCGTTTGTGCAGGATGAATTGGGGAATGCCTGCCTCTAAGGACTCGGACATGGCTGTCTTAACTGATCAATTCATTTCAAGTGTAAATGACGCTGGCGAGAGCCTGGTGGTCTTCGCTGTCGTCCGGAACGAGGCCATGCGCCTCCCGGGATGGCTGCACCACTACAGGAACGCCGGGGTCAAACAGTTCGCGATCATAGACAACGGATCCGAAGACGAAACGTTCGAGTTCCTCGCTGCTCAGCGGGACGTGGCGCAGCAGCGAATTCATGGCGGTTTCGCGCAATCGAATTTCGGCATGGATTGGGCCAATGAATTCCGCGACCGCATCGCTCCCGGCACGTGGGTGCTGGTGGCGGACGCTGACGAATGCATGATCTATCGGAACTGGCCCGATCTGCCGCTTCCCGCTTTCGTCGACCTGGTCAGGAAAGACCGGAAAGACGCTGTTTTGGGTTTTCTCCTGGACATGTACCCGGACGGATTTGTCGAGGATGCCGTCGTGCCGGAAGGCCGCAGCCTTTTTGACGTCGCACCTTGTTTTGACGCCGACTACCGGTTCCGCAATCGCCCGCGCAAACCCTGGGAGGCAGACGAGAGAACGGTGGAAGTCGTGGGTGGACCGCGATTGCGTCTGTTGTCGTCCTTCGAGAGGGAAATTCGCTCCACATGGCTGGATTATTGGATTCGCGGCCAGATTGACCGCATCCTGCCGCGCGTTCCCGACTCGCTTGTGCCGATCGTCGTCAAGACCATGCCCCGTCAGATGCCGGCGCTGACCAAGGTGCCGTTGTCCGTTGCAGGAGCCCGCTTCCAATACGGCAACTCACACAGCGGCAGCGGAGGTCATTTCTTCCATGAAAACGTGTCCATCTGCCATTTCAAGTTCCTCGCTGATTTTGATGCACGCGTTAGGACAGAGGCGGCCAGAGGCGAACACTACCGTCGTGGGGCGGAGTACATCATGTACGCCGAAGCTCTCGATCAGCTAGGCCGCATCGACCTTCGCTATGACCGCACCAGACGCTTCGAAAGCGCTGATCAGCTGGTTGAACTCGGCTTCATCCGCGACTTGGCGCATCTCGACCCGGACAGATGACCCACGCTCTGTCGCTTGGCAATCTTCTCCTGCTGGGCCGCCAGGTCTCGCCCCAGACGGCAACTGTTCAGCAGGGCGGCCGCTTTCTGCATCTTTCCGTCCGCCCTGTTCCAGACATGCTTTGCCCTGCGCTTCATCCGGCGCAAGGGGGACCTCGCTCTCACGCCGAGGCAGGAGTTCTGGGCCGGACTGATGGCTTTGGGGACATGGGGAACGGTATTGGTCCTTACCCTCACCCCCGGTCCGACGAGATCGCCAAAACCGTTTCGGCATTACGGAGAGCAGTTCTCCGTCCAGCGCAATGAGGCTGCACATGAACCCGACTCCGTTGCGTAAACCTCAGTCGAAAACAAGCGGTTCGGCAATAGTCCTGATCTGCGATCAGAACTATTTGCTGCCGACCTTTTCCACGGCCCTTTCGGCTGATCGGCATACGGCGGCGAACGACGTTCCGGTCATTATCTTCGTCGTCAATTCGGACTCGGGCTGGACAAGACAGTTCGACAGCGCGGTGGCGGGCACGAAAATACGGATTGTGGCGGCCGATTTGCCGCAACTCAAACAGGCCGCCAGTTTCCACCGCGACAGGTACCTGCCCCCGATTGCACTGGCGAGATTTTGGATCGACGGATTGCTCGAACACAACATCGACAGATTTCTCTATGTCGACGGCGATACCATGGTTGACGGAGAACTCGACAGTCTGCTTTCCGTCCGCCCGCCGCCCGGGAAGATCATGGCTGCACCCGACGTGATCCGCCTGTTCATGGACGAGCTGAGCCGCGGCATAAAACACGATCTCGCCTATCTGGAGGGCTTGAACTGCGACGCCGACAGCTACTTCAACTCGGGAGTGATCTATGCCTCCCGCGACGCCTGGAAAAGCATCGTTCCGAAGGCGCTGGATTTCCTCGCGGAGCATCCTGAACTCTGCCGCTCATCCGACCAGAGCGCGCTCAACCACGCGGCGCGCGGCCGCGTGGAAATGCTCCCCCTCACATACAACTACCAAAGCGACCACATGATGGTCCTTGACCCGCGCAAAAACGGTTTCGCGCCGGTCATATGGCACTTCACAGGCGGCCCGAAGCCGTGGGATCAGCCGGGCTGGCCTTGGGACGAATACTTCAACAGGTTCTACAGAATGTCGTTGCTGCTGCTCAAGGATTGCAGCGTGACGACGCCGAAGCCGCCGGAAGCCCAGCTGCGCGCGGGAATTTCACACAGGCGGCGGACGAAGACCAGACTCACCTGGGTTTACCCGTGGCGGAAGATCACGAGAAAAAGGAAAACCCTGCTGCTTCTGTCGGCCGGATTTCCCTAATGCCTGCCGAATGTCTCCGAGATGACGGCCGTCGCTCGCTTGAGCGCGCCTTCGCTCCTGTAGAGATGCCCCAACGGCATCAGCATCGACGCCGGGCTCAGGTTCAGCCCGAACTTGAAGATTTCGGACCCCTCGCGCGCCCTGCCCCTGACGGCGTGGGAAACGGCTGACCAGAAGGCCGTTTCTGCCAGGCGGCGCTTGGCAGAACGGTGCATCTTTTCCGCTCCAGGAATATCGCGGCCCTCGTGGGAGAAAAAGGAATTGAAAACGGCCTCCCTTTCGGTGAGGTCGTTGAGGCGGTCGTCCCAGAAGGATTGCGACAGGTTCGACGTGTGCATCCGCTGTACCACCAGAGGTCCGCGCAATTGCGCGACAAGGCCCTTGGTGGCAAGACGCAGGGCCATTTCAAGGTCGTCCATGAGCGGCAGCGTGGGCCTGTAGTGGCCGACTCGCTTCTGGACCGACGTGCGCACAAGCATCGCGTGGGCGGGTACATTCAATCCTGCGACGCCGCAGCATCTTTCGATGAAGGAGGTTCCCTCCATCAGATCGCCGCCTCCCGACTGCCGCACGAGGCTCGGCAGGACGGTTCCGACCCAAGGCTCCATGTAGGTGCCCAGCACGCACGATATCCTCGGGAAAGTTTCGAGCATCGCGATGCCGTGGACGAGCGTGTCTGCCGTCAAGAAATCGTCGGCGCACAGGATCATGAAGTAGTCGGCTTCGGCCCTGTCGATCGCTTCGTTGAAGGAAGCGTGGGGACCAAGGTTCTTCTCGTGGCAAACCACTTCGACCCTTGGGTCTTCTGCCGCAAGCCGCCTCGCCACGCCGACGCTGTCGTCCGTCGAAGCGTTGTCGATGACGATCACCCTGAGGTTTTCGACGTCCTGGGACAGCACGCTTCCGACACACTCCGGAAGGAAATGCTCATAGTTGTAACAAGGTATCACGACATCGATGCTGGCCAACTCACCCTCCCAAAATTTCGAATGCCGTGTGAGGCTATTCCGGCTTCCTGGCAAGGACCATCAGCGTCCATCCCAGCCCCATGGTCTCCTTCAGGCGCTCGACGCGGTTGCCGAAAATTGTGCGGACGGGGTAGTTCAGCTTCGTGGAATTGATCGCCCGCATGAAGCCGCGGTTTGCCTTGGGGGACACAGAGAAGATTTCCCGGACGTCGAAATGCGGGCTGAGGAGCGCTCGGAGTTCGTGCCGGTCGAACCATTTGCGCAGCTGCCCGGGCGCGGGCGGGGGAATCCTGTTGAAATGCTTGAGGACAAACCTGTTCTGGGTCGCCATCATCAGGCTCCCGCCGGGGCGGAGGTGCGATTTCATTTTCCTGACGAACGCTTCCTGGTCGGCTACGTGCGACAGGACTTCGAGGGTGACCACCACGTCGAAAGTCGGGGTGCCGAAGTCCATCTCCATGAAGTCGCCGGCGACGTAATCCACCTCGGGAAACCTCTGTTTGGCGCGCGCGAGGACTTCGTCCGAAAGATCGGTTCCCGTCACCTTCCCGTACTTGGCCAATTGCGGGCAGAACCAGCCCGCCCCGCAGCCGACTTCGAGAATCTTCAGGTCCCGACGGCCCGATTGTTCCAGCCAGCCAAGGATGACTTCCGCCTGCCTCACAGAGACGTCCTGAATTTCGGTCTCCCGGCATTCAGCGTTCCAGCTGTTCCAGAAGTCCTGCTGCAGGGAAATGGGCGCACTCATGATTGTCTCCGCGGGATGGGAAAGGCCACATCATAGGCACGCCCGGCAGGATTGGCGCTTCAACAGATAGGTTGAACCCAACGCCACCCCCTTTCGGATGATTCCGGGGGCCGTTCATGCGAATTACCCATCCTTGCGTGCCGCCTTACGCCGAACGAAGCACTGTCGCCGCCGGCTGCCGGCACGCTAGCTTGCCCGGGCTTGCGTCAGCGCGCGGCGGACACTTCATTTTGCACGGCACGGGAGAATTCAATGTCAGCCCTGTTCATCGACTCGGAACTCGACGACGAAGAACACCGCAACAGGCTTTACTCGGGCGACATCCTCATCTTTTCGGCATCGCCGAATACGGAAGCCCTGATCGGCCTCGCAAAGGAGATGCTTGAACAGGCGTTCGCGCCGCATGATCCGCGGACGGTGCACGAGCACCTGACGGCGGAGGAAGTCGCCTCGATCCTTGGCAAGCTGAAACCCGCCTTCATCCACCATCCGGAATGCAAGCGGCTTATCCCGCTCATCATGCAGGATCGCGGGATAGACCTCGAGAAGCTCTACTTCGACGTGCCCAGGATGAGGTCGGCATATCCTTCCCACTTCCTGTCTTCGGGGATCGCCTACGCGTTCCATCCGCATCGCGACACCTGGTATTCGGCTCCCATGTGCCAGATCAACTGGTGGATTCCGATCTATCCGATCGATCCCGACAACTCGATGGGATTCTATCCGGGCTACTTTGACACCCCGGTCAAGAACAATTCGGAAATCTACAATTACTATGAGTGGAACACCAAGAGCCGGGCCGACGCCGCCAAGCACGTCAAGAGCGACACCCGCGAGCAGCCGAAGCCGCAGCAGGAGTTGGACGGGCAGTCGCTTCGCTACCTGCCGCCGCCTGGCGGGATCATCGCATTCTCCGGCGCGCAGCTGCACGAGACCGTTCCGAACACGACCGGGGTCGCCAGGTACAGCATCGATTTCAGGACCGTCCATCTAGACGACGTCGTCGCGCGTCGCGGTGCGGCAAACGTCGATTCCCGCTGCACCGGAACGACCATGCGGGACTACATCTGCGCGGCCGACTCAAGCCGCCTGTTGCCCGAGGAAACGGTCAAGCTCTACGACGACGGCACGGAAACGGCAGACAAGGTGCTGCGGTTCGGCGACCGCCTTGCGGCAGCGCAATGACATGGCCACCGAAGCCGAAGGTGCCGCCGCTTGCGCAGCAATAGGTCTGTCTCAAGCTTGTGCTCAGCAGCGGCACCGCATGTCCGAACTCGAAAGCGGCCGCCTTGGGAAGGAAATCTCTTACGCACGTCCCAGCGGATTGTTTTCTCACGGACGGAGATGAGAATCCATGCCGCTAAAGCTCGTTGACTCCGAACTCGACGACCGGGAACGGCGGCGCAGGATTCACTCGGGGGTCATCTTCAAATTCTCGGCCACTCCCGGGACGAACGCCCTGACCGATCTTGCAAGGCAGATGTTGAAGCAGGCGTTCGCGCCGAATAATCCCAGAAGGGCGCACGAGAGCCTCACAGCATTGCAGGTCAGTTCGGCGTTTTCATCCTTCAGGCATGCATTCATCGACCATCCCGATTGCAGAAGGCTCGTCACTCTGATCATGCAGGAGCGCGGGGTAAACTTGGAGAACGTGTATATCGACGAACCCGAAATAAAGGGCAGGTTCCCGAAACTTTTCCACGGGTGTGGAAGGACCTTCGCGATCGTCACCGGCCGTGACAGTTGGTTTTCGTCGACGCTGTCCCAGATCAATTGGTGGCTGCCCGTATACTCGCCTGAACCTGGCACCGCTGACATGAATATTGACCTCGTGCCGCCTCCCGGAGGGATCACTGCCTTTTTCGGGGATCCGTATATCGGCGCTCCCGACCGGAAAACCGAGGGAGTGGCGACGTTCGACTTGATAATCCGGACCATTCACATCGACGACGCTGTCGCGCATGTCCATTCATGGATCGGCACAACATTGGAGGGATACGAATGTGCCGCCGACCCCAGCCGCCTCCTGACGGACGAAGTGAAGGGGCTTAGCGGCGGCTTTCGAAGATTCGGCAAGGTGCTTCGATCGCGGGGCCGCCCTGGACCCCGCAGTTAGCTGCCAAACTCCCCGAAGTCAGCATCCACTTGCATCATGAGTTCCAGGTATTTCCCCGCGATGCCGCGCCAGGAATAGCTGCTCGCCCTGGCGAGGCCCTTCGTAACCATCCGCTCCCGCAAATCGGGGCCGAGCATTAGCAGCCGGACGTTTTCGGCCCAGGCCCGGACATCGTCCGGATCGGCGAAGAGGGCCGAATCCCCGCAGATTTCGGGTAGGCACGGCGATGTCGAGGCCACGACAGGGCATCCCGACGCCATCGCCTCGACCGCAGGAAGGCCGAAACCTTCGATCCGCGACGGGAACAGGAAGCACACGGCACCTTCCAGCGCCTTTTTGAAGTCGTCGTCGCTGATGCGGCCGAGGAGGACAATGTTCGAAGGAATTTCAGCTACATACCGAAGAATGGTCTCCTCGCCGACGTTCCCCGGCATCCAGAGGTCTAGGCCCATCCCGTCGAGGATCGGAGCCAGCTTGGCCAGAAGCCCCATGTTCTTGTATTCCTGGTCCCGCTGCCCAAGGCAGAGGACATACGGCCTGCCGCGGTCGACGGCCAGCGACGACCGCGCTGCATCCCATCGCTTCGCATGGTCGCTGCCGTTGTAGGTGACGACGATGTTTTCCTGGCGCGCGATCCCGAACTGGATCAGATGGCTTCGCGAGAGGTCCGATACCGTGGTTATTCGCGCGGCGCGCCTGCCGAGTGCCGGAAGGATGAGACGGTGCGCCCAGCGGAAGCCGCGCCCGTAGCTCGACGGCATGAGCCTGGTATGCATGTCGTGGATGCAGGCGATCTGGCGCTTCAGCGCGACGGGAGCGAGATTGCAGAAGCTCAGCAACCCGCCGGGAACATGCCAGGGCAGTTGCGCCTGCACCCAGAACTGGGGCAGCCTCGGCCTGTTGAATTCGGGCACGATCCGGACAGGGATGTTGTCGAGGCGGAGCGGTTCGGAGAGCGGGCGGGGCACCACGAGGTCGATCTCGAGGTCGCGTCCAAGCGGGTGCCCTTCGGAAATGAGCGCGTCGAGCGCCATGGTCACTTCGCGGGCGTAGCGCGCGACCCCGGTCGGCCGGAGCGACGTGAAGTCTCCGTTGATGGTCCAGCGCCGCCGCGCCGTTTCCCAGTCCGCCCATGTCCGGTCGGCATCGCCGTAAAGATATTCGGGATCGTTGCTGAGCACACGAAGCACGGAGTTTACATGGTGTCCGTTGAGCGCCATTGGCCTCGGCACCGCGCCTGCGTCCCTGTCCATTCCGTGATTGTCCATTTCCCCTCCAGGCCGTTCGAACCCGTGCAACAGACTAGCATTCCCGCCACCTACCTTGCCCTTCACACGTTTGAGGTAGAAACCACCCGCCATCGACAATCCGGATGAACCCCTGCCATGCCCGCCGCATGAACCAATGGTTGTGATGACCGCCCGACCTCCAGTCTCCACACTGGCGGCTTTCAGGGGGACGGCATGGCACGGCGATGGACGATAAACGGGAGGTTCCTTTCCCAGCCGACAACAGGCGTTCAGCGCTACGCGCGCGAGGTCGTCCGCTCGCTGGATTCCTTGATCGGGGAGCAGGTGCCGCTCGCCCGCGGCCTTGAAGTCGAGCTTCTGTGCCCGCCCGGAGCCGGGGACATGCCGCTCGTTTCCGTCGGACGCCGCGAGGTCGGCCGCACAGGCGGACACGCCTGGGAGCAGGCGCACCTCCCTTCGTCCCTTGGCAACAGCGGCCTGCTCAGCCTCTGCAACACAGGGCCGCTTCTTGCGCGCAAGCATATCGTCTGCATCCACGACGCAAACGTGTGGAATGCGCCACAGAGCTATTCTCTTGCGTTCAGAACCCTTTACCGGACTTTGCTGCCATGCCTCGGCAGGACGGCATGGAGAATTTCGACGGTTTCGGACTACTCGCTCGGCGAACTTGTCGGCCGCGGCATTGTCCCGGCACAACGGGCCTTCGTTGCCCCCAACGGCCACGAGCATGCGCTCAGGTGGAAGCCTCAGCATTCGGAGACGACGCGACAGGCCGCTTCGCGAAATACCATCGTGATGATCGGAAGCCCTGCCCCGCACAAGAATGTCGGCTTCATCCTGGACATGGCCGGGCGTCTCGCAGACGCAGGGTTCAAGATCGCGGTAGCCGGTGCTGCGGACTCGCGCGTTTTCAACGGGCGGTCGCATGACGAAGCGGAAAACATACACTGGCTCGGCCGCGTCTCAGACGGCGAGCTGGCTGCCCTGCTGAGGGACTCGCTCTGCCTGGCATTCCCGTCTTTGACGGAGGGCTTCGGTCTTCCGGCACTCGAGGCCATGGCTATCGGCTGTCCCGTGGTGGTCTCCGACCGCGCAAGCTTGCCCGAAGTCTGCGGAGATGCGGCGCTGTTTGCGCCTCCCGACGATTCGGACGCATGGTCCGACAGATTCGTCAGGCTCCGCGGATCGCAGGCCCTGCGGCTCCACATGGTCGGCAAGGGACGGGCGAGAGCCTCGGCATACAGCTGGCGGGCAACAGCGTTGCGCTATCTCGAAGCGATGGCGGCGGCGGACGGCATCGACACCGAAACCACTGTCGTCAGGGTGCGCGAACTCACATGATGACGGGGCCGAACAACTTGCCTGCAATTGCTTCAGATTCGTATTTACAGTTCCGCCAACGCCACATTTGTAATCTGGCCATTATCGCGCAGCACAGCCGCACCTTCATCAGGCGACTTTGCGGTCAACGGTGTCGTAAATCTCTTGGAGGACGTCATCCATGTCATGGATGTCGCCGTTGGCAACCTGTTCCCGCCCCTTTCTGACGGCGAGGATATCTGCCCCTTCGCTTGCCAGGTACATTTTCAACGCCCTGACCATAACCCAGCTGCGGGTCCTGTCGCAGGTTTCAGCAACCTGCTCGATTGCGGCCAGGACTTCCTCCGGCAGCCGGATCGTGATCGGATCAGAAAGGGTGGGCTTTGGCATCGCACTTCTCCATTTGTAACACGTAGTATTACAAATCTGCGCTCGTAAAGGCAATCGAACTGCGTCCCGTCGGGCTCAAGCGAGCGGTTCACGGATGGCTGAGTATCGGCTCTCCGCGCCAGCGGAAGCCCAGATCGACGAAATTCTGGCTCTCGACCACCAATTCTTCGATGCGGTGGCGGTTGCTGCCCAATGCGCAATTGTGCAACGGGTTGTTGCACAAAATTGTCGAGGCAGCCAACACCAAAACATGCAATCATGCAGCATCAAAACATTGCAATCGCGCTCCCAGTCCGTCCCTGCGGCTGCAGCGGATGCGGATTGGCAATGAGCTTTGGCTATATGATTTCGTGAAGTGCCTGGACGGCCCCGAATGACTCCAGGATCGCGCGGTCGAAGTTCTCTTCGGAAAACCGCCTGGCGTTCTGAGCGCAGGCGCGCGGCGCGATGGCGGTGCTGTTCTCCTCGAACCGTTCGACGGCATCTTTGAGGTGGTCGGCAGTCTGGTCCTTGAACAGCACTCCGGTCGGCGCGGGGGACGACCCCAGGCGCTGCACGATGTCGACCGCGCCACCGCGGCCGAAGGCGATCAACGGAGTTCCGCAGGCCTGTGCCTCGGCCAGCGCTATGCCGAAGTCTTCGCAGCCCGCAAAGACCATCGCCTTGGCCCGAGCCAGCGTGTCCACATACTCCTTACGGGGCAGGTATCCCGAGAAGGTGACGTTCGGGCCAGCGAGCGCCCGCAGGCTGGCGGATTGCTGGCCTTCGCCAACGACGACCAGCCGCCGCGACGGCATTTCGTTGAATGCCTTGATGACAAGGTCGGTGCGCTTGTAGGGCGCGAGGAAGGACGCCGAAACGTAGTAGTCGTCCTTGTCCTCCACGCACGGCAACTCGGCCAAGGCGACCGGTGGGTAAACGACACGGGCATCGCGCCCGTAAATGTGCTGAATACGGGAGCGGACATAATTCGAGTTCGCCAGCATCAGATCGGGACCGTGCGCGGTCCTGGTGTCCCACGTCCTCAGACGATGCAGCATGTACCGGTAGAGCATTCCCTTCGGGCCAAATCCCAGCTTCCCCTGTTGAAGATAGGAAAACTGCTCGTCCCAGGCGTAGCGGACGGGACTGTGCACATAACACAGATGCGGCTGATCCGGCCTGGTAATGACGCCCCGCGAAAAGGCGGCCGAAGACGAGATCACCGCGTCATAGCCCGTCACGTCGAATTGTTCGATCAGGAAAGGGCAGAAGAAGAAAAGGGACCGGTAGAATTTCTGCACCATCGGGATCCGGTTGGCCGCAGACGCATGGAATTCCACGTCTCGGAAATACTGCTCCTTCACCTCGGCGGGCAGGAAGTCGAACAGGGTGAAAACCTCGGCATTGGGAAACTGTTTGCAGATTTGCGCGAGCACGCGTTCGCCGCCGCGGAAATTCGGGCACCAGTCGTGGACGACCGCTATCTTTGCGTACCTGTCGACGTCTGGTGCCGGCGCGGCCGGCAGATCCTCGATTGCGACATTGACCCTGGCCGCGACTGCCAGATCGGACGAGCGTTCGTGGAGCATGGTTCCCCCATAGTCTCAGCAGGCCAGCAGTTTCGGTTCCCGGTAATGGGCCGGGCAAGCTGTCCGATCGGTTGGTGGCGGCACCGGAACCATGCGCGGTTCATCAATCCGGCTGTTTGCCCTACTCCCCGGAAGCATCTGAAAGTCTGTGTGGCGGGGTAGGCCAAGCTATATCGCGCCCCCTTTTATGCAGGCTGTCCAGGTTCCATCGCCCGTCTAGTGTCGGTTGAAGCAGAACGTGGACCGAGAATGAAACTCGCAGTGATTATCCCCACCCTTGGCCGCAGCGGACAGGTCGCCCGCCTGCTCGGGTATCTGGGCAGCCAGACGAGGCTTCCCGACGAGGTCATCCTGTCAGCGCCCGACGCCACCCATGTCGAGCTGCCGGAAAGTTTGCCCTTCCCCGTGACGGTCGCATTCGGGCCGAAGGGACTGGCCGCCCAGCGGAACACCGCGATGGGACCGGCACTGGAACGTTTCGACATCATCACTTTTTTCGACGACGATTTCGTTCCTTCGGCCGACTATTTGCGGCAGGTGGCGGAATCCTTCGCCGGGAACGGCGACTGGGCCGTCGTAATGGGGCGGGTCGTCAGGGACGGCGCGACCAATGCCGGGCTGACCTGGGAAGACGCCGAGGCCGCCCTGCGGGAAACCGAGGGCAGGAGATATGAAGGGCCGGAAGTGGTGGACCATGTCGGCGCATACGGCTGCAACATGTCATTTCGCTCATCGCTGGTAGGCAACCTGCGTTTCGACGAGCGCCTTGTCCTCTACGGCTGGCAGGAGGACATCGACTTCACCAGCCAGATGAGGTCCAGGGGCCGCGTCGTCTGCGTCACCGCGATCAGGGGCGTGCATCTCGGCATCAAGGCCGGGCGCGTCAGCGGGGAGCGGTTCGGATACTCACAGGTTGCCAACGCCGTCTACCTGGTCAGGAAGGGCTCCGTCCCTGCCTCCTTTGCGCTTCCTCTGATGTTCAGAAACATCGCCGCCAATCTCGCGAGGAGCCTGCGGCCCGAGCCGTATGTGGACCGCAGGGGCAGGCTGAAGGGCAACATGCTCGCGATCCTGCACGTCGCCACGGGACGGATCGAACCGGAATACATCCTGAAAATCTGACGGTGGGGAAGACAATGCGCAAATGGCTTGTGACGGTGGCGGCGGTTTCGTTTGCGGCAACGGCCGCCTGCCCTTTGCCGACGGCGGCCGCCGAATATCTCCTTGGCCCGCAGGACAAGGTAAGGCTCAAGATTTACGAGTGGCGCGCGTCGCGCGACGTGATCTTCGAATGGACGGCCCTCAACGACGAATTCGTCGTCGGTGCCGACGGGACCCTCTTCCTTCCGTTTGTCGGCCAAATCCGCGCGCAGGGCGCTGCCCCGGGAGATCTCGCCCGTTCGATCGGCGACCGCCTGATGCAGCATATGGGTCTGGGCCGCCAGCCCGATGTCGCCGTCGAGATCGTCCAGTTCAGGCCTTTCTACATAGTCGGCCATGTCACCCAGCCCGGAGAGTTCCCATACAGGCCGGGCTTGACGGTCCTGCAGGCGCTGGGCATTGCCGGCGGCCTGCGGACACGCGAGGAGAACATGCAAAGGCTCGAACGGGAGGTCATCGCCGGGCGCGGCGACGTCGGACTGCTGGCGCTGACGAATGTCAGCCTGGTGGCGAAGAAGGCGAGACTGGAGGCGGAACTGGCGGGCAGCGACGAAATTGCTTTCCCCGCCGAACTGAACGACCGGGCAAAGGACGCTACCGTCGCCTTGATGATGGAGCAGGAGCGCACCATCTTCGCCGCCCGCAAGGATGCGATGACGACGCAACTCCGCGCGCTGCGCGAACTCAGGGAGTTCCTGGAAAAGGAGTTGGTCTCGCTCGAAAAGCAGCTGACCTTTCACGACAAACAGGTAGAACTCGTCCAGAAGGAATTGGCAGGCGTATCGTCCTTGGTCCAGAAGGGTCTTGCCGTCGCTCCGCGCGAACTCTCCTTGGAGCGGACCGTCGCCCAGATGCAGGGCGACAGGCTCGCGGCCGAGACCTCGCTGCTGAGGGCCAGGCAGGAGATGAGCAAGACCGACATCGCGATCCTCGAACTCCGGAACCGCCACGCCAACGAGGTCGCCGAAACGCTGCGCGAGACGCAGCTGCAGCTCAACGAGGCCGTCAGGAAAGCCGACACCGCGGTGCAGCTGCTCTACGAGACCGAAATAACCGCTCCCGCGCTCCTCGCGTCGAGAGAGCGGTCGGAACGGGCAAAGCCCGTCTACAAGATCGTAAGGACGACAAGCAGCGGAACGGAAGAACTCATGGTCGAGGAGACGACGCCGATCGAGCCGGGCGATACGGTGAAGGTCGAGATTCCGCTACCGCAATCCGGGATTGCCTCCACGCTGCCGGCGACCGGCATCCAGACCGGGGCAGCGCTGGCTCCGCCCGGGATTCTTGGCACCAACTGATTTGACTCCAAATTGCTGTGGGGCCGCCTCGCCAGTGATGGACGACGCGCTGGCGCTTGCGGTACAAGTCTCAAATGGATGTGCCGAACGAACTGTTGCGCGCGGCGCTTGGACTTAGCCAAATCGAAGTGGCTAAGCTTTCGAAGGTCGCTGTCAGGACGATTATCCGAACAGAGAAAAAAAGGTGACGCTGGACACATTGCGCCGGGTTCAAGAGGCATTCGAGGAACCGGGTGTCCGTTTTTTGCAGAGCGGCGACGGCGACGGGCTTGGCTTGCGTGTGCGTGGCGAGTTGGTCGCAAGAAAGGAATTGCGGTTCTGGCTGCAAGCCCCCCGGCAACACTGAACTCTCTTCCCAGCCGATTGAGGGCCTTCTAATGTTGGCCAACTCCGCCCGCAAAACTTTCTTCCGTCCTCCTCCTAATTCCTCATCATGCCAGATGGGCTCAGAACCAGTCAGCCCGTGCAGCCGCAACGTCCCCAGCCGAATGTAATCCGGGTAGCGGGGGTTGGCATGCTGCCCAAGTTGCGACAAGAAGCTGCGCAACCGTGGCGGTTAACACATGTTACACAAATTTCCGCAACCCTGACGGAACCAACCCTGCCGCAGAGCGTATCAGCCTGCGGGGAACCCACTGGAGATCTCGGTGCTCATGAGTGTAATCGCTGTGGCGGCGGCTGGCATGCTGATGGGGCTGAAGTTCAAGGCTCCCGCCCTTATCGCGGCGACAGCGCTGCTCCTGATCGGAAGCTTTGCCTGGAACGGCCTGGACATGCCTGGCGATGTGACCGTGACCAGATTCCTGATCCTGGCCTTCGCATTGGGCTGCGCTTATCTCGTCGGCCTTTCCCTGTCAGTCCACCTGAGCCGGGACAGCCGCTGACACCTTCGATCAGGCCGCCCTGTCGAAGCGCATCACAGCGAATACCGTCCTGAACAGGATCACGATGTCGAGCCAGGGCGACCAGTTCCGCACATACTGGCTGTCCAAAGCCACGCGGCTAGGATAATCGCTGCTGCTGCGCCCAGTCACCTGCCAAAGGCCGGTGAGACCCGGCCTTGTCTGCAGGTATTCCCCGACGTGATCGCCGTAGCGTTTGAGCTCGTCCTTCACGATCGGCCGTGGCCCCACGCAGCTCATGTCGCCGCGGATGATGTTGAAGAGCTGGGGGAGTTCGTCCAGGCTCGATTTCCGGAGCATGTGGCCAAGGAAGGTGACCCGGGGATCGTCCCTGAGCTTGTGTGTCTCCTCCCACTCCACGGCCGCTTCGGGGTTGGCCTCGAGGTGCTCTTTCAGGACTTCTTCCGCATTCGCGACCATCGACCGGAACTTGTAGCAGTTGAAGGATTTTCCGCCGAAGCCGACGCGGCTGTGGGAAAACACTGCCGGACTTCCTGCCGTCAGCCGTATCAGCATCGCGACGATGATCATCACAGGCGAGGCCGCGACAAGCGCCGTGACCGCTATGACCAAATCCATGACCCGCTTGAGGAGCCCTCCCAATGGAGGGTTTCTCGATCCTGACCTGATGACGGGCGACAGGTCGGTCAACACCGCCCCGGCGCTGTTTTGATCGGACGCGGGGACAACGTGCATTCCGGCCGCCCGGCTGTCGGCCGCCGCGGGCGCAGACGGCGGAACCCACATCGGGGTTCCCTGGTACGGCTGCTTCTCGAAGGCGTTCATTGTCATGGGACCGTCGCTGTTTCGAATGTTCGTTTCCGGCACTGTTTCAAGGTCGGGGCTAAGTCGGCAAGAAAGGCAAAGGAGGTATCGGCGCTACCCGCTCATCCCAAGTAATGAACCCCTTAACCGCATGATTGATTTCCGGCGGAGGAGCCTCTCGCCCCCGCCTCATGCCTTCCGGTGTCTGGAGGTCATCGCCCGTGCATTGGTCAGGAGAACGCCAAGTGTCGGTGTCCGGCTGGCCTGCAGCGTCCTGACGAGTTCCCGCAGCGTATCGACGTGAGTCTTTCCCCACTCGGCGATCATGACGACTCCGTCCAGGACGGAGGAGACCGCCAGCCTGTCTGCTCCCGAGGCAAGGGGCGGCAGGTCCACGATCACGATATCGTATGAAACAAGTTCCGAGAGGAACGCCTGCATTGTCCTTGGGGCCAGCAGGTTCCTGGCGTCCACGACCGAACTCGGAAGCATGTCGAACGGCCGCCCCGGCGCATGGACGATGTTCAACTTGACAGGTTCTTGGCAGGGTTTTTCGTTAACGCCGTGACCTAGAAGTCTGGTCGTCAAAGCGGGATGATGGACATCGGCATCGATCACCAGCGTCTTCAGCCCCGACATCGAGTAAAGCGTCGCAAGGTTGCTGACGACGGAACTCTTCGGACTGTCGTTCGAGACCGCCGTTATGCCGAGGAACTTGATCGGATGGTTGGTTTCGGCAAGGCTGATTTCGGTCCGCGCTTTCCTGAGGCTGTGGCTGTATCGGGAATGGGGGTGCCGCACCACTTCGTCGACATGGCCGGATTCCCTCCACTTGGCCGTGGGCGGCAGTTCTCCGACGCATTCGATGCCCAGATTGTCCCTGATGTGCCGCGGCGACCTGATCGTCCAGTCGAACGTATGCCTGACGAAGGAAAGCCCGATGCCGAGCACGATCCCCGCGACCGCGGCGAAGGCAAGCATCATCTTCGGTCTTGGCGCGCTCGGGAAGAGAGGTGCCGTCGCTGCTGTGATCACCCTGGCGTCGGCAACCGGATAAGACTGCTGGCTGACAGAGTTGGTGTAGGCGTGCAGGAAGCTCTCGTACATCTTCCTGTAAGTCTCGGCGGTGACCTCCAGCTCTTCCAGCGTGGGAACAGCATTCTCACCGCCCTCCCCCTCGGCTCCGTCGCCGACGCTGTAATCGTGCCTGGAGCGGAACTCCTGCGCCTCCGCCATGGCCTCGTTCATCTGCGCTTTCAGTTGTTGAAGGCGCTTCTCAAGCCACGCGCCGCCTTCCTTGGCGGCTTCGGCCTTGGTTTCGATCTGCTCGCGAACGAAGGCTTCCGCAGTGGCGTTGGCGATCTTGGCTGCGGCCTCGGCATTGAGGGATGTGAAGGATATGTTGATTGCGTAGGAGACGCCGACTCGGCGGATATCGAGGCCGTTGCGGAATATCACCGTAGTCAGACGTGCCCGCTGGTAGTCGGTCAGCACGGCAGGTTTTTCCTCCTCCCCTGCTCCGAACTCTTCGACGGAGGCAAGCCAGGCGCTTTCCCGGAGGCCGAAGGCGTCCACGAGAAGCTCCGTCATCTTGCTGAAGCGTTCACCCAAGGTCGGAGTATGCGATCGGTTGAATTTCGGGTCGTCGACGAGTTTCAGTTGGTCGATCACCATCGCCGCGATCTTTTCCGATTGCATGACGGCGATCTGGCTTTCCACCTGTGCCGTGTCGAGCGACAGGTTCACTTCGCCGCCCTGCTGCAGGTGCTGCGGCAGTTTCGGTTCGATCAGGATCTGCGTGGTTGCGGTAAAGACCGGGTCGGTCGTCGAATTGTAGAACCATGCCACGACGAGCGCCGCGGCGAGACAAGCCAGGATCGTACGGACGTAGCGCCTCAGGAATCCCGCTATGTCGGAAAGTCCGATGAACTCCTGGCTGACGGCGGCCTGGTCCGTGTTCAAGTGGAACTGGTTGGCAAATACGCGATCCATTCAACTTCTCCTGCAGGCGTGCGGGAAAATCCTGCGCGCGCACCGTCCCCATGCAGGCGATCGATGGCATTCGGCTGATGTTTTCATTGAGTGCTGAGGCCCCGCGAACCCAGACTGCTGCCCCGAAAGACTACGCATGTGTCCCGGAAGGTAAACGCCGCCTAATGGCGTAAGGCTTACGCCCAGCGGGAAGGAAGAATGCGCGCCAGCCCCGCCCGCGTCCTGTCGATGAAGGCCATCTGCACCGCCAGCGATGCCTGACGACTGCGGTTGGACGTCAGGTTCCGCGTGAGGATGTCGATCCTCTCCGACATGCTTTCGGGGTTGTCACCGTTCTCCATCGCCTCGAAGGAGAAGGCGGCGCAGTCCGTCATTTTGTCCCCGGACTGCCTGAGTTCCGCGGCTTCCTGGGTGATTTCCCCGCGAATGCGCTCCAGAAGGCGGACCAGGCGTCCGAAGCGCCTGTAGTCGGTGTCTTCCGTGGGAGGAAGCCTGAATGAGGTCAGCGGCATCTTGCGCCCCATGGCGAAAGCGCCCGGGCGGGGCGCACATTCCAGAATACAAGACGCTCCTGCCCGGGCGAGACATCCTTTCGGTTGCTGTCACGTATGCTCCCAAGAGATGAGGAGGTGTAAACCAGCAACCGATTTCATGAAGGGCGGATGCGCTCGGCACCGTGTTAGGACTGCCTCTGCAATCGCGGAGCGGGAAACTGTGACACTCGACATCGTCGGCCAGGCCAAGCCGAACACATTCGCTTTCGAAACCAGCGCGCTCGTCAAGGCCACGGGTTTCCGGGAATACGACGCGCGCTGGTGGTTCGGACATCCCGGCTCCGAGAAAGAACCCGAACTCAACCTGATGGGCGTCCAAGCGCTTGGGATGGGACTC
The DNA here is from genome assembly GCF_011045125.1 of Allomesorhizobium camelthorni. Lineage (GTDB taxonomy): Bacteria > Pseudomonadota > Alphaproteobacteria > Rhizobiales > Rhizobiaceae > Allomesorhizobium > Allomesorhizobium camelthorni. The sequence continues at coordinate 5,631 of NZ_JAAKZF010000024.1, read as the reverse complement.
GGCACCTTGATACGCCGCATAGGTGTCGGCCCCGACATCGTCACGGGTCACGACTTCCGCAGCTATTCGATGGCGATAAAGCTGGCGCTGGTCTCCGGACTGATGGCGGCCGGTGCCCGCGTCAAGGACATCGGCCTCGCCCTTTCGCCCATGGCCTACTTCGCCCAGTTCGCGCTCGACGCCCCGTCGGTCGCAATGGTGACGGCCTCCCACAACGAGAACGGCTGGACTGGGGTGAAGATGGGCGCGCAAAGGCCCCTGACCTTCGGCCCGGAAGAGATGAGCGCCTTGAAAGCCATCGTGCTGGACGGCGACTTCGAACTCGTGGGCGGGGGAAGCTATGAATTCGTGCCCGGCTTCCGCGAGAGGTACATCGATGACCTGACCGCCGGGAAGGCCATGGGCCGCAGGCTGAAGATTGTGGCCGCCTGTGGCAACGGCACCGCGGGCGCATTCGCACCGCAGTCCTTGGAGAAGATCGGCTGCGAGGTGATCCCGCTCGACACCGAGCTCGACCATACGTTTCCGCGCTACAATCCCAATCCCGAAGACATGAAGATGCTGCACGCAATCCGCGACAAGGTCCTGGAGACGGGAGCGGATGTCGGTCTCGGCTTTGACGGCGACGGCGACCGCTGCGGCGTGGTCGACAACGAGGGGAACGAGATTTTCGCGGACAAGGTCGGCGTCATGCTGGCGCGGGACATCTCCGCGCTTCATCACGACTCCGTCTTTGTCGTCGACGTGAAGTCGACCGGGTTGTTCATGACCGATCCCGTGCTCGCGCAAAACGGTGCGAGGACGGACTATTGGAAGACGGGTCACTCCTACATCAAGCGGCGTGTGGCCGAACTCGGTGCCGTCGCGGGCTTCGAGAAATCGGGCCACTTCTTCTTCAACCCGCCGATCGGACGCGGCTACGACGACGGATTGGTCACCGCAGTTTCCGTCTGCGGAATGCTCGACCGCAATCCGGGAAAGACCATGGCGGACCTCTACCGCGACCTGCCGCTGATCTTCGGGACCCCGACGATGTCGCCTCACTGCCCCGACGAAGTGAAATACGGGGTCGTCGACAAAGTCGTCGGGGAATTCACGGAAATGAAAGAGCGCGGGATCGCGTTCGCGGGCCAGCCGCTGGCGGATCTGGTCACCGTCAACGGGGTACGTGTCGTCGCGGAGGACGGCACATGGGGCCTGGTCAGGGCTTCGTCTAACAAGCCGGAAATCGTCGTCGTGGTGGAAAGCCCCGTCTCGCCGGAGCGGCGGCGCGAGATGTTCGAGGCGGTCGACGCCGTGCTGCGGCGCAATCCCGAAGTCGGAGCCTACAACCAGTCTTTCTGAAGGAGCGACCATGCCGGACCGGATCGCAAGTTTCGTCATGAGCGGAGGCGTCGGCTCCCGGCTGTGGCCGCTCTCGCGCGAAGACAATCCAGAGCAGTTCCACGACCTGTCGGGCGACGGTTCGATGCTTGCGAAGACCGTCCGACGCCTCAAGGCGCGGCCGGAGGGAGAGACACCGATCTACCTGGTCGCCTCCGAACGTCATGCCGACCGTGTCGTCTCGGACATCGGCTCTCTCGGCCTGAACGGCGGAAAGGCAATCTTCGAACCCGTCGGCCGCAATACCGCGGCGGCCGTCGCCATCGCCGCCCTGCAGACGATATCCGAACACGGCGGCGACTCGCTCGTGCTCGTGGTCCCGTCCGACCACGAGATCTCGACCGATGCCATGTTCTGGGAAACCGTCGAGGCGGGAGTGCCCGCTGCGAACTCGGGACGCATCGTCGTTTTCGGCATCAAGCCCACGCATCCCGAAACCGGGTACGGCTATATCGAGGTTTCCTCGGATGGTGCCGGCGTGAACGGGGTTTCCAGATTCGTCGAGAAACCCGACGCCGAAACGGCCAGGGATTACCTGGCTTCGGGCAATTTCTACTGGAACGCGGGCATCTTCCTGTTCCGTGCCGACACCATGCGCGACGCGTTCAGGGATTTCTGTCCCGAGATATGGGAAGCCGCCGAAAGGGCGCACGCGGCCGCGCGCACTGATGCTTCGGGAATTTACCTGCCGCAAGGCTTCTATTCGGCGGTCCAGTCGACGTCGATCGACTACGCGGTAATGGAACATGCACGCGACATCGCGATGGTCACTGCCACATTCCGCTGGAACGACCTTGGTTCATGGCAGTCGCTGCTCGAAGCCAGTCCGACGGACCCCGACGGCAACGTCGTCATGGGAGACGTCGTCGCAATGGATTGCGCCAACTCCTATCTCAGGAGCCAGCGCAGGCTTCTGTCCGTGATCGGCATGAAGGATGTTACGGTGGTTGCGACACCCGACGCGGTATTCGTCGCGCCTGTCAGCCACAGCCAGAACGTCAAGAAAGTCGTCGAGCAACTGGAGAAGAGCGGGCGTCTCGAGACCAGGTTCACGCCGACGGAAGATCGTGTTGTCGTAAGCGGTTCATGGCGCAAGCGCGTCGAGCACTGGCTGTTCAACGAAACGCTGCCGCTGTGGTCCACTGCTGGTGTCGACGATGTTTACGGGGGCTTCCACGAGGCTCTCGGTTTCGATGCAAGGCCGTTGGACAGGTCCAGACCAAAGCGCATGCGGACGATGGCCCGCCAGATATACGCCTTCGCAATTGCCAAGGAACGCGGCTGGAACGGGCCTGCAGACAGTCTGATCGACCACGGCATTGACTTCATCTCGAAATGCGGCCGTACCGACCGCGGCGGCTGGGTGCGCACGCTGAACGCCAACGGCAGCGTGGTGGATCCGGTGGAGGATGCCTATGACCATTCCTGCATGCTCTTGGCGCTGGCCCACGCCCACCGGTGCGGCCATCCGGATGCGATGCGGCTTGCGCAGGAAACTTTCCACTTCATCGACACCCATCTTGAGGACGGTTGCCTGAACGGCTTTCTCGAAACCCCAGGCTGGAATGGTGTCCGGTGCTCGAACCCGCACATGCACATGCTGGAATCGTTCCTGGCGTGGCATGCCGTCACTGGCGACCGCGCATATCTCCGCCGGGCAGCCCGCGTCATCGATCTCTTCCGGTCCCAGTTCTTCGACCGGGAAACCTGGACGCTCGGGGAATATTTCGACGCAGACTGGATGCCTTCGCCCGGAGAGAAGGGACAATGGACGGAGCCAGGGCACCATTTCGAATGGGCCTCGCTCCTGGTCGAGTTCGCACGGGAAAGCGGGCAGAAGGATTTGGTCGCCTACGCGAGAAAGCTCTATTCGTCAGCGGTCGCCAGCGGGTTGAACCGCGCGACCGGTTTGGCTTATGCGGCCGTATCGAGGCAAGGGATACCCCTCGACAGGATCTCCCGCAGCTGGCCGCAATGCGAGGCCGTCAAGGCGGCGATCGCGCTAGACGGGATCGGCAGTCCCGACCTTAAACCCGAGATCGAAGCGCGGGTCGCCCGCCTTTTCAGATGGCATATCGATCCCGCACCCCTTGGGCTGTGGGTTGACAGGATTGACGAACGCGGAAGATCGCTGGCAACGGAGGTCCCCGCCAGTATTTTCTATCATCTGGTGACGGCGCTGATGCAGTACCTGGACAAAACCGAAGGACGGGTGGAACCCTTCCCGCAGAATGCTGCCGACAAGTGCAACACGGGTTCCGAAGCAGGTCTGTGGTCAACAATAAATGACCAGCAGTTCGCCAGCACGGGCGCGCGGCATTCGTCACAGTCACCGACCTTGCCCTTCGGGCAGTATCCGAGGAGCATCGCCGAAGCCGAATAACCTTACCTTGTGCTAGCGAGGCGACAACGACATCGCGCACAGCCACGACTATCGCGGAAAGGGATGATGTAGTTGGGAATGTGCGGGAGCGGTGTAGTGCTCCGATAACGAGCCCGGCCGATCCTCCCTGCGAACAGATCTGTTGTGGCTCGGTACGTGGTGACGCATACCTCTAGTGAAATGCGCTTCCTTCGTTTTGGCCGTGAATTGGAGTGAACCCCTAGCGCTGGACCACGCGGACTTCCAAACTAAGCCGCCTGCTGGTGAGCTGGTTTTCAAATTCCTCTGGCGATCGGTAGCCTAGCGCCGAATGCAGCCGTTTCGCATTGTAGATTTCATCGATGAACCTGGGCAACCTCTCGGCGACATCAGCGAATGTCTCATAGCCAGCAACATAGACGTCCTCAACCTTTAAGGTCTTCATGAAGCGTTCGGCCTGAGCGTTGTGATATTGGTTGCCGATCGCACTCATCGATCCGCGCAACCCCGCCTCGTCGAGCGCCCGGCGGTAGGTCTCGCTTGCGTATTGACAGCCACGATCCGTGTGGTGGATGCAGCCTGGCGGAGGCTTCCTGTTCTCCAGTGCCGACCGTGGTGCCGCCAGAGCCAGAGGCGTGTCGAGGCGCATCGACCGGGCATAGCCGACGACCTTTCGGCTGCAGCATCGAGGATGACGGCCAAATAGCTCGCGACGCCGACAAGTGCGCGCGAGGCAGTGGCTGCCCCCCAGGCAGCGCCATCAAACAGTGCTCAATGCATTTTGGCTCGGCTCGGTTTTCCCGCCGATGTGCCTTATGTACCAATCCACGGTCCTTTTCAGCCCTTCATCAAAGCCGCAGGCGGGTTCCCAGCCAAGCCGCGATCTCGCCTTGTCCGAAGACAGGTGCATATGCCTGATTTCGACCGAAACGCTGTTGTTGACCAGCGGCTTGACTGCGGAGCCGAACAACTCCGCGATACGCTCCACGATCTCAATTACCTCTACCTGGGCACCGTACGAGAAGTTGAAAGCCTCCCCGTAGAGGGTCGGATCGCGATGGAGCTTCTCCGCAAGGTCCAGCTGAACGTCAACGGCGTCTTCGATGTAGAGATAATCCCTGGTAAACTTACCGTCCGAGCGGAGGATCGGCTGCTCCCCTTCAACAAGGCTTCTGATAACTCCTGGAATGAGTCGCGCGAAATTGAAGTCATAACCGCCGAAATAGTTGCCGCACCGGGTGACGGCGACGGGAAGCCCGTAAATTTTCCCGTAGCTTTGCGCGACATAGTCTTGCGACGCCTTCGCCACCTCATACGGATGAACCGGAGTGAGCGGCGCGCTTTCCCTGTAGGGCAGTGCCTGACTGCCATAGGCCTTGTCGGACGAACTGATGACTGACACGCAGCCGACTTCGTTGGCGCGGATGTGCTCCAGTATCGTCCAAGTGCTCAGCACCGCTCCTCTGAAACATTGGAGGGGGTCCTTCAGGACCTGGATTACATCCGCCCAGCCGGCAGCGTGGAAAAACACTTCGGGGGAATATCGGTCGAATGTTTCCGACATCAGTTTCGCGTCACTGATGTCGCCCTGGACAACTTCGGTCTTTCGGTCGAACCCGCCAAGGTAAAACTGCGATTCCGGTTTCGGCCGATGGACCAGTGAGACCACCTGAGCCTCATACTCGACGAGACGCCTCACGAGCCAGCCGCCCAGAAAACCTGTCGCACCAGCTACAAGAACACGCTTGCCGCGCCAGAAGGCAGGATCAGTCATGGATTGCACCCTTTATGTCCCGAAGTGCCGCAAAGCGGGGGTTATCTTGGTAAGCAGGTGATACGCGGCCAAGCAATTCGGCCGTTTGGCTACGAGCTAATCCAATTGCCTT
>NZ_JAAKZF010000239.1 GCF_011045125.1 Allomesorhizobium camelthorni | reverse complement strand
TAGAGGGAGATTGAGTCGATGATGGGCGAGCAGAGTGTGATGCAGGAGGAGCTGTTCTACGGCTTCAGCCTGGAGCGTCATGTGCCGGCGGACCACCTGCTCAGGGCCATCGATCGCTTCGTTGATCTGTCCGGCATCCGCCAGCATCTGGCACCGTACTACAGCCAGATCGGCCGCCCCTCGATCGACCCCGAGCTTCTGATCCGCATGTTGATCGTCGGCTACTGCTTCGGCATCCGCTCGGAGCGGCGGCTGTGCGAAGAGGTGCATCTGAACCTGGCCTATCGCTGGTTTTGCCGGCTGGGCCTCGAGGGCGATGTGCCGGACCACTCAACCTTCTCCAAGACCCGCCATGGCCGCTTCCGCGATGCTGATCTGCTGCGCGAGCTGTTCGAGACCGTCGTCCGTCGCTGCATGGTGGAAGGCCTGGTCGGCGGCGAAGGCTTCGCCGTCGATGCCAGCATGATCGTCGCCGATGCGCATCGCCAGCGCGGGATCGAAACGGCCGAGGAACTCAAGCCTGAGGCCAAGCGGGCCGTGGCCGAATATCTCGCCACCCTGGACGATGCTGCCTTCGGAGCCGCCACGCCGGTCGAGCCCAAGTTCGTCTCGCCGGTCGATCCCGCCGCGCGATGGACCGCCTCCTGGGGCGGCCCGGCCGTCTACGCCTACTGCACGAACTATCTGATCGACGTGGAGCACGCCATCATCCTTGACGTGGAGCCCTCGACTGCCGTGCGCCAGGCCGAGGTGACCGCCGCCAAGACCATGATTGAGCGCACCCACGACAACCTCGGCCTCTGGCCGGAGCGGCTGATCGCCGACACTGGCTACGGTTCGGCCGAGATGCTCAACTGGCTGGTGCATGAACGCGGGATCGAGCCGCACATTCCGGTCTTCGACAAGTCCAAGCGTAAGGATGGTACCTTCTCACGCGAGGACTTCATCTACGATCATGCAAGCGACAGCTATCGCTGCCCGGGCGGAAAGCTTCTCAAGCTCTATCGCCGGCCCTTCAAGAGACCGCGGGACGGCGTTAACAAGGATGGTACGCTGGGCTATCGGGCGAGCAAGCACGACTGCGACGCCTGTGCACTGAAGCCACGGTGCTGTCCGAAGGCGCCGGCGCGCAAGGTGACGCGTTCCATCTATGAGGGCGCGCGCGACATGGCCCGCGATATCGCCAAGACCGATGCCTACCAAACCTCACGCTATCAGCGGAAGAAGGTGGAGATGCTGTTCGCGCACCTCAAGCGCATCCTGAAGCTCGATCGATTGCGATTGCGCGGCCCTTGTGGCGCCCGCGATGAGTTCCACCTCGCCGCCATCGCCCAGAACCTCAGGAAATTGGCCAAGATCTGCACGATCCGGACAGCGGTCCCGGCCACTTAGGACGAAAAGGCCGCTTCGACTCCAATCGCGACGCCTTGAACAAGCTCTCCCATCGGCTTCGAACCCGACTTCTTCAACACAAT
>NZ_JAAKZF010000238.1 GCF_011045125.1 Allomesorhizobium camelthorni | reverse complement strand
TGGACCATCAGCGGTGGTATGGTGCTCGGGAGGATATGGCGCCACAGCACCTTGGGCAGGCGCGCGCCGCCGCAGAGCGCGGCCTCCACGTAAGGACGCTCCCGAACACCCAGAACCACCGAACGGACCAGCCGCGTGACGCCTGGGAGATCGGGGATCGTTATCGCGACGATGAGGATGCCGATCCCGGGGCCTGTCAGAGAAATAAGGGCGATAGCAAGCAGAAATGTCGGGATCGACATAAGGCCGTCCATGACGCGCATTACGATGTTATCGAAGCTGCGGACATAGCCAGCAATAACTCCGATAAGAAGCCCGCCTAGAGCCGCGCCCACCGCCGCCGTCAATCCCACCAAAAGTGAGATCCGGGCGCCGAACACCGTTCGTGCAAACACGTCACGGCCCAGATTATCGCTTCCGAACCACAAGTCAGCTGACGGTGGCTGGAGGCGCTTGAATGGATCCATGTTCACCGGATCGCCGGCGAAAAGCGGGGCAGCGAGCGCCAGAATGATCAACAGCGCCAACAGGCCGCCGCCAATCACGACCAGCGGATGCCGCCGCGCCAGACGGGGAAGGTCAGATATTCGCAGGCGGCCCGTCGGGACGTATTCAACAGGTGCGGAGAGGAGCGTCATAATCAGTACCGGATGCGGGGGTCGACGAGGGTGTAGGAAAGATCGACCCCGAGATTGATAAGGACGTACAGACCCGAAACCAGGATGAGCACACCTTGAATGATAGGGTAATCGCGGTTGTTGATCGCATCGACCACCAGGCGACCGACACCAGGTATGTTGAACACCGTTTCCGTTATGACGACGCCGCCGATCAGCCCTGCGAAACTTAAGCCGATCACGGTGAGGATCGGCACACCCGCATTCTTCAGAGCGTGGTGGAAAAGCATGGCATAGGACGAGGCGCCCTTGGCGGCGGCAGTTCGCATATAGTCTTCCGACAGAACCTCCAGCATGCTCGCGCGTGTTATCCTGGCGATGAAGGCAATGTAGGGAACGCTCAAAGTCACGGTCGGCAGGATCAGGCGCACAAGCCAAGGCCCGAAGCCATGGTCGATAGGCTGGTATCCTTGGACGGGCAGCCAATGTGCCCTGACAGCGAACACGTATATGAGAAAGAAGCCGACGACAAACACCGGGACAGAAAAACCAAGTGTCGCGAATGCCGTCAGGATGCGATCAACAAGACCGCCAGCTCGCCACGCGGCGAGGACGCCGAAGGAGACCCCGACCGTCACCGAAACGATCATCGTCAGGATCGACAGGGAAATGGTCGGCTCAAGCCGCTGCGAGATGAGCTCGAGAACCGGTCGTCCGGCAAAGATCGAGGTGCCGAAATCGCCGCCGAGCATGTCCCAGACCCAACGTATGAACTGAACCGGCAGCGGATCGTTCAGTCCCAGCCGCTCGCGGATGCCGGCGATCATCTCCGCCGTGGCCGACTTGCCGGCGATCATGGCCGCCGGGTCGCCGGGCGCCAGCCTGAGAAGCAG
>NZ_JAAKZF010000237.1 GCF_011045125.1 Allomesorhizobium camelthorni | reverse complement strand
TCTGTCCACCCCAAGGGGCGCACTCCAGATTGGGCGGTTTTTCCATTGAGAAGTGACCCATGTTTGAACCCACCCCTGCCTGATGATTGCAGGGGACTTTGGAGTGATAGACATGGCGTTACTGAGTGTTATCCGGCGCTGGCATCTGCGCGAGGGACATTCGATGCGGGAGATTGCGCGGCGCACGGGGCTGTCGCGGAACACGATCCGCAAATATCTGCGATCCGACGAGATCGAGCCTCGTTTCAAGGTGCCGGAGCGGCCGAGCAAGCTTGATGCTTATGCCGAGCGGCTGTCGGCCTGGCTGAGGACCGAGACGAACAGGCCGCGCAAACAGAAGCGCACGATCAAGCAACTGCACGCGGACCTGATGAGCCTCGGCTATGAGGGCTCTTACTGCCGCGTTGCCGCTTTTGCGCGTGCCTGGAAGGCGGACCGCCAGCGGCAGATGCAAACGAGCGGGCGCGGCACCTTCGTGCCGCTGGCGTTCGAGCCCGGCGAAGCCTTCCAGTTGGACTGGTCGGAAGACTGGGCGATCATCGGCGGCGAGCGCACCAAGCTGCAGGTCGCGCACTTCAAGCTCAGCTACAGCCGTGCCTTCATCGTGCGGGCCTATCCGCTGCAAACCCATGAGATGCTGTTTGATGCCCACAACCACGCCTTCCGTGTTCTGGGCGGCGTTCCCCGGCGTGGGATCTATGACAACATGCGCACGGCGATCGACAGGATCGGCCGCGGCAAGGATCGTCAGGTCAACGCCCGCTTCTCGGCTATGGCCAGCCACTATCTGTTCGAGGCCGAGTTCTGCAATCCAGCCTCGGGCTAGGAGAAGGGGCAAGTCGAGAAAGAACGTCCAGGATGTCCGCCATCGGCTATGGCAGCCGCTGCCGCGCTTTCCCACCCTTCAGGCCTTGAAACGACTGGCTGGAACAGCGATGCCGGGAACTGTGGCAACAGATTCCCCATGGCCTGAGACCCGGAACGATCGAGAACATCCGGGTTGAGGAAGCCCACTTTCTGATGCCGATGCCTCGGCCCTTCGATGGCTTCGTCGAACACACCAAGCGTGTCTCGCCCACCTGCCTCGTCCATCTGGAGCGCAATCGCTACAGCGTGCCGGCCTCTTTCGCCAATTGGCCGTTCGACTTCGTCAGCAGCGAGGTCAACGAGGCCCTCGTGCGCCAGCTCCATCGCTGTGAGTTCATGGACGGGGCCAACAACGTCGTGCTTGTCGGCGGCCCCGGCACCGGAAAGACCCACATCGCCACAGCCCTTGGCGTGCAGGCGATAGAGCATCATCGCAAGCGTGTCCGCTTCTTCTCTACCGTCGAACTCGTCAATGCGCTCGAGCAGGAGAAGGCCCAGGGCAAGGCAGGGCAGATCGCCAACCGGCTCGCCCAATCCGATCTCGTCATCCTTGACGAACTCGGATACCTGCCGTTCAGCGCATCAGGCGGAGCGTTGCTGTTCCATCTGCTGAGCAAGCTGTATGAGCGCACCAGCGTCGTCATCACCT
>NZ_JAAKZF010000236.1 GCF_011045125.1 Allomesorhizobium camelthorni | reverse complement strand
TTAGTCGGCCGTGAAGAATTCGGAAGCCGCTGATATTCCATAGGAATCGCCCGATTTGCAGATTTCGGAATTGCAGGTAACGGCCAGTTTGTGGATAGTTTTCTTGCAATCCAGTTTGCGATTTCCCTGCTTGGCGAAGCGTGATTCACTGCGTTCATCGCAGTGAATCGGAGCCAGGCGATGGGCAGACCACGCGAACGGCACGAGGCGGGAGAACAGGATTTGTTCCGCGCCCGCCTTGATCAGATACTCAACATGAACCACGAGTTGGTGAGGCTGGCCCGCACCATCGACTGGCCGGTGCTGGAGGCGCGCTTCGGCGAGGTCTATTGTGACGGGCCCGGAATGCCACCGCTGCCGACGCGGCTGATGGCTGGGCTCGCCATCCTCAAGCACACCTTCAACCTGTCGGATGAGGTGCTGTGTGCGCGCTGGATCGAGAACCCGTATTTCCAATATCTGTGCGGCGAGGAATTCTTCCGTCACGAGCTGCCGTTCGACCGCTCCTCGATGACGCGTTGGCGCCAGCGCATGGGCGAGGAGCGGATCGCCGCGCTATTGCAGGAAAGCCTGGCGGTGGCGGTCAAGACCGGAGCGATGAAGCCGCAGGACACGCGCCGGGTCATCGTCGATACGACGGTGCAGCCCAAGAACGTCATGTTCCCAACCGACGCCAAGCTCATCCATCGGGCGCGCGAGCGGCTCGTCCGGCTGGCCAGGAAGGCGGGGCTCGACCTGCGTCAGTCTTATGTTAGGGTCGGCAAGCTGGCGCTGATCATGCATCAGCGCTACGCCCACGCCAAACAATTCAGGCGGGCCAACAAATCCCTGCGCAAACTCAGGACCTATCTGGGGCGCACCATCCGCGACATCTCCCGTCAGATTGCCGGCGACGCGGCGCTGGACGCGATCTTCAAGTGGCCGCTCTACCAGGCCTCGACGGTTCTGGAGCAGAGGCAGCGCCAGCGTGGCCGCAAGATCTACAGCCTGCACGCCCATGAGGTGGAGTGCATCGGCAAAGGCAAAGCGCACGCACCCTACGAGTTCGGGGTGAAGGTGTCCGTGGCGACGACGCTGAAGCGTTCAAAGGGCGGTCAGTTCGCCCTGCACGCCATGGCACTTCCCGGGAACCCTTACGACGGGCACACGCTCGAAAAGATCATTCCTGCGATGGAAGACACCATCGGTGCCGAGATCGAGCGCATCCTCGCCGATGCCGGTTACCGCGGCCACAACGCGCCGCAAAGCCACAAATTCAGGGTCTTCACCGCCCGTCAGAAGCGCCGCGTGACACCGGCCATCAAGCGCCAGATGCGGCGGCGATCGGCCGTCGAGCCGGTGATCGGCCACATCAAGAACGAACACAGAATGGGCCGCAATTACCTCGCTCACACCCAAGGCGATGCGATCAACGCCATCCTGGCCGCAGCTGGCTACAACTTCTCCCTCCTGCTCAGGTGGCTGAAGGCGTTTTTGTGGCTCTTGATCGCCGCGTTCCTGAACCGGCCGAAGCAGCTTGCCGCTTAGCGGTCAAGATTGTTCACGGTCGACG
>NZ_JAAKZF010000235.1 GCF_011045125.1 Allomesorhizobium camelthorni | reverse complement strand
AGTCGACCGTGAACTATCTGCAAGCCGTTGATCTGGCTTTCTGAATAGCGCAGATGGCAGCTTTGGAATTGCAGGATTTGCGGTGTTCGACCGCTGTTTTCTTGCAATTCGGTTTTGCGATTCCCTTGTGCGCCGAGGCATGATTCACTCGTTTTGGCGAGGCGAATCGAGGGAACTGCGGTGTCCAGGCCACGCGAGAAGCGCGAGACGGGAGAGCAGGACCTGTTCCGCTCCAGGCTCGATCAGATCATCAACATGAAGCACGAGCTGGTGCGGCTGGCGCAGGCGATCGACTGGCCGGTGCTGGAGGAGCGCTTCGGTGCGGTCTATTCGGACGGACCTGGCATGCCGCCGCTGCCGACACGGCTGATGGCGGGCCTGGCGATCCTGAAGCACACCTTCAACTTGTCGGACGAGGAGATGTGCGCCCGCTGGGTGGAGAACCCCTACTTCCAGTATCTGTGCGGCGAGGAGTTCTTCCGCCACGAACTCCCCTTCGATCGCTCGTCGATGACGCGCTGGCGCCAGCGCATGGGCGAGGAGCGGGTCACGGCTCTGCTGCAGGAAAGCCTCAGCATTGCGGTCAATACCGGGGCGATGAAGCCGGCCGACACGCGCCGGGTGATCGTGGATACCACCGTGCAGCCGAAGAACGTGATGTTCCCGACCGATGCCAAGCTCATCCACCGGGCGCGCGAACGGCTGGTGCGGCTGGCCAGACAGGCAGGGCTGGATTTGCGCCAGACCTATGTGCGGGTCGGCAAGCTGGCGCTGATCAAGCACCAGCGCTATGCGCACGCCAAGCAGTTCAAGCGGGCCAACAAGGCGCTGCGCAAGCTGAAGACCTATCTCGGCCGCACCATTCGCGACATAGAGCGCCAGATCGACGGCGAAGAGGAGTTGGACGCGATCTTCAGATGGCCGCTCTACCAGGCTTCGACGGTCCTGAAGCAACGTCAGCGCCAACGCGGCCGCAAGATCTACAGCCTGCACGCTCACGAGGTCGAGTGCATCGGCAAGGGCAAGGCGCATGCGCCTTACGAGTTCGGCGTCAAGGTGTCGGTCGCCACCACGCTGCAGCGCTCGAAGGGCGGCCAGTTCGCCCTGCACGCGAAAGCGCTGCCGGGCAATCCTTATGACGGCCACACGCTCGCGAGCGTCATCCCCGAGATGGAAAAGACCATCGGCAATGAGATCGGCCGCATCCTGGCCGATGCCGGATACCGCGGCCACAATGCGCCACAGAGCCACGAGTTCAGGGTCTTCACCGCCGGCCAGAAGCGGCGCGTCACACCGGCCATCAAGCGCGAAATGCGAAGACGCTCGGCGATCGAGCCTGTGATCGGCCACATCAAGGCCGAGCACCGCATGGGCCGCAACTACCTCGCTGGCGAACAGGGCGATGCAGTCAACGCCATCCTCGCCGCCGCAGGCTACAACTTCTCGCTCCTGCTCAACTGGTTCAGGCAGCTTTTGTGGCTGCTCATCGCCGTCATCCACAGCCGACCGAAACCGCTCGCAGCCTGATACGCGTCATTGTTCACGGCCGACTC
>NZ_JAAKZF010000234.1 GCF_011045125.1 Allomesorhizobium camelthorni | reverse complement strand
CGGCCTGCCCCGCTTCATAAGGGACGATGTGGTTTCCAGTCTTTGCCTCGCAATTCTGGAAGGCGAGATCAACGTCAACGACATGGCGGCACAGGCGAAGGTGTACTTGCGGGCCTATAATCGCGAATACGACACGTTCCAGACGGTTTCACTGGATAAGTTCACCCCGGGCACCAAGACGACCTATCTGGATGCGCTCGTGGCTTGAACGCCGTAGAGGCAGGCCACCGCCAACGAAAGAGTGGATAAAACAATTCGGCACCCCAGCATTTCCAAGGCTTTCAGCATTTTCTTGTCCACGTGGTTCTGCCGCACGGGAGAATCCTCCTATTCAAACAGGAGGCCCACATGGAATCTCAGATTGCTCTCATTTCAATCGCAGCGGTTACGGTGCTTAGCGTCGGAACGGCGACGATAATCACTCTGACGGTCGATGTCCGTAGCAGGCCGGGCATACAGAGCCTGGTCGAAGGTTTGATGCGTATCGCAATACTCGGCGCAGGGGCGCTTGTTGCCCTGACGGATGGGGGCATCCAACTATGGGCATAGCGTCGCTCGTTGCCTTTGTGCTGGCCGCCTACGCACTTTGGCGGCCTTCCATCCCAGCTTGGCTCCTCGCTGCCGCTGCGAACATCGTGGCGGCGTATGTTCTGTGGGCAGGCTGGAACTGACGCTACTCGTCCCGCCACACCGGCACGCGCTGGATCTTGATTGCTACCAGCCGGCGGACACGAAGGCCCACGGCCTCGCTTCCGGTTGGCGAGAACGCGTCCACCCTGATGCTGCCTGGGCTGTTGCAGCCTTCACATTTCATGCGGCACATCAGCGAATCGACATCCACATCGCCGAAAATCTGGATCAAGTCCGAGGGAAAATAGTTGTGCGTCCGCCTGCAGTAGCAGCAGCGCACGCGAACCATCTGCCTGCCATCGTTGAGGTTGGACAGCAGATAGTCTTTCTTCTTCGGCCAATAGGGTTCCGGCATGGCCTGAAATAGGAACGCATTCCTTCCGTCGTCAAGCTGGTATTGACTCTTTTGTTCTCATTTCGTTCACTGCCCGCAGGACATGAGACGGAGGCGTGAAAATGCCGGCGAAGATGCAAAGGGCGGCGGGAGACTGGGCGGCCGCACGCCCTGCCGAAGCAAGGCCCGACATGGATCGGGCAAACGAACTCTGCCTGCAGCTCTTGGCGGTGCTTGGCGACGAAGAGGGTCCATTGACGGCGGCTAATGCACTCAAAATGTTGACATCGAACTTCATCTCGAACGTCGAGCCGACCCGCGAGCGCGCTGGCCAATATCTTGAGGGGTTCTCGAAATCCGTCGCGGTCGATCTCGACCAGCTCTATTCCGGCAAGCGCTGACACGAAACGCATGTGCGGACGCTTCACGAGATACCTGCCCTGGTCCGAAATCGTGCAGCTCTACCGGCTGACGCTAGATTACGAGATCAACAAGAACACGGCGCCGGCCTACAACATCGCGCCGACTGTCGAGGTGGCATTCGTCACCGCCAGCGACAATGGTAATCACAAGCTGCGCGAGGGCTGCTGGTGGCTGG
>NZ_JAAKZF010000233.1 GCF_011045125.1 Allomesorhizobium camelthorni | reverse complement strand
GTTCAATGGACGGGGTCCGATGCAAACACACTGTAGCTGCGATCAGCTCGAATTTGAAGGCTTCGACGGCCACAAAGTGGTCGCCGGTTTCGACGGCGGAGCGATTACTTCGGATGCTGGCGCCTTGCTTCTGCGCCACGTTGATAAAGCCGTCGGCCTGTTCCGCCGGGTGGCCGCCGGCTTCATCGACCGACGCGATCCGGACTGCACGGTGCATAGCGTACAGACGCTGGTTGGACAGCGGATCGCCGCGATCGCGCTGGGCTACGAGGACGTTGACGACCACGACACGCTGCGCCACGACCCGGTGCTGGCCCTCCTGTCGGAAAGCCTGACGCCGAAGCGGGAGGACTGTGCGGTGCTTGCCGGCAAGTCGACGCTCAACCGGCTGGAGCACGGCCGCGTCGGGGAGCCGACGCGCTACCACAAGATCGGCCACGACACGCAGGCGATCGAAGCCCTGTTCGTCGACCTGTTCCTGGAAGCCCACGAGAAGTCACCGGGCGAGATCGTTCTCGATCTGGATGCCACCGATGATCCGCTGCACGGACACCAGGAAGGCCGGTTCTTCCACGGCTACTACAACTGCTACTGCTATCTGCCGCTCTACGTCTTCTGTGGACGGCACCTGCTGGCGGCAAAGCTCAGGCGTTCCAACATCGATGCCAGCAAGGGATCGGTCGACGAGGTCGAGCGGATCGTTCGGCAGATCCGCAGGAAATGGCGCAGAGTGCGCATCATCCTGCGTGCCGATTCCGGCTTTGCCCGCGACGAGCTGATGAGCTGGTGCGAAGCCAATCGCGTCGACTATGTCTTTGGGATCGCCCGCAACGAGCGGCTGGAGAAAAGGATTGCCCCGGCCTTGCAGGAAGCCTGCCGGGTATCCAGGAAAAGCGGCCAGGCTGCGCGTGTGTTCCGCGACTTCCTGTGGTCCACGAAAGACAGCTGGTCGCGCCGCAGGCGGGTCATCGCCAAGGCCGAGTGGACGACGCAGGGGGCCAATCCGCGCTTCATCGTCACTTCGCTCAAAGCAAAGCGTTGGGCGGCACGGGCGCTTTACGAGGATCTCTATTGCGCCCGCGGCGACATGGAAAACCGGATCAAGGAGTGCCAGCTCGACCTCTACGCCGACCGCACCAGTGCCCACACCATGCGCGCCAACCAGCTGCGCCTCTGGTTCGCCTCGTTTGCGTATGTCCTGATCTGCGCCTTGCGCCGCCTCGGCCTCGCCCACACCCGGCTCGCCGAGGCCACTTGCGGCACGATCAGGCTTAAGCTGCTGAAAATCGGCGCACAGGTTCGCGTCTCGGTGCGCCGCATCAAAGTCGCAATGGCTTCGGCGTGCCCCTATGCCGACGAGTTTGCTCTGGCACACGCCCGAATACGTGCCGCGGCCCGGTGACGCCGCAGGACCTGAACCTTACCGTCAACAACAGAGGATACATTGCAAAGCTCCGATCGTCGCACGCCGCGGCACCGACTGCGCTCGTCTTCGAGTTCCCGGCGCGATGCCAGCGCCTGGCCGGGCCAAAACGCCGCCTAACGTCAGATGCGGTGAGAGAAGCGGG
>NZ_JAAKZF010000232.1 GCF_011045125.1 Allomesorhizobium camelthorni | reverse complement strand
TAGGCTCAGGACCTATTAATTTGGTTTGAGGCGTGATTCACGGTCTCCGTTGAAGGAGGCTTGATGGGTGATTTGTTTCTGCTGAGCGAGCATCAGACGGCGCGGATATCGCCGCATTTTCCGCTGTCGCACGGGGTGCCAAGGGTCGATGACCGGCGGGTTGTCAGCGGTATCGTCTATGTGATCCGCAATGGGCTGCAGTGGAAGGATGCGCCGTCGGGCTACCGACCCCCTGCGGCGTCATGTGGACTGCTGCAGAGGTGGTCGGCGGCATCGCTGACCGGTTGCGAGGCTCCAAGACGCGGGTCACGACTATGGTCACGTCGATCCACCACACACTTTGAGGAAGACCCCGGATAAGTGCCAAGCGCCAGCTCGCCCGCAATCGAGGACGGCCGCGAGCCCGAGAACGGCGCAGCCAGTAACCTGCGGAGCGTCGCGCTTACCTTCGCCGCCATCGCCTCGCGGCGGTCGGGATGGGAGGTCGCCCCCGGCGCCGCCCGCAGCGTGGGCCAAACGGCCTACGCCATCCGGCCCGGCCTGTGGGCCGGATGGCCTGATCCGCCGAGCCCGTTCCCCCGGTCGTTCGGCACGGGCCAAATCCCATCCCTCCGGCGCATCCCGCGCCCGTCCACCCAGCGGTATCCTTCTACGATGGAGGGTAGCGATGCCGCAAACCGTATCGTGATCGGACCATTCCGGCGCCGCGCCTTCGCCGAGGGCCTCGCCGCGAGCCCTGGCTCAATGTCGAAAGCGTCGCCGACGAGCGCGAGATCGAGCGTTACCTCGATGCCAACGAACCGGTCATCATCCTGCTCGAGCAGCGCGGCGACAACGGCTGGCGGCGCTACCTGCCGGTCTCGGAGTTCGTCTCGGTGATCCTGATCGCCGGCGAAGGGCAGGGCGACGTGCAGGTGACGCTGCGGAATGTGGACCCCGCCCGGATGCGCGCCGCCATCGGGCTCCTCGCCGAAACGCCGCATCCCAAGGTCCTGTCGCTTGACAACGACACTCCGCTCACCATGACCCCCCTCCGCGACGGCACCGCCTCCGGCCTTGCCTGGGTCATCGCGTGGCTCGACGCCGCCTTCGCGCTGGCGCTCGACGATTTCGTGCGCGCCCGCGGCAGCACGCCCGAAGCGCCGTGGATGCAGGACCTCGCCTACCTTCGCGCCCATTTCGCAAGGGGCGAGGCGATCACCCGCGACCTTGCCGAGCGCCGCTTCGGCGCCATGGCCATCAGTCCGGCAATGAAGGCAACGTCGCGCGAAAGCCGATCGAGCTTGGCAACGAGGACCGGGCAGCGCTCCTTTCTTGCAGCAGCAAGGGCTTCGGCCAGGCGAGGGCGCCTGTCGAGCGTCTCAACCTCGGTATATTCGTGTAGGATGGCGATGCCTTCGATCTCGACAAAGCGAGCAACTGCCGCTCTCTGGGCCTCAATGCCCAAACCTGAACGAGCCTGCCGCTGGGTCGAGACTCTGTAGTAAGCAATCGCCCTCCTCATCCGTTCACCTCGCGGTGTTCAAACTGCAAACCACCTTTTGCAGTTTGCTCATGTGACGAAGATTAGG
>NZ_JAAKZF010000231.1 GCF_011045125.1 Allomesorhizobium camelthorni | reverse complement strand
CGGGTCCAGACTGTGTAAAAACGCTGTTTTATGATAGGTTTAGGTCGGTTGGAGGAGATCGGCTATGGGGCGATTCGTCGAGGGTGAAGACCGCAGACAGTCGCTGTTATTGCCGGAGTCGCTGGACGATTACGTGACTGAGGACAACCCGGTTAGGGTCGTCGAAGCCTTCATCGACGAGCTTGATCTTGGCGCGCTTGGCTTTCAGGGCGTGCAGCCGGCGTCGACGGGTCGCCCTGCCTATCATCCGTCGACGTTGTTGAAGATTTACCTGTACGGCTACCTCAACCGGGTTCAGTCGAGCCGCCGCCTCGAGCGGGAAGCTCAGCGCAATATCGAGCTGATGTGGTTGACGGGGCGGCTGGCGCCGGACTTCAAGACGATCGCTAACTTCCGGCGTGACAACGGAGCCGCAATCAGAGCGGTGTGCAGGCAGTTCGTTGAACTGTGCCGCCGGTTGAACCTCTTCACGCGTGCCATTGTCGCGATCGACGGCAGCAAGTTCAAAGCGGTGAACAACCGCGACAAGAACTTCACCGTGGCCAAGGTCGGCAAGCGGATGGAGCAGGTCGACGCCAGCATCACCCGTTATCTCGCCGCCCTGGACAGGGCGGATCGCGAAGAGAGTGATGTCACCGAAGCCCAAACGACACGCATCGAGGAGAAGATTGCCGGCCTGCGCCGACAGATGCGGTCCTTGAAGGAGATGGAGCAAAAGGTCCAGGCCGCGCCGGACAAGCAGGTCTCGCTGACCGACCCCCACGCGCGGTCGATGGCGACGAGCGGCAAAGGCACCGGCATCGTCGGTTACAACGTGCAAACGGCCGTCGATGCCGACCATCATCTGATCGTCGCGCATGAGGTGACCAACAGCGGCAGCGACCGCGCCCAGCTCGCGCCGATGGGGTTAAAGGCCCAGGAAGCAACAGGGTGCAAAGAGGTCACCGTCTTGGCCGACCGCGGCTACTTCAGCGGCGACCAGGTGCTGGCGTGCGAGAATACCGGGGTGCTGCCTTGCGTCCCCAAGACTCTGACATCCGCCAATACCAAGCGCGGTCGCTTCACCGTGCAGGACTTCATCTATGACGCCGAGAAGGATCATTACACCTGCCCGGCCGGCGAGCACTTGACGAAGGGGCCTGCACGCTCAGACCGTCGGGACAACATCGACCATTATCGCAATCTCACCGCCTGTCTTACCTGCGCGCTCAAGCCCAGGTGCACGCCCGACAAGGTGAAACGGCTGAAGCGTTGGGAGCACGAAGGCGTCCTCGACAAGATGCAAGCCAGGCTCGACCGCATCCCTGATGCCATGGGTATCCGCCGACAGACCATCGAGCATCCGTTCGGAACCCTCAAGGCGTGGATGGGGAGTACCCACTTTCTGACCAGAACGCTCGACAAGGTCCGAACGGAGATGAGCCTCCACGTTCTAGCCTACAACATCAAGCGATTGATCCAGATCTTCGGCGTCAGACCGCTGATCGCAGCGATCAGAGCCTGAGCGGGCCGCTTAACCCTGTAGACGACCAAGTCGCCGCCGAGAAAACGCGTCACATCGCCTTCCTCGCAAACGCGTTTTTACACGCCCTCGGTC
>NZ_JAAKZF010000230.1 GCF_011045125.1 Allomesorhizobium camelthorni | reverse complement strand
CATCCTCGCCGATCGCCTGACCCAAGCGGGAGCTCGCCAGGCGGGCTCCGGCTCCATGGAATCAGACTGGAAAAGCTAACCGGCTTTGGTAAGCGATGATAGGGGAGTGTCCCAGTTTGAAATCCAAAACTGAGTCATGGCGCTTTGCACTCTGATTCCTCATACTTTTAGCAGAGCGCGTAGGACACGTCATGATCGCCAAACACACAACCGCCGAGCATATGGCTCGAACCATAGATGTCGATCCGAACATGTTTCGCGAAGCGTTGCGGAATGTGAAGCATCCTCGGAAACGCAACACCGATTGGGAAGTGGAAATCGACAGTCCGTCCTATTCGGGGATGCGCACCGTTCTGGCCCGCGCCCTGGGAGACACGGCGCGTGAGATAGGAAGCGCCGTTTTTCACAATCGTCTTTTGCACCTGCTTGCGATGCTTGTAGACTGGGACCGTCGTGTAGTTGTCGGCTATTTCGATGATATGAGCCCACACATTCATCTTAGCGACGGCATTACGCAAGATTGCCGTGACTTGTATCTTTCAAGTTATTACCAGTTCGATCCGTTTCTGCGATACTGGACGGGGACCCGACAGTGTGGTGTAGTCACGCTTGGTGACGTAGCATCGCTCGACCATGGTGGAACATTTGTTCGAGAGTTCAACCGGATATTCGGGGTTTCGGACGAAGTTGGCATTCTTCTCCCATGGTTTTGCGGATCGACGCTAGGATTGTTCTTTGAACGCACGCGCGGCCAATATTCCGTCGAGATGGTTCGATTGCTACGGGATCTCTATCCGCTCATACTCGGTCTGCAGGAAGCCCATCTGTCTTACATAGCCAATACGCTTGAGATGAATGCTCGGACAACTGCAGCCTCTTATGGATCGGAAGCCGTCCTCGTTGTAAGTGCTAAAGGCAAACGTTTATTCTCGAGCAATGAATGGGACAAAGCGGAAGCCGATCTTCCGAGGCTAATGCCCGCTCTGCATGCATCTTGGAACGAAGATCTTACGCTGTTGTCGATCGATGATCGACATGCTCTTGCGATTCAGTCCCTCCAGTTGGGGCAGCCGACACTCGATGGTGGACGAATCTATGTTCTTCGAAAATTGTCTGAACCGCCCAACGGATCAAACATCGCTGCCGATTTGGTTTGCTTCTATTTCAACAAACTTACGAAGCGTGAGGGGGAGATCGTAAAGCTCATTTTCGCTGGGTATCCAACCCAGTCGATTGCCGAAAAGTTGGGCATCAGTCTCGGCACGGTCAAAAATCATCGCAACAGCATCTATGAGAAGCTCGATATCACGGCGGAGCGCGAGCTCTTCCTTCTGCTGTTGGGCCACTTGGGTTACCCTACGTCGAGGGCTACCTAATCTACGTGCCCAAGGCGGAAAAAGCCCGTAATCTTCGACATCTAGCGGAAATCAGCCGTGTTAAACCCTATCGCCTGCATCGGGCGGGGCGCGCCGGGTCGGTGAGAGCTGGCTCGGTTTGTCGGAACAGGTTCCGGGCTGTCGCTAAGTGGATTCCCTGCCTTGGTTAGGCTGCCATCGGGATTGATGACAGCGCATTGAAGTAGGCCTCGTCCGGCGTCTG